>NZ_CP009283.1:4537500-4847500 GCF_000758625.1 Paenibacillus sp. FSL R7-0273
ACGTTGCTGTAGCCCTGTGATTGTGCATTCAAATACAGCTCCGCCAGTTTGTCCTGATCCTTACAGTAAACCGCAGCATACACACAATCCACAATGATTAGTACAAACTGGCAGTCACTTTTTACGTACTCTTCGTACGTCTGAACATTGACCACCTTCGTCCCCTTCGGAAAAGCCTTCAGGTCTGCAAAAATAATATAGTACTCGTTATTCTCTACAATATCCTTAAGCACGACACCGTCCATATCAAATAGCTGATTAGGGAAAAGAGGGTCTGTAATAATCTCTTCATTACAGAAATAAGCCTCCTCGCCCCCGTTATACCAGTCATAGGCAGCAGTATCGAACGGTTGCAGGAGATCTCCCAGGAAACGTCCGCGCTCATTCGGAATCTCACAGGTCAATCCCCTTTTCTTCATTCCTGTATCGCTTGTAATATTCATTTATGCTCCTCCATTATCCTCCAAGTGCCACTATAAGGCTGCTGATCAGCATTAATATCGAAACCGGTGCCCAGATTCTTCGTTCCCGGACGCTTTTGGTAATAAGATTTAGAACAGAAGCTACCACGGAAAAAGCGACTACGAACCAGACAGCCACATCCGCAAGCTCCCGCCAGCCGGGCAAAAGAATGTCCGCTTTACTAAGCACTATCAGCGCAAGCAGAGCAAGAATTACAATCTGAATCAGGCACGCCACTCGCATAGGAGCCGGAAGCCTTCCAGGAAACTTTCCGCCCATCGCATACTCTCCCCAGGGCATACCTGCAGCCAGTGCTGCCTGAAACAAAATGACTATAGTAATCAGGATTGAAAAGCCGGTTGCTGCCAGGGTTAGGGTCATTGTTGGTTCCTCACGTTTCTGGAGGGTAATAGTTCAATCTGTTTTTACCAAAATATCATTGTATATTTGTGTTACCTCGGCATATCCGACTACTCGGCTGCCCTCCTGAATTGTTAACACTCTGCCGATCCATAAAGTACGAGGGTAATATTCCGGAGTTATAAAAGTAATAGTCCCCATTACACTATCCCCTGGTTGTACCATAACATCTCCATAATATTTATGTATACCCGTCGTTAAATAATCATCTTTCACCAAATGTGCCGGACGGTAGCCTGATTGCACTGGCCTATTTCGGCCATTGCCTTTCCCGTCACTTTTTAACAGAGTTATTTTTGCAGCAATATGTGGTAAGTATGGAATCACCCGATTACTTCCTCCTCCTATTATTTTATTTTTTATCCCTTATCTCACAAAGAATTTCTTCGATTCCTTCCATTTTCTCATGGCACGTATTTCACTTATAGATTTAATCTGTAGAATACCGTTTGGCTAACTTCCAATTTAAAAACAGATTGATATCACTTACTGCATCTATAATTGTTCCCCTGTATTCTTCATTTTGCCTTAGTTCCTTTAAAATAACCGGCTTTACTAATCTCTTATCAAGCACTCCCTTTGTCCTTGCGATATGAGCTAATCCAAACACAGCATTTGCTCTTACATGAGCATCTTTATGCTGTGCTAATTCCAAACATAAATTTTGAGCCATTCTCCAATTAGGGTGATGCAAGCCTACTGATATCGGTAACAGAATCAGTTCTTCAATCACCTGACGATCTAGAATCTCTTTGATTTCCAGTCCGGTGTACTCACGTATTTCTTGATATTTTCGTTCCATAGAATGCTCCCCATTTATTTGGTACTTCTCCTTTCGCCTCTACTACACAAAAAGCACCGGAAACCCGCGGCTCTGTGCGCTTTTCCAGTGCTAATTTCAGATTTACTAAGCCTTCAAAGAGGCTAACTATAAAACAGGCCCCTGCCGACAAAATTGGCACTCACCGGCTCTTTACCGATCTCCCGGGCCCAGACGGACAGCTGGCCGGTATGGTGGATTTCGTGGGCAATCAGGTGCCGCATAACCTCTCCGCACGGATGGGGCACCTCTGTGCCGTCATCCAGGATGTCAGTCATCATCCGGTTCTCCTGACTGTCATTCCAATTATAAACGAATGGGGCAAGCTCTGCATGGCAGCGCTCCGAGAACTCTTGCACCAGCTGCAGGCTGGCTACCTCCCCGAAGTCAGGAACGTGAATCTCACGCTGCTCAATACCACCGCAGATCCAGCCGTACTCCACAGCCACAATATGATAAAGCGTAGGCAGAAAATAACCGATACCGCCGGTACGCTTCTTCATCAGCTCCTCCATACTCACCGTTTCACACCAGTTGAACCATTCCTTGCGGACCTGCCAGTTGTATTCAAACAGCTTTTGCATGGTTACAGCCTCCTGTAAGCGTATTGTTTGGCGGAATACGGGCAACTAATTACTGACTGATCATGTGTTATAAGTCTACCGGCAAAACTCCCTCTACACGGTCAATCAACTGATGCAGCCCTGCTTCATCTGTAGCATACAGTTGGATATCTCCTTCGAGCTGCTTGGCGAGCTGTTCCCTTTCAAAGGTAAAGCTGTAGGTTATTTCTCCATTTGGAATAAAGCCATCCGTAAGCGGGTAGGTGACTGCCCCCATCCGGTCAGTAAGGACAACGGTTATACTGTCCACGTTGTCGATCAGGCTAAAAAGCACAATGGAATTGCGGTAGAACGCATCGCCGCTGATCGCACCATTTTTGGTCACACCGGCTGAATCCTGCATGTCATATTTAATAGTCAAGCCATACGGCGGAGCCACCGTCTGAAGCTCCATCCCCGCAGGCTCCAAACCCTCCGGCACCGGCAGGCCGCCGATTATTCCGCCAACCTTGCTGGCAGCACCCACGTAGGGTGTGCGGTTTTTTAACAGCTGCTCCACCTTGTAGCCTTTATAAGCCTGCTGTACTGGGGGCACTTCAACCTGAGGCTTTGGATTAACTATACAAACAGCAAGGATAATGGTGATTACGATAAACGTAAATGCGGTGATCCATGGGGAGGGCTGGCGGTAGGCGAGAATATTTTTGATTCTGGATTTCACATTCCCTTCGCCAAAAGCAAGCGGACTGCCTGCCGGAACTCCCCTTTTGCCTGAGGCAAGCGTGAGCAACGAGCTAGAATAGCTCCCTTTAATCCCGCTGCCCAGCTTCCGCACGACCGTTTCATCGCATGACATTTCCATATCTTTGCCCATAAGCGCGTATGACAGCCACATCAGGGGATTGAACCAGTGAAGGATGAGCAGCAGGAAGGCAAACGGCTTAATCAGATAATCCATCCTGCGGATATGCGTCTGTTCGTGCAGTATGATATAGGGCAGCTCCTGACTGCTCATTGTGGTAGGAACGTAAATCTTTGGCTTAATAAAACCGCACACAAAGGGCGCTGCAATCTGATCCGACTCATAAATATTTTCTTTAACAAGCGTTGCCGTCCGCAGCTTAACAGTAATGCGCACATAGGATACAACGCTGTAGAGTAAAAGAATGGCTGCCCCTGTCAGCCAGATCATACTTCCCGTCCACAGGATGAGCTGCAGCGGATTTACGCTGGCGGTCTGTACAGCACCCGGAAGTGAGCTGTTAATCAGCCTGCTTACTCCATTAATACCTGCATCCACAGCCGGAAGGAACTGCAAACCAATGTCAGGCGGTACAAAATTCATAACCCCTGCTCCAGCCCCTGTCTGTGAGTGAGGCTGAAACAGCCGCAGCAGACTGAAGTCCGAAGTGAAGCTGACAGGCAGAACCAGTCTGATTCCTACGGCGGACCATAGCAGATAGGAGAATATTTTGGGCGCACGGCGCAGAAATAACCTTATCAAAATCACTGCAGCTGCCACATAGCTCGCTGTAATGCTCATATTGAGGACAGAGATAAACCGCTCCGTAATCATCGGGTCGCCTCCTCAATGATCCGCTTCAGCTCCTCTGCCTCCTTTTCGGACAGCTTCTTTTTGCCCAGAAAAGCAGTTAGAAATTGCGGCAGCGACCCCCCGAAGGCTTTTTCCACTACCGTCTCGCTTTCGTGCTGCTGTGCCTCTGCTTTTTTGATAATAGCTGTAACGGTTGCATCCTCGTTCTTCAGAATTCCCCGCTCACACAGCTTTCTGAGCACGGTATAGGTAGTAGATTTCTTCCAGCCCAGCTTGGTCTGGCTCAGCTTCACCAGCTCTGTTGAATTAATCGGCTCGTTATCCCAGATCAGGCAGGCGAACTTATACTCGGCATCAAACAATTTATAGGCTTCCATGCAGCTCCTCCTCATATCAAGTTTACTGTAGTAAACCTCATGTGATGAGTTTATTGCAGTAGACCTCGAAAGTCAAGCCGCTGCTCAGCTCTTTGGCAGACTCACCGGCATTGCCGTTCGGGAAATCCTGATCAGTCCGGCTCCAAGCACAACAAACCACACCGCAGAAGCCAGCTGACATATAAACGTTGCAGTTGTCCCGATCAGCCAGGGGAAAGACCCGATCAGGTCGAGGACCCCGGCAGCAAAACCCAAATAGGCACAGGACCTGCCGAGCGGGCTTTTGAGGATAACCAAACTCAGTACAATCGTTGCAATCCCCATGATAAGCGCCGCCGTATGCAGTCCCCCGTAATACATGCTGAACATCAGCCTGAGGCTCTCTGCAGAAATTTCAATATTAAAGACTGGGTAAACCACTCTCCCGAGGATAATGACAAGCAGTATGTAAACGGGAATGCTGAGCGCCAGAAGTGCACAGCCCACCAGGGTTTTGATCCAATCAGTCTTTACCAGAACATGATATAGCGCAGCAATAGCCGGTATCAGACACAGCGGGGCAAAGAACAGCAGCTCATCCGCCATGGACATATTAAATTTCCACTCGGCCAGCCATGCCATCAGCTCAGGATCAGAGGTCATTGGAGGAGCAGGTACCGGCAGCATAAACAGATACTGTATCCAAAAGAGGACCCCCGCCACAATCAGCGCAACTCCGCCAAACTTAACAACACTCGATTTTCCGTGCATGTGTTTCAGCTCCATCCCTGGCTAATTTGGAGGTAAGGCTTAATTGAACAGCTCCAATAGATCACTGAAGCGGTTAATCGTATAATCCGCACCACTGGCCGCACCAAACCCGTAGCTGGCAAAAACAAACGGAATTCCGGCAAACGCTGCGGCCTTCTGGTCCCCTTCCGTATCTCCCACGTAGACCGGATTCTCCAGCTTGTTTCTTTGCATGATCAGCCTAATATTCTCTCCCTTGGACAGCCCTGTCCGGCCCGGATTCTCATAGTCGTCGAAGAACCTGCCCAGCTGATGATACTCGTAAAAAGCCTCGATATACCCCTTCTGACAGTTGCTTACAATGAACAGCTTATATTGTGCCGATAAAGCCGTAAGCACGGCTTCAAGCTCTTCATATAACACGCCGCCCTGCTTAGCCAGGTAGTGACACTCGGCCTCACAGCACTCGTCCAGAAGCTTTTGCTGCACTGCCTCTTCCATACCGGGAAGCAGGATTGTGCCAACCTCGGCCGGCTGCAGGCCCATAATCCCCTGTAAATTTTCCTTGGTGATTACATGCGGAATATCCGCATACCTGCGCAGCACATCATTCCACGCCACCGTCACCACCTCCGAAGAATCCCACATCGTCCCGTCCAGATCAAAAATAATGCTGTCCATATTAGCCTCCGATACGTTTTTGGATTATCTGCTTACTATTTGATTTTTCACTCGAATACTTTAATGGATTGCAGCTGGGGTTTTACTCCGATTCGTTTATCAAAATCAATTAAATATTCATGATTTACTTCAACCAGCCCTGATAGATCAACCGATGTCTTCAATGTCCTGATCTGCCCGCTCAAATTTACAATCTGAATCTGTTTATCATCTATCGCTGTGACCTTAGCAAGTTCGAAGGTAGATGACCTGAGCGAATTCCAGAATAAGTACAATAACAGGATTATTGCTAAAATTCCAAAGGCTTTGGATTTTGAAATCATGGTTCAGCTCCTTGATCATATTACAAAGCTTTATCAAACTCCGCTCCTTTTCCGCTGTACAAATAAGTGTATTCTCCATATTGGTACTTTTCTGAATCAGAATAGTACTTATCTATCAGGTACAGAACCTGATTACGGTATAAGCTGGCTTCCTCCATTAAAGAAGCACCTATTGTTCCGGTTCCGTATGGGCGATCTTTGCCTGGCGCTACAGAGGTATCCGTCCAGTCTGTCCACTCCAGCGTCGATCCCGCTTCAATAAAAGCCTCATAGCTCTTCTTATATTCCCTCAGTATGTTTTTGTCTTCTTCAAACTGGTAGTGCTTCATCAAGCCCTCAAACAGATAGTTCCATTCCGCCTCCCATGCCGCCAAATACGTATGAGCTACATACCTTACCTCAGTTGTAGCTAGCTGATGCATTTTTGATATCTTCATTGAAGGCACGGTCGATCGGGTTATCTGTTGCTGCATCTTTGTCAACCTTTCCGGAGCAGCCAGCGCTGACGCATACCAGTAATATAATAGCCAGCAGGCTTATAAGGCTGTGTTTACTGTTTTTACAAATCATAGCCGCTCTTCTTTTTTAGGCTTTCGGCCTGCCCGCATGTTTACTCTCATATAACCCCTCCTCCTAAGCTCCGATACCCAATATAATACCAGCTACACCCCCGCTTACCTATAAAGGATTATACAATCCGCCGCCTCCACGCAAAAACGGGCCGCCTCACCGAGGCAGCCCGTCACACAGCTATACAGATTAGAATACTTTATTAAAATACTTTTGTAGTCCACGACTCACAATTCCACGTATCGGTTACGATATCGCGGTAGAACTCCGGTTCGTGGGAGATCAGCAGGATGCTGCCCTTGTACGCTTTGAGCGCACGCTGCAGCTCTTCCTTGGCATCTACGTCAAGGTGGTTCGTCGGCTCATCGAGTACGAGCAGGTTGGATTCACGGTTAATCAGCTTACAGAGCCGGACTTTAGCTTTTTCGCCGCCGCTCAGAACCGCAATCTTGCTCTCGATGTGCTTGGTGGTCAGGCCGCATTTGGCAAGTGCCGCGCGGATTTCGAACTGGGTGAAGGAAGGGAACTCTGTCCATATCTCTTCAATACAGGTATTGTAGTTGGCATCCTTCATTTCCTGCTCGAAGTAGCCGATTTCCAGCAGGTCGCCAAGTCTGGCGGAACCGGAAAGAGTCGGGATCTGACCGAGAATGCTGCGCAGAAGTGTCGTTTTACCGATACCGTTGGCGCCGACGAGCGCGATCTTTTGTCCGCGTTCCATGCTCAGGTCAAGGGGTCTTGAGAGCGGAGAATCATAGCCGATTACCAGATCCTTCGTCTCAAATACAACCTTGCCGGAAGTACGGCCCTGCTTGAAATTGAACTGCGGCTTCGGCTTCTCCTTGGCCAGCTCGATGACTTCCATCTTGTCCAGCTTCTTCTGGCGTGACATCGCCATATTACGGGTAGCCACACTCGCTTTATTCCGGGCAACGAAGTCCTTCAGGTCAGAAATTTCCTGCTGCTGACGCTTGAACGCAGATTCAAGCTGCGACTTCTTCGCCTCATACACCTGCTGGAAATACTCGTAATCGCCGACGTAACGCGAAAGCGACTGATTTTCCATATGGTAGATCAGATTGATTACGCTATTGAGGAACGGAATATCATGGGAGATCAGAATGAAGGCATTCTCGTATTCCTGCAGGTAACGCTTCAGCCAGATGATATGCTGCTCATCCAGATAGTTCGTCGGCTCATCGAGGAGCAGAATGTCCGGCTTCTCCAGCAGCAGCTTCGCAAGCAGTACCTTGGTGCGCTGTCCGCCGCTCAGATCGTGAACATCCTTGTCCAGACCGATGTCGGTCAGGCCGAGACCGCGGGCAGTTTCGTCGATTTTGGCGTCGATCATATAGAAGTCCTGGTTAGTCAGCGTATCCTGAATCGTACCGACATCCTCCAGCAGCTGCTCCAGCTCCTCCGGAGTGACATCGCCCATCTTGCCGTACATATCATTCATTTCCTGCTCCATATCGAACAGGTACTGGAAGGCACTGCGCAGCACATCACGAATTGATTGTCCCTTAGTCAGCGCGGCATGCTGATCGAGATAACCGGCCCGCATGCGCTTAGCCCATTCAACCTTGCCTTCATCCGGCTGAAGCTTACCCGTGATGATGTTCATGAAGGTAGACTTCCCTTCACCGTTGGCACCGATCAGACCGATATGCTCACCCTTCAGCAGGCGGAAGGATACATCCGTGAAAATAGCCCGGTCACCAAACCCGTGACTCAGCTTCTCTACATTTAATATGCTCATGAAGTTAACACCTTTTCCTTTACAAAGTATACTCGTCATATTATAAAGGTTTTGGGGCCGCAACTCCAGAAGGGATTGAAAATATTTGCTGCAAAATATATTTGATTTTTACATAGGAATTTTCAGCATTTTCAGGTAATCTATTAGAGTTGAATTTGCAAGCTGCGATGTAATAGAATGAACTAATTAAAGTGTAAAGGATGCGCATAAGCAATGCGGTTGAAGGAACCACGCACACTCAGTAAACGATCTATACTATTCTTCTCTATCATTATGCTGTTAAAAAGCTACTTTGCCTGGTACTACCTGTTCGAAGACGGGCCGACCTGGAGTACCCTGTTCAAAGAAATCCCCTTTGTCCTGATTATCTTCTGTCTGATTGAGTGGTTCGCCACAAAGCGGAAGATCGCCATTTACATGCTCGTCAATCTGCTGATTACCGTTTTATTCTTTTCACTGATCATCTACCACAACCACTTCGGAATTATTGCTACCTCGCAGGTATTTGGCCAAGCTAAACAGGTGGGTGCCGTTAAAAAGAGTATTTTTGCCGTGCTCCATCCGCAGTACATGCTGATCTTCCTGGATATTATCGTCATCAGCCTGATCATGCTCAGCCGCAAGAAGGCAGTGGCCTGGAAAAAGGCGATGTCACGCCGCAGCAACCGTAAGGCTGTCGCCGTCCTGTTCTGTATTTCGCTCGTGATCTGTATGATGAATATCTTCCCGAACAAAGCCAGTATGAACGAAACGGTTCAGGCCGAGCAGATGGGTATTCTCAATTACGAAGCCTATGCCCTGCTTGCAGATGATGAGGAGGAGCTGATCGACAGCTCGGCGATTACGCAGTCTGTCATTGATCAGACTAAAGGCATTACCGTTAAGACTGAACCGATTCTGAACGGGGCCGCCAAGGGTAAAAACCTGGTCATTATTCAAATGGAATCCTTCCAGAACTTCCTGATCCATCTTTCCATCGACGGCAAGGAAATTACACCGAACATGAATAAGCTGGCAGACAGCAGCATCTATTTCCCGCGCTTCTTCCAGCAGGTCGGCCAAGGCAATACCTCGGACGCGGAGTTTATCGTTAACACCTCGTTCTATGTACCGCCGGACGGTCCGGCAACCGAGATTTATGCGCCCAAGGAGCTGCCAAGCTTACCCAAGCTGCTGCAGGAGCAGGGCTATGACACCGCAACCTTCCATACGAATGAAGTAGATTTCTGGAACCGCGGCGAGCTGTACCGGGCGCTGGGATTTAACCGTTATTATGACAAAGCTTTCTTTGGCGAGAACGATACGATCTTCTACGGTTCTTCCGATGAGGTGCTCTATTCCAGGACTTCTGCAGAACTGGCCCGGATGAATGAGAGCAGCCAGCCGTTCTATTCCCATGTCATTTCGATGTCCTCACATAATCCGTTTACCATCCCGGAGAACAAGTATCAGATGACACTGCCGGAGCGGTATGAGGGTACCTTTGTCGGTAACTACATTCGCGCCCAGAACTACGCAGACTATGCATTGGGGCAGTTCATCGCTGAGCTCAAGGAGAACGGCGTATGGGATGACAGCCTGGTTGTATTGTACGGCGACCACCGCGGACTGCCGATTTTCTCATTGAAGGATGAGGATAAGGTTCTGCTGCAGGAGATTCTCGGAAAAGAATACACCGAACGCGACCTGATCAACATTCCGCTGATCATTTCGTCTGCCGGAGTACCCATGGCCAGCGTACAGAACCAGCTAGGCGGTCAGGTGGACATTCTGCCGACAGTAGCCAATCTGCTTGGCGTGCCGCTTGACAAACATATTCACTTTGGCCAGGATATTCTGAACGAGAGAGAATACAACCTGCTGCCGCAGCGTTATTATCTGCCGACCGGTTCCTTCGTCAACAATGAAGAGCTGTTCCTGTCCGGCAGCGGCTTCGAGGACGGCCAGCATTACACGCTGTCCGGCGACGGCGACAAGCCGCTGCAGTCCACCGAAGACGAATTCAATTCGGCGCTGAAGCTGCTCCAGCTGTCTGACAGCTATGTGTCGCAGCTTCCGGACCGTGAGGTTGCGGAGGAAGAATAGACCATTAGCATTAAACAGCCGCTCCTGATGGGGCGGCTGTTTGTTGTATCGGGCCTAAACGAGAAATAAGTGTATTCGCTGCAACTAAACCGGGGAGTAAAGCCACTTTTTCAGGAATAAGTGTATTCCGTGCAACTATCTTGGACTAAAACTGCGCTTTAGCTCAAAAGGGCCGATAATAGTTGCACCGAGTACACTTAAACCGATAAAACTCAAAAAGTCGTTGATATAGTTGCACAAAGTACAGTTATTCAGTGGAAGTTACAGCCACGGTTCCCCACCCCAAACCTCTCTACGTACCAATAGTAAACGTTTCCCGGAGTATGTATAGTGAAACAGCTGTTCATCAGGCCGGCCATACCGCTCAATAAGCTCCTCAGGAATTAGTGCAGCATCAAATGACCACAATTCTCCGTTGTTTCCGGTCACCGCCGCATCCCATGGCTTGCCACCAGTCGCCTCGTCCGTAAAGTAAATTCCCGCCTGATCATAGTAATCCGCAAACTGCTCCATGAGACTCCAAATATAGGGCTGTACCTCACTTCTCAGCTCACCCGTTCTGTAATCTGCTGTAATTTCCTCCGTCCAGAACAGCAAGCTCACCTCAAGCCACGACTCAGACAGCTCGGGAAACACCTCAGGCGTAAGACCAACCAAATAAGACCGCACATGCAGCGAAAGCCCCTCTACAGGGACCTCCTCTGCATCTGCATTCCCGCCTTGATACATAAAACCGTTGTCCGCCACTTCCCATTTAAGTCCACTGTACCTCACATAAGTCTGAATATGCGAGTATTCCGGCATCACACTTTCCCCCTCGGCCCACCTACTCCTCCAGCACCCAATCCCTCACCCGGACCCATGCCCCGTCCCTGCTCTCCCGCTCAAAAGCACTGCCAACCTCTCCCTTAAACGGCTCAAGCAGGCTCGGGTCCTGATCCATCATGGCATATACGTGCATCAATCGCACATTGCTGTAATTTCCGAGATACGCTTCATCCTCATCCCCGGCAAACAGCCTCCAGCCGCTGTCCTGCTCCCGGTCCGGGGCCTGCCGGTACATCCAGTGCACCGCGCTGCCGGGCTCCAGGCATTTCTTCGAGACGAGCGCCATTTTCTCGCCGACTGCCAGCCATAGCGGGTCACCTTCACGAAGAATGGTGCGGGCAATATGCTTCGGTTCAAATTGTACCGTGTCTCCATGCTTCAGTGACTTCAGGTATTCCGGTGCATTGGTCAAAATACCGGTATAACGGCAGCTGACAGGGTCTTGTCCGGTAATCTCCACCCACATCCGTTCTGCACGCGGCCCGCCTTCTGCCGGATTCGTTAATACGAAATGCAGTCTGACCAGTCTTCCGGTCTGCTGGGAGCTTCTTTCATGCTCAGAGGGAATAAAGAACGATTCCGGGTACAGTAGGCTGGTTTCTTCAACATTTTCTAATATCCATTCCACTCAGCATTCCTCCTTACTCGGTTATTACCCTATTTCCGCACATTCACTTAATGACTACGGCAAAATAGACCGCCGCCGAACGCCGTTCATCCCAGACCGCCGACAATTTGTAGATATATTCCCCCGGCTCTCCGGGAAGTCTGTAGCTGTATTGATCTGGCTTGCCTACTGATTCCGCGGTGCCGTCCGGGTCAATCCTTGTCAGATAGAATGCCTCCGGCTTTAGCGGATAATCAAAGGTCAGCTTTTTCCCGCCGCCGGCTGTTACCGCTCCTTCCTTGACTGTCTTATAAAAAGTATCCGGGTGCGGGGGATCTGAGCATAGTCCCTCTTTCTCGGTTAACGCCCAGCAGGACTCTCCGCTAACGAGCGATACCTGCTCCTTCTGTATCCTTACCTCGGGTTTAATAGGCTCGCTCGGCATCGTAACCTCACTGGAGCAACCGGCCAGAATCAGATAGGCTGCAGCTGCACAAGCCGAAAGAACAAACAAGCTGATTTTTCTCATCTTATGCCCCCTATACGGGAATATTCAGAATTTCTGCATATATTCATGTTCAAGAATCGAATACAGGAAGGAATCATGCCATCTGCCTTTATGCCACATATGCTCCCGCAGGTGCCCCTCGTAACGCATGCCGATTTTTTGCATCACCTTCGCTGAACCGATATTGTCCGGCCGGCACGTGGCATAAATCCGGTGCAGCGCAAATTCACCGAATCCGAGATGGAGCAGCGCCGCTGCAGCTTCACTCGTATATCCCTTGTTCCAGAAAAGAGGATTGAAGCAATAGCCGATCTCCCCCTGCCGGGGCTCGCTAAGATGAATCCCGCAGCCGCCCATCAACTGACCGGTAGCCTTCAGCACAACTGCCAACTCGTAATCGCGGCGCGGCGACTGCTTCTGCAGCTCCATGGTCAAGCTAATATAATCTCTTGTCTCGGCTTCCGTATTCGGTCCCCAGATCATATACTTGGCTACCAGCGGATCTGAGGCATAGGCATGGACCTCCTCCAAATCCTCAAGCGTAAACTCCCTGATCAATAACCGTTCCGTCTCGAACTGCATATTAAGCCACATCCTTTTCTACAGTTAACTGACTTTGTTATATTCTCTCAGAAATACAAAAAAGCCACAATGAAAAGCATTGCGGCCGGCTTTCTTTTGTATTAAACTACTTACTCTATTTCCGCCAGAAGGTGGCACAGTCTGCTTTGTCCAGAATGTTAAATTCAATCATTTCCTCAAGCAGGGAGTAGTCAACCGGACTTTCCCACTTTATCCGCAGCAGCTGCTTCGTATGATCGTAGCCGGCTTGTACGATTTGACCGGAGAACCGGTTAATTCCCGCTACCTCCGGTGCAACAGCCATATGCTGCTTGGATACACTAAAACCGATAATATAGGTGCCATGATCGGTGAACATCGGCTGATTCCAGGCTATTTTGGGCTCCAGCTCAGGAAAACGTCCGGCTACCCAGTTAAGCACCTCTTCCGTCCGGGTACGGTGTGCAGCATTCTTGATCCCGTCCAGGTACTCTGCAAAAACCTCCATGCTGTTCCTCCTGTCTCTCAACTGCCTCTATCTTGGTTTCAACTATATCGAATACAAGGAACTTAGTCAAAAAACCGCCACAAATCCAGCGAAGCAGCTAATGCCGGGAGTTTAGCCTAATTCCTTACTTTTAACGGTAAAGCCGCGTACCTTCATCCATTTGCCGCCGACTGCTTCATCAACCGAGCCGTTTTTGGTCCGGACACAAAATTTATGAGAGGTTCCCCGGTCAAAGCCCGTCGCCTCAAACAGCAGGTCATCGCCGGCCATCCCCTTGTAATATACCTGCTTCAGTCCAAGCCTGTTTAGCAGCTCCTGCTTCACACTTTCCAGATATGCTCTTGAATATTCCTTTGCCATGATGATTCCTCCTGCGATGTTCATTCGTTCAATCAATCATTCGTTCACTCGTCACTGAACAGCTCCCGCAAAACCGCATTCCGGTTCTCCAGAAACTGTCTGGTAATGATGTAGTGCATCGTATCCTCATACCGGATCTCTCCGGCAGGGTGGCTGTCAAAGTTCAGAATCTGCGCACCCGGGTAACCGAGCAGAATCGGCGAATGCGTCGCGATGATAAACTGGGCTTCCTTCTCCAGATCCTTGATAATGCGCAGCAAA
This sequence comes from Paenibacillus sp. FSL R7-0273, assembly GCF_000758625.1. NCBI lineage: Bacteria > Bacillati > Bacillota > Bacilli > Caryophanales > Paenibacillaceae > Paenibacillus > Paenibacillus sp. FSL R7-0273. The sequence goes on from NZ_CP009283.1 coordinate 4,551,478, forward strand.
GACAGCTGTCTTGCAGGTGATAACGCGGCTTCGGGCTCGTCCAGCAGATAGATCGCTTTTTTCCCGAACCGGTTAGTAAAAAGGGACAAAAAGGCCTCCCCGTGCGACTGCTTATGCAGTGACTGGCCCCCGTAATACCGCAGGCTTTCAGGCATTGTATCCAGATGGGAGGCAAAATGGTAAAAGGTCTCTGCCCGCAGAAAAAATCCATTCGTAATCTTTGGCAGCCAGGATAAGCGGATGTGTTCGCCCAGTGCCGAATGCGAGGCATCTACCTCATAGGTATTGTTCCGGCCGCCGCCTGCCGTATTGAAGCCGCACTGGTACGCTACCGCCTCCAGCAGAGTGGATTTCCCTGACCCGTTCTCTCCGACCAGAAACGTTACATTGTTCTTAAATTCAAGCCGCTCAAGATTCTTCAAAGCCGGGATGGAAAAAGGGTAGCGGCGGGGCTCCGGTATATTGTTCAGCATCATTTCCAGACCGCGCAGGAACAAGCAGCATCATCTCCCAACCTGTTGTTAGTATATACCTGTTCGCTTAATCTCCGCCGGTTGCTTCATAATAAAGTCCGTCATTCTCCCGTACGAGTGCACCGTCTTTGGTGAGCTTCATGGACTGGACATCCTTTTGAGCCGGATAGCTCAGCAGCGCCTTGGTTGTCGTTTCCCGGTTTTGTTCACCGCTAATTTGGTATACGCCGATTGAATCCTCTTCCTGCTGCAAAATAAGATCATAGGTCCGGAAGCCGCCGTCTTCCAAGGTACTCTGCACCGGATACTCGGCCATACTCTTGAGGTCCATCCAGGACATCACCGAACGGTGGATACCTGACCCGTAGGAATAAGCATACACAAGATCCTTCGTCCCGTCACCACTCACATCAAAAGGCACAACGCTAGTAACCCCATAACCGCCAAAGCCGGTTCCCAGCACCGCAGCTTTGCCGTCTGCTACAACATAGGTGTCCAGACTGCTGCCATCCTTAAAAAGCTGATAGCCCGTCTCCGTCCACACGTCCTCCGGAGTAATTTCAGTCAGCTCACCCGTTAACACAGCGGTGCTTGACTGTTGTCCCAGTGTCTCCCGGATAACAGCTTCAGCATCCTGGAGGGACAGCTTATCGGGCTTGGGCTCCGTGTTACATGCTGTGAGCAATAGACCTGCCGCTATCATACACGTGGTTAATCCGGCAAAGGCTTTTGTCTTTATCACATTTTCACCTTCCTGATATCTTTATTGAACCAGTGAACATACCCGCAGCGGTCACAGGTCAGAATATTAGCCGAACGGTTCGCAAAATCCAGATTAAAAAAGCTCAGCAAAGCCGTATTCAACTGGGCAAAGCTATGGTCAAACCGGTCATGCCGGCAATGAACGCAGATGACACGCAGGTTGTTTACCTCATAAGGGGCCGGGGCCCGGATCTCTTTTACATTTTTATAAAACAGCTTTAAAAACCTCTTAGCACTGTTTCCCATGGCAACTCCTCCTATCCGCTCGTTTTCCCTTATATACGTCTCCTATATTTGGAAGTTGCGGGTGATGAAGGATTAAGTCTGCTGAAGCACGGCACCGGAATCTTGCAATCCGCCCGGCTACCCTTTATTCTTGACAGTATTCTTAACGATCCGGGGAGGCTATAAGTTGAGTTCGATTCCTTTTTATATTGTAGATGTTTTTGGTGAAAAAAAATATGCAGGCAATCAGCTGGCCGTATTCCGCCATACCGCTGATCTTCTTTAGACGCTGCTGCAGCAAATCGCCAAAGAAACCAATTTCGCAGAAACCACGTTTATCGCATCAGATGAGCAGGTGAACGGCGGTTATAATGTGCGGATTTTCACCCCGGATACAGAGGTGCCTTTTGCCGGTCATCCGAGTCTGGGGACAGCCTTTATTATCCGGCAGGAGATTGAGCAGCGGATCCGTCAGAGGGAAAATGAAGATTCCGGCACCACCGTTGTACTGAATCTCGGGGTAGGACAAATTCCTGTTTCGCCGGACAGCAGCGGCAAGCTGTGGATGAAGCAGAATCCTCCTCAATTCGGAAGCACGGTGAATGCTGCGGTTATCGCTGAGATTCTGGGTATCAGCCCGGACGAGCTGGAGCCGGATTATCCTGTCCAGGAGATATCCACGGGTCTTCCTTCCATTATTGTGCCGCTGCGCTCGCTGGAGGCTGTGCAATCGTGCCGGATTAACCATATCGCTTATGAAAGGTTCCTGGCGGAATTTTTCCGGGCGAATCTGCTTGTCTTTTGCAGGGAGACGGTTCATGAGGACAATGCTCTTCATGTGCGGGTATTCTGTGAGGATTCCGGATTTCCGGAGGATGCGGCTACGGGGAGTGCGAACGGCAATTTGGCGGGCTACCTGCTGAAGTATGAGGTCTTGGGCAGCAGCCGGCTGCAGTATCGAGTAGAACAGGGGTACATGATCGGCAGACCGTCGTTAATTCATGTTAATGCAGAGACAATAGCTGGCCAATTTGCCATCAGCGTCGGGGGACTGGTCCATCAGGTGGCCCGGGGAGAATGGCTGATCGATTAAAATACAGCCGCATGAGTCTCGCTTGAGCTCATGCGGCTGGTTTATTTTGCCGGAGTAATTTTAACGGAGTAACGGTTTATTATACCCTTTATCCTCATACGGCTGCAGCTTGTCGAGCCATTGCTTCAGCATCTGCTTGCACTCCCATTTGATATCGGCCGTTTCATCGGCTTCCTTCTGCTCCAGCACCTCATAGGTAAAGTTCTCCGCGCCACCGAGCTCCGTCCAATCCTTCTGCAGGGCCGCATTCGCGAACCGTCCCATGTCCAGCTGCATCTGGAGGGTAAACCATTTGTTCTTCAGGTTGGAGAACGAGTCGATGTAGATTTTTCCGCTGACCTTGTTGGTAATCTGAATAGCTCCCATGTAGGTCTTGATCTGTTTGTATTCCTCCTGCAGCTCTTTACGTTTGCTCTTGTCCATGTGATTCTCTCCTCTCGTTGATCTGCGCTCTGTTGCTTAATGTGTGGGTATACAGGGTGAGCGTATAAGATAACTTGCTGATCTTGCGAATGCTGCGTTCGGCGGGCGCAATTTGATGATTTTTCGGATGCTGTGTTCCGCGGGGCAATTTGCTGATTTTACGGATGCTGAGTTCCGCTGGGCAATTTGCTGATTTTATGAATGCTGTGTTCTGCTGGGCAATTTACTGTTGCAAATACTGTGTCGGCGGGGCTATTTGCTGATCTTGCGAATGCTGAGTTCCCGGGGCTATTTGCTGAGCGTCAATATTTAGTTCAGCTTGCATAGTTAGCTCAGCCGTGGCAGGCAGCTGGCTTGAGCTTTAATAGCCCATCTCCTTCAGCACCCGTGACAGGACGCTCAGGCGTTCACCAATCATTTCGCCGTCCTCGCCCAGCGCCTGGGCAAACAGCTTAATATCGTTGCCGATCATCGGATTATCGGTACACACCGCCACATTCATCGCGTCGCCCTGCAGTCCGATCCGGTCAATCTGCGGGTTCTCAGCATCATACATATCAGGCAGCCGGTAGGCATCCTGAAAATACAGGCTGCTTCTGCAGATCAGAATCGCCAGGTCAAGCACCCGGTGCATCGGCAGCTCCTCAGACTGTCTGGACCATTTCTCTCCCGTATGTCTCCACACCTTGGCTGAAATATCCACCTTACCCCGGTCATTCCATTGGGCTAATCCCAGTGACAGGCCCTGTGCATCCGTATTACCGGCATAACGGCCGTCCACCTGCTCATAATTCTCGGATACAATTACAGGCTTATGCTTCAACGTCGTAGGAATTTTCATTGTTCACACGCTCCAGTTATAAATAGTTTGGGTTGCTGCTTTGGGTTGCTGCTTTGGGTTGCTGCTTTGGGTTGCTGCTTTGGGTTGCTGCTTTGGCCTCTCGATTTTACTAATTTAGTAATTTAGTAAATTAGTAAATCCAAAATCATAATACCCTTCAATCCATGATCTGTCAATCCGCATACAAAAAAAGGAATGTCCCTAGACTATACGTCTTTAGAACATTCCTTTCTTTGAATTGCTTCTATTGCGCTTATTTAGCCACATCCGGTGAAATCAAAGGCATTATCGCCCTTCATTTCGCTCATTTAGCCGCTTCCGGCGAAATCAAGGGCATTATTGCCCTTCATTTTGCTCATTTAGCCGCATCGGGCGAAATCAAAGGCATTTGTGCCCTTCATTTTGCTCATTTAGCTGCATCCGGCGAAATCAGAGGCATTTGTGCCCTTCATTTCGCACATTTACACAGCTATCACAATAGTTTATGTGCGCCGCATGTAGGCTCGCACCGTAATAGGGGCAAAGACCGCCACGATCACAGCGGCGCCAATCAGGGAATAGATAAGGTCTGCGCCTGCTGTTCCTGTGTTGGTTAACTCCCGGACAGCGGTGACCAGATGGGAGATCGGGTTGATTGCAACAAACCACTGCAGCCAGTCCGGCATCGTATCTGCCGGTACGAAGGCATTGGACATGAAGGTCAGCGGGAACAGGACAATCATCGAAATTCCCTGAACGCTGGAAGCCGTACGCGCAATTACACCGAAGAAGGCAAAAATCCAGCTGATTGCCCAGGAGCAGCCAATAACCAGCAGGGCCGCTATGGCTACATAACCAAGGCCGCCTTCAGGACGATAGCCCATCAGGTACCCCATAGTGAAGGTTAGCACCGTAGCAATCGTATAACGGACGGTATCGGCGAGCAGCGCCCCGGCCAGCGGAGCGATGCGTGAGATCGGCAGTGACTTGAAGCGGTCGAAGACCCCTTTTTCCATATCCTCGCGCAGCTGCACTCCGGTTACTATGGAAGTCGTAATGACTGTCTGGACTAGAATGCCCGGAATAATGACCGGCAGATAGCTGACCACGTCCCCGGAGATTGCCCCGCCAAAGATATAGGTGAACATCAGGGTGAAAATAATCGGCTGCAGCGTAACGTCGAACAGCTGCTCCGGTGTGCGTTTGATTTTGAGCAGCCCCCGGTAGGCCATTGTTAATGAATTGCGCAACGACTGACCAAGGCTGGAATGGTTCTTTAGCTGGCGCTCTGCGCCCGGTTTAATGAATGTACTCATACTTCTGTCCCTCCACCTGTTTTTCTTTTCCTGATGCCTGTGGGGCAGCTTCCCCTGAACTGCTGCCGGTCAGTGACAGAAACACCTCATCGAGCGTCGGCTTCTGTACACTCATCTCCGACAAGGGAATCCCTGCTTCACGGAGGGCAATCAGCAGGTCGGTCACAGCATCCGCATTGCCCATAGGCGCAGTAATTGCTGCCGCTTCTGCTGAGATAGCCGTCTGTACCTTGAGCACACGCTCAACCGTCTGACGGGCAAGCATCATCTGCTGCGTATTCCGGACTCTGAGATGCAGCGATGAGCTGCCGATTGAGGATTTCAGATCATCGACGGTGCCTTCGGCTACAACCCGGCCATGGTCAATCACCGCAATCCGGTCGGCCAGCTGATCCGCCTCCTCCAGATACTGCGTCGTCAGCAGCACGGTCGAGCCCGAGCCTACCAGACGGCGGATCGTATCCCACATCTGGTTGCGGGTCCGCGGATCAAGCCCGGTCGTCGGCTCATCCAGAAAAATCAGCGGCGGCTGCGCGATCAGGCTTGCCGCCAGATCCAGACGCCGGCGCATCCCGCCGGAGAAATTCTTCAGCGGCCGTCTGGCCGCTTCGCTCAGCCCGAACTCCTCCAGCAGCTCCGCCGCCTTGCGCTTAGCATCGGCACGGCCCAGCCCGAGCAGCCGGGAGAAAATCACCAGATTCTCGGTGGCGCTGAGCGATTCATCGACCGAGGCATACTGTCCGGTCACTCCGATCAGCTGCCGCACGATCTGCGGCTCCTTCACTACATCATGCCCGAAAATTCTGGCTGAGCCGCCGTCCGGTCTAAGCAGTGTAGCCAGCATACGGATCGCGGTCGTTTTTCCCGCACCGTTGGGCCCCAGCACCCCGTAGATGGTGCCGGTAGGCACCCTCAAATCCACGCCATCCACCGCGCGGTTATCTCCAAAAATTTTGACTAACCCCTGCGCCTCAATCGCTAATTCACCCTGCTGCCCAGCTTTGTTTCCTTGCTGATTCATTGGCCTCTCCTCCTGCACTGCTAATATATAAGGATCTTAAATCCCTTATTTAAACTGAATGTAAACGTGTATGTATCCTTTCGGAACGTTCACTGCTGCCTCATTATACTCCTGCTCCCCGGCCCTGCTTAACAGTCTCCAAGACCATTTATATCTCCGCCCCGGGATGTAGTGACACCGCGGGGATTATTGAATATACTAAATAGGTAACTAGTTACCCTTCAGCGCAGGAGATGATCATTTTGAATGAGAATGAGCAACAAGAACAACAAGAACAACAAGAACAACAAGAACAACAAGAACAACAAGAACAACAAGAACAACAAGAACAACAAGAACAACAAGAACAACAAGAACAACAAGAACAACAAGAACAACAAGAACAACAAGAACAACAAGAACAACAAGCATACATTCTGGGGACTTTACTCATGCTTGCCAACCGGATTCAGGCACTGGGCGATAAGCTCGATGCGCAAATGACGACGAAGCAGTGGCTGCTGATCGCTGTTATTTTGAAAAGCGGCTCGGCTGCCCCTACCTTGTCCGATCTCGCGGCAATGACCGGAAGCTCACGGCAGAATGTCAAGAAGATGGCGCTGTTACTTGAAAAGCAAGGGCTGGTGGAGCTGGCCAAGGATGCACAGGATGCAAGGATTGTCCGTGTTCGGCTGACTGAGGCATGTATGGTTTATTTGGCGGGAAGAAGCGGGAAAGAGGAGAAGTTCATGGCAGAATTATTCAATGGCTTCGACGGGGAGTTAACAGGCGGTTTGTTCCGCGGATTAGCCGGGCTGAGCCGGAATATCATCCGGATGGAAGCCGGTTCTCCGGCTGTTGAAAAGGAGTAGATTATTCATGATTGTGCTAACCATCACTATAATCTGTTTGGCTGCTGCTGTCCTGGTCTTTTGGCGGATTCCCTACTCAGGAATCAAAACCCGGTTTCAGCGGCTGTCTAACAACCTAATAACCGGTGAACCGGCTTCAGGTACTGCTTTCACCGCAGAGGATTGGACACCACTCCCGCCTCCGGTTCGGAGGTATTTTGAAACGGCTGGCTTTACCGGCTGCGCGAAGATGTCCGCAATGCAGGCTGAATTCCGCAATGTTAAGTTTAGCCTGGGTCCCGGCAAAGCTATTATCAGCATCGGTTACAAGCAGGTTAATTCCGCAGCACATACAGCCAGGGCCGCTTTTATCAATACGAAGCTGTACGGTATTCCATTTCAGGGGCTTGATACCTATATTGAGGGTACGGGGGGAATGAAGGGGGTTCTGGGCAAGGTGTTCACGCTCTTCAATGAACGGGGGGCTGAAATGGATCAGGCCTGTCTGGTCACCTTTCTCTCGGAAGCTTTACTGCTGCCAAGTGCTGCTCTCCAAAGCTATGTCACCTGGAAGCCCATTGATGATCTGCACGCCCAAGCGACCATTTCCCGTTACGGCAGCACAGCCAGCGGCATCTTCAGCTTCCGCGAGAACGGCGAGTGCATATCTTTTACTACAGATGACCGTACCGCAATAGGCATAGACGGCTCCAAGCAGAACGTACGCTGGACGGCATACATGGATAACTACAGAATCATTAACGGCATCCGCCAGCCCAACCGGCTGAGAGCCGTATGGCATTATGATGAGGGGGATCTCGTCTATTTTGACAGTGATAATCTCCGCCTGGAATATCGTTAAGTCCCGGGCACCGGCAGTCTACACGTAATCCTTCACCTTGCATAGCCACACCATATGCGGATTGCCGGGACCCCAGTAGTCCTGGGCGGTTACATAAGGCTCACCGAACTTCTGCAGCCATCTCTGCTGTGCGCGCTTATAGCCGCTGTCCAGACAAAACTGCTCAATTCCCTGTCCATCCAGCAGCTCGGCCATACTACGGATCAGCGCTGATCCGATACCCCGGTTCTGCAACTGCGGGAGTACGTACAAGCTGCCCAGCTCACCTACATCGTTCAGCCGTCCGCCGGTGCATATCCGCACTTCTTCACCGCAGGGCCCGAAGGATATCGTTCCGGCGGCTTCGCCGTTCAGCCTGGCCAGCAGCAGAAAAGTGTCCGGATTGGCACGGGAAAGCGCAGCCTGGACCAGATGATTTTTACCGTCGATCTCCTGAGCCAGATCCTCCCGCAGATCCCCCAGCCCTTCCTGTTCAAAGGCATCCGTAATTGAAATCTCGAAAATCTGCGCTGCCGCGCCCCTGTCCCCGGCTGTTAGCCTGCTTATGGTTAGCTCATTATCCATTCTTTTCGACACCTCAGATGCAGATTAAGCATGTGCTTAAGCCTAGTGTACACAAATTCGCCCGAATTGTCGCCGGATTCTGCGTTCAGCCAGTCTTACCTTTCGCCATTCAGGGCAACAAGCTCATCCCAAACCGGAGTTCCCACCCCTGCCTGCTGCTTCAGCCTGTCAAAAGCGCTGTTAAGCGCCGTAAGCTCATGCACCGAGCCATCGATCATCCGGGCGACCGGAAGCCTGTGATACACCTTTAGGAACAGATACATAAGCCTGCGGTAGGAACGGACTGCCTTAACCTGACCTGCCGGGACTACAGTATATCCCAGTGTCTCAAGCACACTGAAGCCTTCATCCATCGCCGTGATAATTTGCTGCAGCAGCTTTTTGTTGCGCGCAAGTATTTTCACATCGCCTTTAACCGCAAATGTAGCGAGATTCATCGGCAGAATCGTGATAATATGGCTTTTCAGCCACGTATCGATATCCTCAAGGAAGCTTAATTTATATTTGGTATGTGCAAAGGCCGTAGCCAGCATGTCCTGGAAGGGAACGGGTCCGTCCAGCGCCCCAAGCACCATCTGTCCACCTGCGCGGACGGAAATCATGCGGTCCTTCTCCCGCCGTCCGCCGCTCAGCTGAAATCCGAACGCCATATTTTTCTTATTTCCGCTAAGCTCCTCCAGCATTCTCTGCGTAGCATGCGCCTCCGGATTATTGCCCACCAGGACAATGTTGCTGCTAATATTCGCTGCAAGCACCGGCAGGACTGCCGGGAAGTCATTAAACTTCATCACGACAAAAATCAGATCATAATGCTCCTCGGGCTCAAGCGTGCTGATTACCTTCACCGGGTCAGTGGTCGTCCTAAGCTGAAAATAGTGGCGGATGATCAGTCCGTTCCGCTTCAGCTCCTCCGCCCGGCTCCCTCTCGCCAGCATCGTTACATCATTTCCGCCTTGGATCAGCACATGCGCCAGATAGCTTCCGAGCACCCCTGCGCCATAAACCAATGTCTTCATCTTTATCCCCTCTTTTTCGAACAAATGTTGTTTTTCGATCATTTGTCCAATATAATTCAGCTTATCCTTCTGTACAATTGTTAAAATCGGCGTTATTGTAGGTTACCCGACAGAATGCACACAAATGTCCGATAACTTTTTTAAATAAGCTGAATCAAAGGAGAGCACGCGCATGGACAGACGAGTCCGGAAAAGCCAGGAAGCCATAATGGAGGCCCTGATCAGCCTGATGGCGGAAAAGGAATTCGAGAAGATTACAATCAATGAAATTGCCGAGCGCGCAGACATTAACCGCGGAACCGTCTATGCCCATTATACGGACAAGTACCACCTGCTGGACTTATGCATCGAGACCCATCTGGATCAGCTCATCGCCAGCTGCATGCCGCTGGAAGGGAATAATGAACCCCCATATCCGACAAAAGACTCCCTGCTGCGTGTATTCACTATGCTGGAAAAGCATACCGCGTTCTACACCACCCTGCTGACAAGCAAGGGAGTTCCCGCCCTGCGCAGCCGCCTGCTTGAGATGATCTGCCTGGGTATCCGTCAGCAATTTACGGAGGAGCAGTTCCCCGCCGGGGTGGATCAGGAGGTACGAATTCAATTTATGGCTTCCGCGACTGTTGGAGTGATCGAATGGTGGTTCACGAACCCCTTGCCCTATTCAGCCGAAGATATTACCGGGCAGCTATGGGCGATGCTGGAGCAGAATCAGATGCTGCCCGGCAAACAGCTGGTCTGAGGCCTACGCCAGTCTGCTGCAATAATGTACTATAGCCGCCGTGCGTTCCGGTGTACGATTCATGTTGACTACACAACAGGAGGTCCTCATGAATCTTACCGCTTTTCTTGTATATTGCGTCGTTGTCACCTTTACTCCGGGACCGACCAACATTGTCATCCTTTCCACAGTCCAGCACAACAGCCTGAAGCAGGCCATGAAGTACGTATGGGGTGCAACGCTGGCCTTTGGCCTGCTGCTTGCCGCTTCTGCCCTGCTGAACCGGATACTGGCCGGCGTGCTGCCCGGTGTTCTCACCGTGATGCAGGCCGTTGGCAGCCTGTATATGCTGTATCTGGCCTATCAGATTTACCGTATGAACACAGCGGAAGCCCAGAATCACAATACGTCCAGCTTTGCCTCCGGCCTGCTGATGCAGTTCATCAACCCTAAGGTAATCCTGTTTACGCTAACTGTAATCCCAGGCTATATCCTGCCTTATTACAGCTCTCCGCTTATTCTCACCGTGTTCGTCATTGTCATAACGGTTATCGGGTTCCTGGCATTTATGGCCTGGCTGGTATTCGGAGCGGTGTTCAGAGCCTTTCTGCAGGCTCACCGGCGGGCGGCGAACACGGTTATGGCACTGTTTATGATATACTCGGCTGTAATGGTTTCGGGAATTTTGTAGAGGAGGGAGGCGGAAGCTGTGGAGCAGTTTATTTACAAAAAATCAGAGGATGTTCTGGCCCTATCCGCAAGCATGAGCGACTTTACGTACAAAAAACACTGCCACGAGGAATATGCGGTCGGTGTCACCCTGCGCGGCATCCAGCAGTATCAGCTCAGCGGCAGCTTCCAGTCCTCACACCGGGGCGGCGTCATGCTGTTTAGCCGGGAGCAGTATCATGACGGCAGCTCCTATGACCGGAACGGCATTGACTATATTATGCTCTATCTCCGGCCGGAGCTCGTATCGGAGGCGCTTGGCGGCAGGGAGCTGCGCTTTGATGCTCCGATCGTGTATGACCGCGGGCTGGCCCGGCAGATTTGTGACCTTTCCGGTGCGGTCCAGTCCGGCCGGGAGGATGCATTATCCGCCGAGCTGCTGCTGTCGTTGATTGAACGCCTTGCCCGGACAGCTGACGATACAGCCGCGAGCAGATCGGGAACGGATAACCGGTTTATCGGTCAGGCAAAAGAAATGATGCTGGGCAGTCTTGGCGATGTGCTCAAGCTGGATGAGCTTTGCCTTGCGTTCGGCATGTCGAAGTTCCAGTTCATCCGCGGTTTCAAGCAGCATGCCGGCATCTCCCCCTATCAGTTTTTTCTGAATTGTAAAATCGAGCATGCCAGACGCTCCATCGAACGCACCAAGGATATTTATGCGGCAGTGGCAGAATACGGCTTCTTTGACCTTACCCACCTGAACCGCCATTTCAAAAGCATGTTCGGCATCACCGCCTATGAGTATATGTCACAGCTTAGCTAAAATAATCAAAAGCTCCCCGGGAACAATGGTTACCCGCAGGAGCTTTTGCCTGTTACTCTTCGTTTTTCTTTTGCACAGGAATCCAGATTTCACTTCTGTACTCCGGCGAGGATGTATCCTTACTCTCATTCCACAGGATCTCCGGACCCTCTGCCAGCTCATAATGCGAAGAGGGAAACCATTCAGAGTAAATTCTGCCCCATACATTCTGGAGAGTCTCCGGAAATGGGCCCACCGCTTCAAAAACCGCCCAAGTACCCGCAGGTACCTCCAGCTGTGCGAAGGTCTCCGGACATTCCAGTGTTGTGGCCACCCCGATGTAGTGGTCCAGCTCCCCCTTTTCCTCCATCCGCTCTTCAGAAAAGTTAACCGAGGCACTGAGCATCCCGCGCGGAGCCGTATTGGAGAGGGCCTTGAGCTCGCTGATCAGCTCCATATTCAGACTCTGCCACATGGCGGCAATCTCCGGGTTCACCCCTTCAAACACAATCGGCACCCTCCGGTGCAGGCCAGCTATACGAAACGCTTCCTTTTCTTCCATCCGGTAATTCATTTCATTTCCTCCTCTGACCGTTAATTGGAACGTCATCCGGGGAAAGGCCTTCAGCGGCTGTCCATTTAATCTGGCTTCTGAAGGAGTCACGCCGTGGAACAGCTGAAACGCCTTGGTGAATGCATCCGGCGAGCTGTACCCGTAGGTTACGGCAATATCAATGATGCGGAGCGGGCTGTGCTGCAGATCAAATGCGGCTAAAGTAAGCCTTCTGCGGCGCACATATTCAGAGAGCGGAATCCCTGCCAAAAAGGAAAACATCCGTTTAAAATGATACTCCGAGCACATGGCCAGCCTCGCCGCTTCCCTGTAATTGATTTCGCCCGCCAGCTGCTCCTCAATATAGCTTAGCGCTTTATTCATATCTTCCAGCAGATTCATGCGCCTGCCTCCTTTCCTTAACGTTAGAGTAACAAAATGAATCCGGTCCGGCCCGACAGTTGGTGCACGGAATTGACGGTTATTCAGCTGTTATCCGTTTTGCATTGCTCAGGCATCGGGTTCCTTAATGGAAATGGTGTTCAAAATATCAATAAACTGCTGCTTGCTCTTCGGGTCTTTATCCAGGTTCGTAAAATCGAGAATATAGATCACTTTATCCTGAACCGAAACAACGCCGTAATAGGTATTATGTGTTCCTGTTTTGCCAGACGCAGCGGGACCGTTATCGGCATCAAGGGTTATTAGCCGGCACGCTCCGGCCGGAAGCTGAATCGTTTCATCGTCAATAACCGAGCTGTGATTAGGCAGCGTATGATTGAATTCATAATTGGCTTCGTATGGACTTGAAGAGATCCTTCCCGCTGCTTCTCCCCGTTCATTTACCATCAGGTAATTCAGCTTATCCCCTTTATCCAGCTCCCATCCTTCAGGTAGCTCAATAACGAGTGAGGACAGACCGTAGTCCCGGCTATCCTCGGCAGAAGCTATAGCTGGCTCGCTGTTGACCTGAACATCCTCCCCGGGCCCCGAATAAAAACATCCCGTAAGGGTAAGCAGCAGCGTCAGCGCTGTAATCATTTTTTTGCTGGTAGTTAGCATAACCCATTCATCCTCCATGGCATGTAGGACGGTACGAATTCTTTTGCAGCCATCCTATCTGATCATTTGGAACCATTATCCCATAGGAATAAATACAGCGCAGGGGTAAATAACGAAGATTGTTGAACAATTGTCTTTTTAGGAGCGGATTTAACTTTAGATTGAGATGTAATTAGATATATGTATAATTAGATTGTATTGAAATAACATCCTTGGAGGATTAGCTATGAACAGTAAACTGAATCATTTTCTGGATAAGGACCGCAAGCTGCGCAGCTGGCCAGCGAAGCGCTCCAATCAGAGAATCGTATTGGAACATCTGAGTACGAATTTTGCAGAGGGTGTAGAGTACACCGAAGCTGAGATTAACGAGCTCATTAAAGAGAATCATACCTTCAATGATCACTGCTTCCTGAGAAGAGAGCTGGTGGATAACAGGCTGCTGGGACGGACCGGGGACGGCAGCAGGTACTGGAAGCTTCCGCTGCCTGCAGACCGTGAGCCAAGCTGAGCAATGACAGTAATAACGAAATAAGCCTGCGGCTGTCCTAAGCGGACTGCCTGCAGGCTCATACTTTACAAAGCAAAGTGTATGCTAATCTTTAACCTTGACGGTATATGGGTGCACCCAGCGGAGCCGCTCCGGCACCGCCGTCAGCGCTGATGTCTGCACCTTGAATGAAGGAGGAGTCGTCAGAAGCCAGGAACAAGGCAACCTTCGCAATCTCCTCCGGTTCTCCAAGCCGGTTAAGCGGAATCGACATTGCCATGCCTGCTTCCAGCTGCGCCCAGCCTTCCGGTGTAGACTGGCCCCAGATTGGCGTACGGGTTGCGCCCGGAACAACATTGTTAACCCGGATTCCCTTAGGTGACAGCTCGGCGGCCAGCACCTTAGTCATGCTGCTAACGGCTCCTTTGCTTGCAGCATAAGCCGAGCCGCCCGGTCTGCCTGCATTTGCCAATACGGACCCGGTGAGGATGACCGAAGCGCCCTTTTGCAGATATGGCAGTGCAGCCTGAACAGTGAAGAAGACACCTGTCACATTCACTCTCAGCACCTCTTCAAAAACAGACAGCTCTGTGCCGCCAAGCGGTGTTGATCCGCTAATGCCTGCATTTGCATAGACGATATCCAGTCTGCCGAATGCTTCAATAGCCGCAGCTACAGCCTTTGCCGAGCTCTCAGGGTCTGTCGCATCTGCTTGAACCGCCAGAGCAGACGCATTGCCCAATTCCGCAACCGCCGTATCCAGTGTGCCCGCATTACGTCCCGTAATCACAACCTTTGCCCCTTCCTTAACGAATAATCTGGCAGCAGCCAGGCCAATACCGCTATTTCCTCCAGTGATTAAAGCTACCTTACCATCCAGCTTTCCCATCGTTAACACTCCTTTGTATTTGTAAATGATGTTTAAGAATCGCCTGCAGATTAGAGCATTTCAATACGGGAACGATCATTCTAAATTGTTCAAAAAAATTTAATTCAAACTACCTTTTCCCTTATCTGATGCCAGTTTAACATATCGGGAACGATCGGTAAATAATTATTTTTTTACTGATCGTTCTTAATACTACAGGCACCAATCCGCCCATTCCGTCATACATAGTGGTAATAGGAAGGGCGGGATGCGGGTGAGGAACAATAGCGGGTTTGAGCGGCGGGCCATTTTTCTGGCAGCTGTTTGCAGTCAGACGTATGTACAGTTTAATAATCCGGACGGCTTATTTGTAGTACCGCAGAATTATACGCTTAGACATACCATCTACGCCAAAGCCTTCGGCGGCAGGCGCGAACGGTTCGGCTTTATCCTGGAATCTCCGGATGAGATTATCGTTGCCTTCCGCGGCACCAGCCAGCAGGCCGACTGGATATCCGATCTGATTGCCTCGCAGCGCAGCTTCAAATATATCAAGCAGGACTGCCTGACCCACCGGGGATTCACCGACATCTACGCCACCGCCAGAAACGAGCTCATTTCGGTACTCTCCACCCTGCCATCCTCCAAATCCTTAACCATCACCGGACATAGTCTCGGTGCAGCTCTTGCCACCCTGTGTGCAGTAGATACAGCTGCCAATACCGCATTCACTTCACCGGAATTGTACACCTATGGTTCACCCAGAGTCGGGGACCCTGCCTTCAAAAAAGCATTCAGCTCCTATATCCGTACCAGCTACCGTATCGCCAATACTTTTGACGCTGTAACCTTTGTTCCGCCTACCGTCTACAAGCTGCCCAAGCGGGACAAAAGATATTATTACAGCCATGTTCCCGAGCTTGTCACCCTCACCTTCCAGCTTGGGGCAGTCGGGCTGAATCATATCATCAGCAGCTACTTTGCCGAGCTTGCCAAGCTTGAGCCGGCGTATGCCGGACAGCTGTGCCGATCTAATCCCGGTTTCTGTCCGGCCACCATTCCCGCAGTCGTACCTGTCCCTTTACGCTAAAACAGAATGCCCGCTGATAAACTGTAGTAGAGTTTGTCCCGCCTCCGCCGGCTGCAGCAGCCAGACATAGGCATGCATGGAACCGGAGATCTGTGCAACCTCTGCCTGCTTTACCAGACCGGCAAAGTGCTTCAGGCTGCTGCAGACCCGCTCATTCGCCCGCTCCGCTTCACTCGGCATAAACAGCACCGGACATTGAACCTGCCGGTAGTAATCCTCAAACTTTGAATCCCAGAATTTCTGAATATACTCTGTGCGTACACTGTTCGGGTAGCTGTAGGTATACCTCCCGTCTTCCAGCTGCTGCAGACTGTTCTCATAGAACGGCTGGAAATACGCATTCCACAGTCCTTCACTTTCCAGCCCGGCACGCTCTTCAGCGACATACTCCTCCCTGCTCGTAAATACAGGTTCCTGCATTTCTGCCAGCTCAGCCCGCATGATCTCTTTCTTCTGTTCAATCTCCTCAGGTGACCCGTTAAATAAACCGTGCTCACCGAACTCATTACAGAGTGCCCCTTCGAGAATCAGCGACTGAACCAGCTCCGGATGTGCGGCAGCCAGGCTTAGGCCGACCTCCGCTCCCATTGAGCTGCCGACAACATGACAACGTTCCACCTGCAGCTCCCGGAGCAGCAGATACAGATCCTGTGCCATATCATCTATATGATAGCCGGTCTGCGGCTTATCTGATTTGCCGTGTCCGCGCAGGTCCGGCGCGATAATGCTGTACCGCTCAGCAAACTGCGGGAGCACACCGTTCCACATGTGCAGATTACCGCCGCTGAAGTGGAGGAACAGCACCGTTTCCCTGCCCTTTTCTATTGAATGCATTACGTTGAGCCCCATTTGGCCCAGTTGAATGATTTCCTCAATCATAATATGATGTACCTCCTATGTACGGCTTGCTTATACACCGATCGAAGATTCTGTATCGCCGGCGTATCTCGTAAAGATATGTAATATCCGGGAACCTGTCAACGATATTTCTGCTATACCCGGCACAAAAAGACAGCCCAGCATCCGCCGGGAGCGGGCTGAGCTGCCTCTTTCATCAGAACCGGTTACAGTGAATCCTTGATCACACGCTTGTAATACAGCACAGACAGGAAGCCAAAGATCGAGTATAGCACCGTGTACAGCAGCATCACCAGAATCATCGGCGTCAGCATTTCCGTACCGAAGAAGAACCAGCCGGATTTGACTGCAAAATAGCTGTGGCACAATCCGATTATAAGCGGGATACCGAAGTTGAACAGCTGCTTGAACTGTATGCCGCGCAGAAGATCTCCCTGGGTAAAACCAAGCTTGCGCAGAATGGTGTATCCTCCCTTTTCCTCCTCGCCTTCATCCATTTGCTTGAAGTACAAAATACACCCGGAGGTTATCAGGAAGGTTAGGCCGAGAAAGCCGACTATGAACATGATCAGGCCCATATTGTTACGCTGGTTCAACTCATATTCATATTGAGAAAAGCTCGGATACTCCGGCTTCTGCTCCATGAAAATTTCATTGGCCTCCTCTAGCTGTGAACGGTCGTCCAGCTCAATACCGTAATATTCTGTTCTTCCCTGCTGCAGCTGCTCAGGGTCGATTCCCAGAACCAGTTCATTGAATACTGTCTCATCAACAACGAAAATCCCGCCGCCTCCGCCGAAGTAGAATGGCAGTACCCGTGTACTAGAGCTCCCTACGTACTGTTGTTTAACCGCACCTGCAGAAGTTATGAAGCTTACTTCTCCGCTGCCGCTGAGAGACATGAATTTTTCCAGGGCACCGCCATAGCCGACAAGCCTCGTTTCACCCGGCTTCAAATCCACATCCTCGAGATCACTGTCGCTGATAACAACGGTTTGCAGCAATCTATCCGATCGGGCTGTAAAGGCTGAGGACTTCATAATGCCGGTTGCATCAACCTCCATCCAGCGGGGATGCATCATAATTTCTCTGTACTTAATATGCTCCGTCTCAAGCGCCTGGACAAACTTATCCTTCACAGCTGCCTCTGTAAATCCGAAATGATGCGGGGAGCTTTCCTTTGCTGTAGCCTCCGCAGAGTAATAAGAGATATAGCTGAGCGACAGCAGGCCAATTGCAAGCGCGGATACAGTCGTGATGATTGTCAGCAGCAGCGCATTTGATTTCATCCGGAACATGATCGAGGATAGCGAGAGCACCTCATTGATCGACAGGTAGCCCTGCCTGCTCTTGCGGATGGCATTGAACAGGAAGCTGACTGACCCTTTATAGAACAGATACGTCCCGATAATGACCAGGGCAAGGATCGTAATCATCGCCGTCATCAGCTCAGAAATGTCTGTATATTTGCCGCTGAACAGCTGGGTTGAAATGTAATAGCCTGCTCCGACAAAAGCTAAACCGAGCAGTCCGAGAACAATCTCCCACAGCGGCATTTTGCGGATACGTGTCTGCGTGGTTGCATTTACTTTGAACAGGGACAGAATGCTTTGCCCTTTGATAAACGTATAGTTCATCAGCATAATCAGCACATAAATTGCCGCAAAAACAATTAAAGTCCGCACCAGCGCCTCTGACGAGAACCGCAGCTCGGCCATCGCGTCGATCTCCAGGATTTTGAACAGGATCATCAGAATCAGGCGCGACATGGCAAATCCGGCGGCAATCCCGGCAACCATTGATCCAAAATAGAGCATCAGGTTCTCGGCGCTCAGCAGTCTGAAGATTTTACCTTTGGTGAGTCCGATCAGCTGAAATAATCCGATCTCCCGGCTGCGCCGTCTAATAAAGATCGTATTCGCATACAGCAGGAAGATCGCAACGATGGCAACCAGCAGGATCGAAGAGGTTCCGATGGCTGCGCCGCCTTTTACCGAACCGGCAACCTCGTCCATAGATGGATCAAACTGCAGGGTAACGAAGGAGAAATACAGGGCCACACTGAAAATAAGCGCGAAGACGTACAGGTAATAGTTTTTGATGTTCTTTTTGAGATTGCGGTAAACAATATAATTCAGGTTCATGACTGGACACCGCCCAATACGCCCTGGGTTTTGATAATATCGTTGAAGAAGGACTGCCGCGGTTCATCCCCCTTGTTCAGCTGGGTGTAAATTTGCCCGTCGCGGATAAAAACGACCCGGCTGCAATAGCTCGCCGCCACCGGATCATGCGTAACCATCACAATGGTCGCCTGGCGTCCCCGGTTCATGTCCGACAGCTTGTTCAGCAGGTCAGAGGCGGATTTGGAATCCAGCGCCCCAGTCGGCTCATCGGCAAAAATAATACTCGGCTCATGCACGAACGCCCGAGCTGCTGAAGTCCGCTGCTTCTGCCCGCCGGAAATCTCCGACGGATATTTGTTCTGCAGCTCGGCAATGCCCAGCTCCCCCGCTACCTGTGCAAACCGCTGATGCGCCTCCTTCTTGGAGATTCCGGTGATTGAGAGCGGCAGCAGCACATTTTCCTTGACGGTTAAGGTATCAAGCAGGTTATACTCCTGAAAAATAAACCCCAGATGATGCTTGCGGAACTCCGCCAGCTGCTTCTCCTTCATTCCGGTGAATTCCTTGCCTTCAATTTCTATTGTCCCCTGGCTGACCCGGTCGATGGAGGACAGCACATTCAGCAGGGTTGTTTTGCCTGAACCGGACGCGCCCATTATGCCGACGAACTCGCCTTTATCCACCTGCAGGTCGATCCCCTTCAATACTTCCTGCTTGTTGAATTTATTTCCGTAGGTTTTGTAAATTTTATTGGCTTGTAAAATGACCACTTCGCAACCACTCCTTTTCTGTACCTCAATCATACCGGGGCCGGGGCTTACGTTCCTGCGTTTCACCTAACAATATGAACGGGCATGTGACATTATTGTCACACGCCCGTTATCAGCGAAATGGAAGTAACATACAATTCACGCCGGATATGCTATATTCAGGACAACCATACTGCTCTGACGGGAGGATGCTATGAAACAGCCGTTTATCGCTGCCCTGGAGAACCGTTCACTTGCTGAGCTGCGCCGGATTCCCAAAAGCGATCTCCACAATCACGCCGGAAGAGGCGGGAATTTAAAGTACATAGAAGCCTGGGCTAACATCACCATTCAGCCACATTCGGGAACTTTTGCCTCACTCGGTGAAATGCAGGAATGGTTCGTGCGCAGCGTGAAGAGCCATTGCCCCGGAATGGAGGGATACCTGAAACGAATCGAAGCAGCCTTCGTCCAGGCCGCAGATGACGGAATTGAGCTGCTTGCACTCAGCTTCGGTATAGATGAGATCGGCTCGCTCGGCGGCATAGAGTCCTTTATCCGCATTATGGACAGCCTGCGTCAGCGTTATGCCCCAGAGACTGCGTTCCTGCCTGAGCTTGCCTTGGACAGAGCCGGCAATACGGATGCCATTCACGGGCATCTGGATGAAATTTTCTCCCGTCAATGGTTCCGCTCCATTGATATTTGCGGCCCCGAACTGGCGCAGGCAATCCGGAATTTCCGCTCCATCTACCGCAAAGCCAAATCGGCGGGACTGATGCTCAAAGCGCATACCGGCGAATTCGGCACTGCCGATGATGTGCTGGAAGCAGTCGTGGAGCTGGAGCTCCAGGAGGTGCATCACGGCATCGCCGCCGCAGCCTCACCGCAGATAATGCAGTGCCTGGCTGATCAGCGCATTCGGCTGAACGTATGCCCAACCAGCAATGTAATGCTCGGACGGACCAAAGATTATGCCAGCCATCCAGTCAGAAAGCTGTATGATGCCGGTGTTTCGGTGACCATCAATACTGACGATCTGCTGATTTTTAACCAGAGTGTGTCTGAGGAATATCTTAACTTGTATCTATGCGGCTTAATGTCGGCGGTGGAGCTGAACGAAATCCGTGAATGCGGGCTCCGTTCAGGCTGATCCGCCCGTCTTCACAAAATCATTCTCCCGCGGAAAGGTCAGCGTAAAGACTGTACCCTTTTCAGGCTCCGACTCCACGCTAAGGCTGATCAGCAGCGGCTCTGCCACCTGCCTGGTCAGGTATAGGCCCATGCCGGTGGCCGCGCCCTCCTGACGGCCGAGCACTGAGGTAAATCCTTTATCAAAAATACGCGGCAGGTCCTTTGGAGTAATTCCCTTGCCTTCATCCTTAATGATCAGCACCACATGCCCGTCCTGTCCGCGGCTCTGCACTACAATATCCGAAGCTTCACTGTACTTCACGGCGTTGGTCAGCAGCTGCCGGAGCATGAAGCCCAGCCACTTGCCGTCCGTCAGCACCGTTTCAGCCTCAAGCTCAACATCGAACCCGATGCCCTTGGGGATACACCACGTTCTAAGCCCCCGGATTTCTTTGTTCAGAATGGGCTCAAGCGCTGTATGCTCAATGAAAAGATCGTTACGCATGAACGGAATCCGCTTCTGGTGCAGCTGCTGGTCGAGCAGATGGTGAATCCGCAGCCATTCGTACATCATCTGGGTCTGCAGCGTTTCATCCGGAATGCGTTCGATCATCAGCTGCATCGCTGTGAGCGGTGTCTTCACCTCATGAATCCAGGCCAGCAGATCGTCCTTTTCCTCCTCCAGCAGCCGGAAGTTCACCGCAGATTCCCGCCGGTAGCGTTCCGTCTGGAGGGTTACCGCATCCTGCACAATTTGCTCAAACGGACTGTCCGCCTCCCGGAACGCCTCCAGATCATACACCTGATCCCAGGCCTCCAGCGTCCTGTAGAACCGGGTTTCCTTCTGATACCGGAAGAACACAAACAGCGTGCAGAGCAGCACATTCAGCAGCACGATATAGAGCAACGGCAGGAAAGGGATCGACGCATCTACAAAAGCCACGAATAGGATCAGCAGCTGCATTCCGGCCAGCAGGCAGAGCCAGCTTCTTTTTTCAGCTATGTATTTGGTAATCATAATGCCGCCTCTTCAGTTGCCATGTAGCCCTGTCCGACCCTGGTTTCAATGTAAGCGTCGAGCCCGAGCGGCTCCAGCTTTTTGCGCAGCCGGTTCACATTCACGGTCAAGGTATTGTCACTCACAAAATGCTCATTGTCCCACAGATTCTTAATTAGCTCCTCACGGTCTACAATCCGGTCCTTGTGCTCAACCAGAATTTTGAGGATGAACATTTCGTTTTTGGTCAGCAGGGCTGCACCCTGGCTGTTGGTTACGGTATTTTTCACATATTCAATCGTCGCACCGCGCCATGTTCTCAGCTCTGTCCGTTCGGTGCTGTAGTTATACACCCGCCGGAGCGTTGCCTGGATTTTGGCGATCAGCACATCGAAATGGAACGGCTTCTGCATAAAATCATCGGCCCCCAGCTGCATCGACATCACCATATCGCTCGGGTGGTCACGCGAGGACAGGAAAATAATCGGCACATTGGAATGCGCCCGGATCATCCGGCACCAGTGAAAACCGTCGAACAGCGGCAGCTGAATGTCAATAATGACCAGCTCCGGCTGAACCGCCGTGAATTCCTGCAGCACCTTGGCAAAATCGGTGACACCGTACACTTCATACGACCACTGGGATAAACGCTCCTTGATTTCGGTAAAAAGGGTAACATCGTCTTCGATCAGCATGATTTTGAACATATAGGGTACTCCGTTTCAGGGTTTTGTCTTATTAACTACACTTACAGCCAGCGCTGAAAATTCTTATGGGCAACTTTAATTTGCCTCTGCTCCGCCCACTCCGTCAGCGTCTTAATGTCATTGACATTTTCAAAACGGAAGCAATTTTTATAGGGAACCAGCACGTTCCCCTTAGGTCTGATGCCGATAACAGGCGTAAAATAACCTCTCACAAAAACAGTCTTGATATGGTCTGATGCAATCGTCCTGTTGTTAATGATAAGGCTATCCTGATTATAAATAATGTCAAAGGATTTTCTGGCTGCAAAAGCGCGGTATATCAAAATAATCTCCACAACAATAAAAAGCCCAAGAATCGCCGATGTTATAAAAATATGGAGAAAATCCGCTTGAGTAAAAATGTAAATCCACAGCATTACATTTACACTTATCGCTGCCAGATACATTTTTTCTGCAGGCGCTTTGGCGTTGCATACTATTGGATCTTTCATATACATCTCCTCCTGCCGTATCATCGGCCCTTCGGACTGCCCGTCACTGTCTCCAGACCTTCCTGCTCCAAACATTATACTATAAACTGGTAAAAAACGGTCGTTACCCTTTCACGGACCCGCAATATCATCCAAGAACTGAGGCCGGCTCCTGTATTATAATGGCCTTACACTACAAAAAAAGAGGGTGAAGCTGTTGTCCCGCGAGGTACGGACCGTCGTTTTTGATCAGGATTTGAAGCTGGAAGCCTGCCGGTTTGAGGGGATTATGCAGAAGTTCCCTAATCATTTTCATGACTATTATGTCATTGGTTTTATCGAACAGGGCAAGAGACTGCTGCAGTGCGGCAATGAGGAATACATTCTGAACAGCGGAGACGTCATTATCTTCAACCCGCAGGACCCGCACTCCTGTGAACAGGTGGACGGGCGGACGCTGGATTACCGCTGTATTAACGTTCAGCCGGAAATCATGCGCCAGTTTGTGCAGGAGATTACGGGGAAAAGCGGATTGCCGCGCTTTACACAAGCTGTATTGTTCCAGAGTGAGCTGGCCGTACCGCTGCATGATCTGCACCAGATGCTGTTAGAGGAGCAGGCAGATTTTCAGAAGGAGGAGCTGCTGCTGTTTCTGCTGGAGCAGCTCCTGCAGGAATATACGGAAGAAGCCGGTACAACCGATCCTCCCGGGGAGGTTACTGCAGAAATCAAAAGGGTCTGCCGGTACATAGAGGAGCACTACACAGACACCATTACGCTGGGTCAGCTGACGGAATTGACGGGACTTAGCAAGTATCAGCTGCTGCGGATGTTCACTAAGCAAACCGGGATCTCCCCCTACCGTTACCTGGAGACGATTCGTATCAATCAGGCCAAACGTCTGCTGGAGCAGGGGACCCTGCCGATGGAGGTTGCCCTGCGGACCGGATTCAGTGACCAGAGCCATTTCAGCAACTTCTTCAAGAAACTGATCGGCTTAACGCCTAAGCAATATCTGCGGGTCTTTACCCGGCCGGCGGAAAAGGCGGCACTTGAGGTGACCTCCTCATGAGCGCTAAACGTAGCGCCACCACCGGGCATCTGCTGGCTTTTATTACGATTCTTACTTGGGGGACCACCTTTATTTCGACCAAGCTGCTGCTGGCTGATTTTACACCGCTGGAAATTCTGTTCTTCCGCTTTATTCTGGGCTATGCCGTTCTGTTCCTGCTTTATCCGCGGCGGATCCGGACGGGCTCCTTCAAGGAAGAGGGACTATTTATTGCGGCCGGGCTCTGCGGTGTGACCCTGTATTTTCTGATCGAAAATATTGCCCTGCTCTATACGTCCGCGTCCAACGCCGGTGTCATTGTGTCCATCGCCCCGTTCCTCACCGCTGTGATTGCCCATTTTGCTTTACCGGACGAACGGCTTACCCCAGCCTTCATAACAGGCTTCCTCATTGCCCTTAGCGGCATTGGCTGTATCCTGCTGAACGGAAGCCTCACGCTGCAGCTGAATCCGCTCGGTGACCTGCTGGCTCTGCTGGCTCCCGTCGTCTGGGCTGTGTACTCTGTACTAATGCGTAAAATCAGCGCATTGCAGCACAATACCATCGGTGTTACACGCAGAGTGTTCTTCTATGGCCTGCTGGGTATGCTGCCGGCTCTGCTGCTGTCCGATTTCCGCTTCGGTCTGGACCGGTTCCGGGATCCCGCCAATCTGGGGAACCTGCTGTTCCTCGGTCTGGGCGCTTCCGCCCTGTGCTTTGTAACATGGAACCGGGCAGTCGGTATCCTTGGAGCGGTCAGAACAAGTGTATACATTTATCTGGTACCGGTAATCACCGTGGCGGCAGCTGTGCTGTTTTTGCAGGAAAAGCTCTCCTGGGCTATTGTACTGGGCACTGCACTTACTTTAACGGGCTCCGCTATCTCAGAACATAAACCCAAAACACTCTCCGGCAAAGAAACCGCTTTGTAAAAAAAAACGGAGTGATTTTTATCCTATGCGCTTTTTCAGGTATGGGTTATTTTAACATTAAGTGATAACTTAATATTGTGGAGTTATATCAAACATTCAATTTTTATTTTAATTTATAAGGTGGTCCAGATGAAACCTGCACTTAACGAGCAACTCAGGAATAATATCCGCTTCACCTATAACGAGGCTTTGGAATTAATCGTTGCGATGGGGATGACGGCTTGCGGAGAACAGATGTATGCCATGGCTCAGGATTACAAGATTGAAATTGACTCCATAGCTGATTCCTTCTACGAGGATACCAAGGCCCGGCTGTCACCGCACACTTTTCGCGAGCTGCAATTTTTCTTTGGCCATAATTTTCTCCATAAGACGCTGGACTTTGGTTTCTATGTATCCATTTGCAGCAATCCTGAGCCGCAGACAGCGGAAGACTGGATTAGATCACTAGAGGCCGTACCGGCGGGATGGATGCTCACAGAGATGGTATTCGGGGTTTATCACGATAAGCTGGAGGAGCTGCTGCAGGGAAGGGATTGGGAAGGATTAAAAGGCAATCTCAGCCTGCTGGCCGCATTAGTCAGGGATACTCCTCCGCATCAGGAGGTCCTTCAAACGCAGGAACCGCTGCTGGAATGCCTGGCCCACCCGGAAGAATGCAAGCAGCGGTATATGCAGCTTCTCCGCCAGTTTTACAAGGAGGTATTTATCCACTGGAAAAAGCAGCTGCAGGAGCGTTCTGAGCAGGCCTCCGCCCATTACGAGGCAGTATTCACTGCCAAGCCTGAGCAATTCATCCGGGAAATCCACAAAAATGAGCCTGACATTTTCACAGCCGTCCCCACTGCCTTTCATGTGAGCCAGGCGTCACAGGTCGGGAATCATTTCTTGAACTTCACTACAGAGACTGGCAATGTAGGCTGGGTTATCTTCGGTATCCATAATGAGCGGGTATTCGGCCCGGCTGCGGACCGTGAACAGACAGAGCTGTTCCTGAAGGCCTTTTCGGAT
Source organism: Paenibacillus sp. FSL R7-0273 (assembly GCF_000758625.1). Lineage (NCBI taxonomy): Bacteria > Bacillati > Bacillota > Bacilli > Caryophanales > Paenibacillaceae > Paenibacillus > Paenibacillus sp. FSL R7-0273. The sequence goes on from NZ_CP009283.1 coordinate 4,577,176, forward strand.
AAAAGGCGGCTCGATTTTGTGCTGCTGCTGAAGGAGCGCCCGCATTACGGCCAGGAGATCGCCTCCGCGCTCGGCATTACACCGGCAGCCGTGAACTATCATTCCAACTTCCTGTTCTTCCTCGATCTGATCAGTGTGAAACGGGAGGAGCACCGCTTATATTATCATCTGAATACAGAGCGGTTAAAGGAGCTGCTGGCCCTGACTGCAAAAGTTATGTTGGATTAGAGCAAATTCAGGCAGCATTCTGCAATAGGGGTTATATCTGATAACAGGGAGGGTCTCCATTGAAGAGATCAGCAGCTTCCGGCACGTTCATCCGCCTGGTGAAGCTTGGCAAGCCATATATCGGCTGGTACATCGCACTCTGTCTGACCGCAGCCGTAATTTCGCTGACCACTGTCGGCATCGCTGAGGCACTGCGGCGGATTATAAATGCAGCTACAGAGCATAACGTATCCAGCCTCGCTTCCAGCGCTATATTCGCTTTAGCTATTGTACTAGTCGATGTTGTCTTTAATTTTCTAAAAAGCTATTTGGCCGCAGTGCTTGAGTATAAATCGACAACCCGTCTGCAGCTGACCCTGCTGGACAAACTGCTGAGGGTAAAGATGAAGGATCTGGACGGCTACCACTCCGCCGATCTCATCAGCCGCATTCACGATTCCGCTCCTGCGGCGCAGCAAGGCATTAACCTGAAAACGGTCGAGCTGTTCAGCAGCCTGCTGCAGATCCTCTTTCTGCTTACCTATCTGATGTCTCTTCATTTCACGCTAACCATAGGCACACTGTTGATCTGCGCCCTGCTGCCGCTGGTGATGCTGCCCTTCACCTCACGAATCCGCAGCCTGTACCGGAAAAGACAGGAAGTGGAAGCCGCCCAGCAGGTGCTGATTCAGGATTCTGTACAAGGTGCAGAAGTCGTCCGCGCCTTCTCTTTGGCTTCAAGGCTGCAGCAGCAATTCATGGAGCGGGTACAGCACTATTTCAAGTTCCATGTTCCGCTCACCCGTGCAGAAGCGGTAGGCTATAATATGAACTTTACCGTTATCTTAGGCGGTCTGCTGTATCTGCTCACTTATGGGGGATACCTCGTAATTGGCGGACGGCTTGATGTAGGGGCGGTGGCGGCATTTCTGATCAGCTTCGAGCAGATAACAAATCCGGTCTCCAGACTCTCCAATCTCTGGACACAGCTTCAAACCTCCCTGGCCCAGGGCAGCCGTATCTTTGAACTGTTTGAGCTGCAAAATGAACAGGCCGGGCAGGAACAAGACATACAGAAGCAGAGGTCCGGGCAGCAGCAGGACAATGTAACAGCAGGTCTCAAGGGACTGCCTATCTCCTTTAACAACGTTAGCTTCAGCTACAGCGGCAACATGGTCCTGCAGCAGGTGCAGCTGGTTATTGAGCCGGGCAAAGTGACCGCTTTAGCCGGACCAAGCGGAAGCGGAAAAAGCACGCTGCTCCGCCTGCTTCTGGCAGAATACGAGCCTGACAACGGCACCATCTGCTGCGGGTCACAGCCGTTAGGAACCCTTTCGCCGCAGGTCTGGCGCAGCAGCCTTGCTTACGTATCACAGGAGCCTTATCTTTTCTCAGGCACCCTATATGAGAATATTGCCTGGGGCAGATCCGGAGCTGCCAAAGAGGAGGTTATACAAGCTGCTCGGGACGCAGGTATTCATGAGTTCATTATGAGTACTCCGCTGCAGTATGAGACTGCCATCGGTGAACGGGGGATTACCCTGTCCGGCGGGGAGCGGCAGCGGCTATCCATTGCCAGGGCCTTTGTCCGCGGGCCGGAGCTGCTGCTGCTGGATGAACCGACGGCCGCGCTTGACAGCCACAGTGAAGAGGTTGTCCAGCAGGCGCTGCAGAAGCTGATGCAGGGCCGGACAACTGTAGTGATTGCCCACAGGCTGTCAACGATCCGTAATGCCGACACCATCTATTTTATGGAGGCAGGCTCGGTTGTCGAGGAAGGAACCCATCCGGAGCTAATGGCAATGGAGGGCAAATATTACAATATGGTGCAGTCCGTCCACCGGACGGATCATCCGCTTGTGCCGGAGGAGAATCTGATATGACGACCAGAGAAGCCGGAAAGTTACCGCTTCGCACCGTTCTGAGCCGGCTGCTGCCTTATGCCTCGCCTTACCGGCTAGGCCTGCTGCTGGCTACCCTGCTGCTTGCTGCCAGACTGGTGATGGACATCGGTTTAGCAGCCATCCAGCAGCTGTTCATTGACACCATTAACAGCGCAGATATGGATTCACTTCTCCGGCTAAGCGTTATTGTCGCCGTTGTCTGTGTCGTGATCATTCTTTGTCTGATGCTTCAGCATTATTACCGGTTTGTCGTTCAGAGCAGGATGGCCTGGGATCTGAGGGCAGCGCTGTTTAACAAGACACACCGCCTGCCGTTCCGCCAGATACAGTCCATGCATTCCGGCGACCTTACCTCACGCAACACCAAGGATGCGGAAGCCGCGATGGGCACTGTCAGCAGCATTATCTATGATTTGAGCTACAATCTTCTGCTCTGCTTTGTTTCTTTTCTCTACCTGGCTTCCATGGATGTGTGGCTCGCTCTACTCGCGCTTGGCTCAGGGCCGGTCGTCTTTTTCTCCAGCCGCTTCTTTGACCGCAAATTGCGGCAGCTGTCAACCCGGATTTATGAGGCGGAAGCTCAGCTGCGCGGCATTCTGCAGGAGACCCTCCAGGGTGTAAAGATCGTCCGGGCTTTTTCGCTGGAAATGATGCTGAAGGACAAATATGCAGCTGAGCGTACAAGGCTGAACCGTCTGGTGCTGCAGCGTGCGCTCTTAACGACACTGTTATGGAGCAGCGCCGCTTTTATCAACAATCTGGTAATGGTCATCTGTGCAGGCTTCATTGCTTACTCAGCTATAAAGGGCGGAACCTCCGCCGGGGAAGTGCTTGCATTCATCATTCTGATGGGGCGTGTCCAGTGGCCGTTTGTCCATATGTCGCAGACCTGGGGGGGTGTTCAGCAGTCGCTTGGCGCAGCAGACCGTGTATTCTCTGTTCTTGATGCACCGACTGAGGATGACATTCCGCACGGGCAACTGAGCCACCCGTCAGAGACTTGTCCGGATGAATCCGCTGCATTAACTATTTCTAATGCGTGCTACAGCCACTCCGCAGGACCGGATGATCAGGCGCCGCTGTTCAGGGATTTGAATCTGTATATCAGGCATGGTGAGACGGTTGCGCTGGTCGGTCCAAGCGGCTCCGGCAAAACAACCCTTATGCGGATGTGCTGCGGGTTGCTCAGGCCCGATGCCGGACATATTTCCGTTTACGGCCAGTCTGCAGCCGGCGGGCTTGCGGAACTGCGCAGCATGATCACTTATGTGCCGCAGTCCCCTTACCTGTTCTCCGGATCAATTAAGGACAATATTGCGTTCAGCAGCGATACGGCCAGTGATGAAGAGATCCGGGAAGCGGCCAGACTTGCAGGAGCAGATGACTTTATTCAGAAGCTGCCCGCAGGCTATGACACCCTGATCGGTGAACACGGAACAGGCTTATCGGGAGGACAGCGCCAGCGTATCGCCATTGCCCGGGCTTTTCTGCGGAATGCACCGCTTCTGCTGCTGGATGAAGCCACCTCGGCCCTGGATAATGAGTCGGAGCAGCTTGTCCAGCAGTCCCTTGACCGGCTGATGCAGAACCGGACCACGCTGGTCATCGCCCACCGGCTGTCCACTGTACGCAACGCCACCAGAATCATCGTGCTGGATAAGGGTGTTGTTGCCGAGGAAGGCACACATGACAGTCTGCTGTCCAGCAACGGAGTATATGCGGAGCTGTACCGGCTGCAATTTAAGGAACCGGTCGCCGAAGCTGTCCATTGAGGCTCGGATCACCGTAGCTTCTTGGTAAATACAGCTTCATTGTCTCTCAAATAACCGTTCTTTTCATAGGTTCGCAGAGCTAGATGATTATTACGGCCTGTCAGAATCCTCACGCTAACCACGCTGCGGCGGCTTAACTCTTTTTCCAGCAGATTAAGCAACGCCGCCGCAGCCCCTTTTCTCCTGTAAGCTTGCTCAATGTAACATTTCTGTAGTCTCCCCATAAATAAGCTTCCGCAGCTCCTCATGATTTTTAGAAGGAATCGAGTAGCCTTTTCCGCTATCTTTAGAGTCTACCAGCAGACCCCGTATCCCTTCCTTTTTTGAATCAGCAATGTTTAGGGTGTAGACCTTTTCTCCGCCGTTTTTATAAGCTGCATACATTCTGAACATCACACCGTAATCCAATTCTCCTTTCATCCGTTTCGCCTTATTGATAGCCGTTACGAACACCTTGATTTCCTTCGGCTCTGTAAAGGTCTTGTCAGCAAAAAGCCCCGCGGGTATCTGACCGTCCTCACAAAAATCCGCACACTCCAGCCGGATACTGGCTATCTCGCTTACTTTCAGCTTGCTGTAGCTCATAATCCCAATGGCAAGCAGACAGAATACCAGCAGCGGAGTCCACTTTTTCATATCAGCTCCTCCTTCTCTCAGCGCGCAACAAACAACTTCCATATATTTCTATGTAAACATAAAGAAAGCCTGCAAACCCACCTCCTCATCAGAGATTAAGTCTACAGGCTGTATCTATCCGATCATCCGCAGTGTAACGGTATTACTTAACTTCAGTTGTTCCAGTCACTTTGCCTTCCATCACTGCAGTTGCTTGTACGTCAGCACTTGCGAAGTACAGGTTACCGTCAATGGTAGCATCCTTGTACAGGTTGAAGCCGTTAGCTTCTACATATACGTCACCTTTGATTGTACCGCCTTGAACTCTGAAGTTCTCGCTTTGTACAGTTACTTTCGGTGCAGTCAGTGTGTAAGTAGCCGTTACATTATGATCAGCATCCTGTGCATACAGGGCAAGCTTACGGTAGAGTGCATTCTCGGCAGCGCCTTTATCATGGAACTCACCAGCTACTACAACATCCTGATCTACAGTAAGGTCATTCAGGATTGCAACGATCCAGTTACCTTCTGCACTGACAGCTTTCAGGAATGGATCCTGTTCTTTCACGATGGAAGCAGTGGATACGGCATCAGTCTGTGCAGCAGCAGTTGCAGTGGCAGCCGCTTCATTTCCGGCATTGTCATTATTCGAACCGCAACCCGACAGTAATGCAGCAGCAACACCGGCAACCAGCAACGTTTTTACAAATTTCATCTCAAATCCCCCAATTTTTATTTAGTTTGATTTCTCTTTAATAACCATATTATATATTAAAATTTGAAAATTATCACGTGAACTTTTTCACAAATTTGTGTCTATTACGGCTGGAACTGCAATCTGCAACCGATTTGTTCAGCAGCAAGCCCTAACAGCATCCCGGAATTTCGCTTTTCTGCACTAAGGCTGGTACACTGGAACAGATATGTAGTACATAATATTAGACATAATGTTATTCCCGGCCTAAGAAAGGAACTTATCCATGGAACCATCCCAACTGACCGCAGCGGTCGCCCCCTATCCATTACGCAGCTGCCTGATTAACCGTCAAGGCCGTCTGGCCTTTGAGCATTATAGAGAAACCAGCACAGCCGGTGAACTCGCCAAAATCAACTCCTGTACCAAAAGTGTTCTGTCGGCGCTGTTCTGCATTGCGATGGAAAAAGGTCTGCTGCCGGATCCAAATACATTGCTGGCTGAATTTTATCCCCGGATTCGCCAGGACCGTGATCCGCGCAAGGCTGAAATTACGCTGGAGCAGCTGCTCAGCATGACGGCAGGCTTTAACTGGACAGAGTTTGGCGGCCAGAACTCCTTTCCACGCATGACGCGCTCGGAAAACTGGATTGATTTTGTGCTGGAGCAGAGGCTGTCCCATAATCCCGGTGAGCATATGGAATACAATTCCGGGGTATCCCAGCTGCTTGCGGCAATTCTGGTTCAGGGTACCGGCATGCCGGTTGCCCGGTTTGCTGAGGAAGAGCTGTTCGGCCCGCTGGGCATTGAACAATATGAATGGGAGCAGGACCCGCAGGGCATCCATACCGGGGGGTTCGGACTCCGGCTGCGTCCGGCACATTTGCTGAACTTCGGCCAGCTCTTTCTGCAGCAGGGAGAATGGGAGCAGCGGCAGCTGATTACTCCCGGGCTGCTTAGCCGTTCTACGCAAACCGTCATTCAGGCGGATAGTCCGCGCCGCGGCGGCTATGCCTGGCATTGGTGGACAGACAGCTATGCGCGTCTCCATCAGGAATCCCCGGATGCGGCATTCCGCTATTATTACGCCCGGGGATACGGAGGCCAGTTTGTATATGTAATACCTGAGCTTGAGACTGTTGTAGTCTTAACGCAGGATCATCGCGGTAAGCAGAAGCCGCCTGTAGATATGTTCAGGGAATCCATTGCACCGCTGCTCTAAGTCGTATATGTAAGCTTCACTAAATATAAACTGCAGCTAAACGCATAAATCCCCGACTACCTTATCAACCTAGGTATCGGGGATTCATGTGTTCAATCCATTATTCAATTCAATCATTTCCTCCAGCCACAATCCATATCCCTGACATGGTAATTGTTCATTCAAATTCGGTATTTCCCGTTCGCTCCTGAAGAGGAGTATTGCCCCATGTCCTGCATATGGGATGAGTTCCCCACGTACACGATTACACGAAAAACGTTTTCACTGACGTTTTCCCTACTGTGTCAACCGTAATTGTACGCTTCGCTAACCTGCTTCAACGGAATCACGCTCCTTCGGTTGCAAGATGTGTCTTGCCTGAATAGCTTGTTCCTGGTTCATGGTTTCTTTGGGAATCTCTCCTTCCTTCATTACTCACCATAAGTAAGCTTATACGATAGCCGCTTAGCGGTTATCTAGCAGTTACTTGTTGGTGATGTCACTATAGTAGCGCATATCCGATAAAAATTAAACTTTCATAATTTTTCGTATTTTGTCGTATTCCCTGGAAATTCCCAGTTCTTTGAGAATGGGCACCGTTAGCCTAACAATTACTTAATTTTTTGCGGTTTTACGTGGATTTTACACTTTTACAATTGTAAAGCCGTCCAATTGTACTTCGTACAACCAAACGGCTTTAACATTAGTGGGAGCTTTTAGCCGCTGCCCGGCCTATGCGCTTATCCGGTTCTCCCGTGCAGCACTCAGCTTGTTGCGGCGGCGCAGGTTATAGACAAGATAAATGCCATACAGCAAATACAGCACATTTAGAATACTGATAGCAAGCAGCTCTTTATCCGGATTCTCCTGGGTCATGAATGCAAGTATATCAAAAGCAAAATGAAACAGGATCAGCGGAATAATATTCTCCGTCGTCTCAATCAGCAGAGCCAAAATTAAGCCGATCAGAAAGGCATTAATTACCTGAAGCGCAACACTTAAAGGATCTTTTCCGTTTAACGCATTCGACATATGTAAGATACCAAAGAAAACTGAGGAAAAAACGATATAAAAAACAGGGCCCTTAAAATTCAGCTTATCCCGGATGATGCCTCTGAAAACTGTCTCCTCTGAAAACCCGACAAACAGGGTAAACACCACGAACATCAGAACTTCAGCTGCAGTCAGCTGCACATTAAAGCCGCCAATGATAGGCTGAACCAGGGCGATAATCAGCAGCGGTATGTAATAAAGCGCATCCTTTGACTCTGCCGCTGTAACCGGCCTGAACCCGTACCGGGAAAATGTTCGTCCTCCCCTCGTCATATATACCGCTACTATCACAGCCATCACTGCAAAAGCTGCTCCTTGCGCAATAATCATCCCGTTATCGCTTAACTCCATAATGCTTGCGGCGGCTGAGGCTGCTGAAACCAGAAAGGTCAGCAGAATACCCAGCAGCAGCGAAAAAATAATCGGGTGATCCTTTTTACCGCTCTTTGTCATGATACTTCTCCTTTAATCTGTCTATTTATGCCTGTCTGGGCAATAACGGATTAATTGTAATACATGACTGTTTAATATTCCACATTTTTCTAGCCGTCCTTCTTTTCTCCTGTCACTCTTTCATTAACATATTCAGCGGACCCTCATCCCAGACCTGTACCTCTATGTATCTCTCAGGACCGTATGCACCGTCCTTGTTCCAGACCTGCGGCAGGCCGTATTTCTCCATTAGCCATATAATCTCCCTGTAGGTATACACTTTTCCGCGATATTCCTTGCCGTCACGTACTTTGGGGCTGAAGGTCGGAAACAAATCTCCATAGGAAAAGGACAGCGTATCTGTGTCAAAACCCGAAATAGGCATATACACGGCCGCTCCCTCGGCATACCAGGATTTCAGCCACTCACACTCACCGATGACCATATAATGCGGAGCTGCCCGGACAGGCTTTCCGCCCTTTTCAATAAACAGGCTCCGGGCCAGCTGCTCGAGCTCCCTTCTTCTTTCCAGGTATCCGTCCGGCCTGCGTGAAGCCATGACCTCCTTGTTCCGCCTGATTGCACCAAGCACCTCCTCCGCCTGGACGGCTGGCAGATCTGACAGGTTTTTAAAGGGCCCAAGTGCCCTCTCGTAATAATGATACAATGTCACAGTCATCCGCTTGCCTCCCCAGTTGTCAAAAACCCGGCCTAAGGCCGGGTCTTTAACAAGTCATATTCATAAATCCGTCCGTCCTGCACCGCCAGATTCTTGAACTGCAGCACATTTCCTTTACGCTCCGTGAACTGCAGCTGATCCCCGTAAAAAGGGATGTCATTCGTTTCGGCATACACTTGCTGGTCCGGATCAAGCAACTCTTTATATAGCAGGGTTTGGCTTCCGGTCTTGCGGTCAATCAGCATAAGCAGGCCCTTCTGATTAGGACGGATCAGCAGGAAATCCTCATCCATCCCTTCGACCAGATACTTATCCTCGATCCCGCCAAGCTTGACCAGATCAAGTGTCTCCTTTACCTTCCCGGTCCCGTCCTCAATCACTCTCAAACTCTTCCCATCCGTCAAAATGAGATTATCACCGTACAGCTTCACATTGTCCCCGTAACGGATCCAATAGCCCACACTTGCCTGCCGGATTACCATACCGTCCTTAATGATTAGTGTGTACCATTTGTTGTTGATATGCGGCTCACCATAGACATCTGTAATCGTAAGATAGATTAGGCCTTTAGCTGTTTTGCGGAAATCAAAGCTGATCATGTCGTACAGCTCAGAGCCCAGATTGGCAATTAGCCGGGGCTTTCCGGCCGGACCTTGCGTATACAGTTTTCCTGTCTGTTTATCAACCGTGTAGGTAACCCCGCCATAAACGGCACTGCTGCTTGAAAAGGCTTGAATATTCTTCGCGGTATACACACTGCTCTTGGCATTCCAGCTTACCGATTCCCCGCCTAACGCCTGCACAATAAATCGGGCCGGAACATACAGCTCGTCCTTATGCATAAAAGGCTTACCGCCAAGGCTGACGGTCTGACCATCCAGCTTCGCCGTTATACTTCCTGTAGTAACCGTCACCGATTTCTGCCAGCCGTTATAAGTATATACGGTGCCGCTGCGCGAGCTGCTCTTTGAAGCCTGCAGGCCGGCCGACTCCAGCAGACCGGCGCGTGCATAGACAGTCCCTTCCTTTAGAAGTGCAGGATTTGTAGATTGACCTCCATTACTCCAGATCACATTGAAATAAGCGGTTGAAGCTGCAGAGGTTACCTCTGGAAAGCTCAGGAGCAGGAGAAGCAGAGGCAGCAGCAGCCAGCCTTTTTTCATAAATATCACACCTTCCTTATTTTTCTAATTCATTCAATATATTGGACGCCTGGGGCAGCTAAAAGTTGCATGCAGGTTTTGTGAAAACCAGGAACTTTATATTTAGTCCTAATGAACTATTTAACCATAAATTCCAGTGGGAAAAGCTCCCTTCACATGATATAATTCCTTAAGGTTTTAAGCGAAATAAACCCATAAAGTAAATGGGTTCGCAGGAGGAGCAGTCACTATGAAAAGTCATATAAAAATTGTGAAAGTCTCCGCAGCCGTAGAAAAGGACGCATTTGACGTCACAGTAAGCCATTGGAAGCTTCTGCTTGAGACCAACCGTTATTATGAGATCAAGGCTGAGGATGGTCCGGTTAAGCGGATTTATAAAGAGAAGCTCAATACTGTAGTGGATGAGACAAAGTCGTATAGCGCCGGACAGCTATCCTGCTCAGCTTTTTGCGCGGAAGACCGGATAAATGAAATGCAGATTGAAATTCTCCGTAATCTTCAGCTAAAGGTCAATCACTATATGAATGAGCTGCAGCTGAATATGAAGGCCATCCAAGGGCAGACCATCTGCAAGGATCATAATAATAACCCGGATTAACAATACGTGAATATAAGCACAAAGAGCCGCAGATTGCAGACCTCATAGTCCTGCAGTCCCGGCTCTTTGCATGAATCCGCTATTTACAGCAGTCCCGCGTTCTTTACAGCATGCTCCCAGCTTGGAAAATAGTACAGGGCACTCCGCATTAATTCCGGATCATGCTGTTTAACCTGCTTCTTGTTGATGCTGCCTCCGCCCGTCTGGAGCTGCTTGATCCGGCTGATGACCTCATCCGATCCCATTGTAATATCCAAATTCGCCACTCCCTTCTTCGTAATTTCTCCTATTTTTAACCAAGACCAGCCGATGTATACTCTATTTAAAATAAAAAAGAGTGTTCTTCAGCCTTTGATCCGGCCGCAGGAACACTCATTACACTGTACTTATATCATTACTTCCTCGCTCTCTGCCACCCGTACACCTGCACATGAACGATTCCTTTAGTCACCATATTGGCCGTGAAATAAAGAATCAGGAATACCAGCACCAGCGGTCTAAAAACAATCCAGGCAACAATCCAAAGCGTCAGAATCTGCCAGCGCTTCAGTCTGCGGAAGTATTTCGTCGGCCACAAAAAAACAGCCAGCAGCTTATGGGTCTGCTGCAGTGACTCCAGGAACTCATCCCGCAGCTGCTTATCATCCGGATCGAGCCTGACCGCATTTCTCATATATGTCTCTTTCAGCTTATAATCCCCGCGGTGGCCCGCCGCCCAGCCCAGATAGAGCAGAACGTATTCGTTCTCTACGCCGGTCTGAACCGCCTGCCGGTCCAGGCTGACCGACTCAGCCATGTTGCCCAGCAGCGCCTCTGTATAGCTTAATGTGGCCAGATAGACAGCATTCTCCGGGCTCAGCTCCAGCGCCTGAAGCAGCTGCTCCCTCGCTTCCTTATATTTAGCCCGTTTGTTCAGCAGATTAGCCTTGATAAAATAGTAATGTGGCTCATAGGGATCTACTCGCATCGCTTCCGGCAAAACCTCGTTCAGCGCTTTATAGTTCTGTGTGTCGTAATAGATGCAGATCTGAACAAACCAGGCCAGCTGCTGCTCGGGATCACGGCGCAGGGCTTCGCCTGTCCAGTGCTGCGCTTTTTCGTAATTTTCCTGCAGAATATAGATATGAGCGATAATAGCAAATACGTCCGGATCCTCGGGGTCCTCACGCAACACCTGCTCCGCTTCAACCAGAGCCTCCTTGTACCGCTTCATTTCCATAAGCTCATGTACAGCTGCCAATCCGTAGCCGCTCGATTCATACTCCATATTCAGGACCTCCTGTCCCGCCTGTGCTATTTAATTCCGTGCTTTTTGGCATAATCCAGAACTACCTGGTAGTCCCGGTTCACATCGCTGAAGGTGGCGTAGTTCCGCGCAGTGGCGAACCATTCCAGCGTAGTCGCTTTGCGGTCCTTAGCAGCCTGCCGCAGGTCACTGCCTGTAATCGGCTGAATCTCCCCAGTTTCAAAGGTGCGCTCCATGGCAGACTCAACAGCGTCGCTCACTACCTGCTCCAGGTCGGCTCCGGAGAAAAATCTGGTCTCTCCGGCAAGCTTGGACAGATTAAACGGCTCCTGCGGCTTGCCGGCCAGCTTCAGGCCGAGGATCGTCTCCCGCTCCGCCTCCTCCGGCGGCGGAACAAATACCAGATGGTTAAAGCGCCCGGGACGGCGGAGTGCAGAATCCAGATACCAGGGGGTATTGGTCGCCCCGATTACAAACACCTGATCATTCTCAGCCTGCAGTCCGTCCAGCTCCAGCAGCAGCTGATTGACCAGCATCCGGTCATGATGCTGGCGCATCTGATGCCGGCTGCCGCCCATGGCGTCCAGCTCATCGATGAAGATGACACAGGGCTTATTCTCCCGTGCCTTGGCGAAGATATTGTGCAGGTTATTTTCGCTCTGCCCTACGTACATCGCCAGAATCGCCTGCAGCTCAATATGCATGAAATTGGCTTCAATCTCCCCCGCAACCGCACGCGCCAGGAAGGTTTTGCCGCAGCCGGGAGGACCGTACAGCAGCAGGCTGCCGCCTGCCTCCTTGCCGTATGCGGCAAACAGCTCCGGCTGCTGCAGCGGCAGGATGAAGTTCATCCGGATTTTCTTTTTGACATCCTCAAGGCCCCCGACATCGGCAAAGGTCTCTTTGGGCTTGTCAGATTCAATTAATCCATTATCCTCTTTGCTGAATTGAATGAGTTTCAGGTTTTTGCGTCTTTTCTCGGCCAGCTCATCATGTTCATCCGCCATATGCATTTCACCCCTATCATTATTGAAATAAGTTTACCATATTTCGGTGCAGGGATAGCCCGCAGTTTGGAGAATATTAACAGAGCAATGAGCAATTGCATATCCGCTTACCGCGGACACTCAGGAGGGAATATAATGGCTAATTTATTTGGCGGTTTACTAGGCAACTACTCAGAGGTAACGATTCCGGAGCTGATGAACCAGTACGGAGTTTATCTGATGCCTGACGAGCAGATCCGCACTGGCTTTAAGCTGGTCCGCGATGCATTCATTATTACAGATGAGCGTCTGATTCTAATTGATCATCAGGGGGTCACCGGCAAGAAAACACGGGTCGCGTCCATTCATCTCAGCTCTATTTATGAAGTAACCATGGAGACCGGCGGCACCGGATTTGACGACTGCGAGATCATCCTTCACTATATTACCTCCCCTTATCATAAATCTAACAATTTGCAGACCGCTGCCTATAAATTTGAATTCGCCAAAAAGTTCAACGTACAGCCGCTCTACACTGCACTTATCAGCATTGCCCATGAGAACCATAAGCGTTTGAACGGCTGATTGATTTAAAAGAAAGCTAAAAACCTCTCTTACACTCAAATGGCGGCAACAGAGGCTCCATTTGAGTAAGAGAGGTTTTTTGTGGTTTGGTTTAGCTGCAGTCAGAGCTGTCCAGCTCACTTCAGCTTGAACCCTGCTGCTTCTCCAGCGCGAACTTCAGCAGACGGCTGAGTGCTGCCGGCAGAACGCTGACATGGCTCTCACCGGCAAACTTCACCAGAGAGGCCGATAGCCCTTGTCCGTCAAGCGGCTTCAGCAGGTCATATACTTTCTCTGCATCCTCGACCATATGCTCAAGCTCTTCAGCACCGATCGTAATCAGCAGCCGGCGCTGCAGCTCCAGCGAAGGATACCCGGCAGCAAAGGCATCCAGCTCCTTCAGAACCTTATAATCCCCCCACCAGGAGGAAGGGCTGCCGGCTGCATAGTGTGTGAACAGCGCCGGTCTGGTAAACAGGGCATGGAGAACGAGCAGCCCGCCGAGCGAATGTCCGAACACAGCCTGACGGCTGCGGTCCACCGGAAACTGTCCGGTAATCACCGGCATAATCTCCTCCTCCAGCAGCTCAAGAAAGCTGTCGGCACCGCCGTGCTCCGGCCAGTCCGTGCCATCGGGACGCTGCGGCAGCGTATCTGGCTGCACCGGCATTGTGAAATCAAAGCAGCGGCGGGTCATATCAAACGGCTCGCCGGACGGATAGCCGACCGCAACAATCAGCACCGGGTCGAAGCCGTGCGGCTTACGTGTCTGCAGCCGGGCGGCTTCAGCCAGGGTGTGGAAAACAGCGTGACCGTCCAGGGCATAGATTACCGGGTATCCCCCGGGCGGAGCTTCACCGGCGGGATGTGCCAGCAGGAGCCGGTATTCCAGCTTATGCGGACCGGCGGTCATTACAATTTCCTCGCAGCCTTGATGCGGATAGGATCGTTCCTTAACACTGCTCATGGCGCGATGAGCTCCAGCACATCGTCGATAACATTGCTGTAAGCGACCACGCCTCCGCCAAGCCAGTAGCGGTCATCTACATTGAATACCTGTCCGGCCTGAACGGCAGGGATGCTTTTCCAGAGAGTGCTTCCGGTCAGCTCATTGTAGAAGGTCTCTCCGCTGTTGGCTGTGTCATTAGCCAGGAAGATGTAGTCAGCATCGATCTGCGGCAGCAGCTCCAGTGACAGCTCCAGGCTGTTCTCGGCTGCGACCAGCTCGCTTTTGGCAATGCCCAGCTGGTCTGCCAGCACGAATCCGCCGTACACACTGCCCATCAGGAACATGCCTCTTGCATTGAAGCGGATGATTAACGCCTTTTTGCCGTCCAGAAGCGGGGCAAGCTCCGCTTTGGCAGCTTCAACCTTCTGATGATAGGCTGCCAACCCCTCCGCTGCTGCCTCTTGCTTCCCGATCAGCTCACCGAGGATGGTTACTGAGCTGTCGAGATCACCAGCTGCCTGTTTGAATACATAGACCGGGGCGATCTTAGAGTACTGCTCGTATACCCCGTTCTCCGCATAATTGGCGTTGTGCAGCACAATCAGATCCGGCTGCAGATCCATGATGACCTCCGGTGAGGGCAGTCCGCTGTTAAAGTCGAGCAGCGGCACTCCGGCAAGCTTGTCCTGCAGATAGGCCTGGCCCTGCCCGTTGTTCGCCCACTGGGCCACAGGCTTTACGCCCAGCACGGCCAGGGAATCCTCCAGATACGGGGCAAAAATCCGCTGCGGCGCCGCTTCCAGCGTCAGCTCATGGCCCAGTTCATCTGTGACAGTAAGCGGATAAGCGGCTTCAGCCGGTGCTGCAGCAGTCGGCTCAGCAGCAGCTTCAGCGGAAGGCTGTGCGCTTGCGGCGGCAGCTGCAGAGGCTGCATTGTCCGCTCCTTCGTTTGCTGCATCCTGACTGCAGCCGCTTAGCAGCGCTGCCGCAAGCAGCAGGCTGAGTGAAGCCGGAAGCAGTGCCTTTCTTATTGTGCCGGCTGAAATAAGCTTGTCTTGCATAATGGATCTCCCCCTAATGATAATCGTTCTCATTAATGGAGATTATAATGGATATGAATCCGGGTAACCATGGACTTTGTCCTCCTGAGGCTTTGGACAATTTCCGGTAAACATCAGCAGCGTCTCCTCCAGCATCCGGTCTATAGCCACTGCAGAATATTCAAACCACGGATCGGAGGGCAGCAGATAGACATGCCTGTTGCGTACAGCCTGGAGCGTGCACCAGCTCTCATTATGCTGCAGGGACAGCCAGCTCATCCGGGTCGGGGAATCCGGACAGATTAACAGCAGCAGCCGCTGCGGGTCCAGCTCCTGAAGCTCACTGAATGAGACAGGTTCATTATAGAGTGATGATGAATGAACATATGCCGGACATAAGCCAAGCTGCCCATACAGCACATCCTGAATCCCGCGGTTACAATAAGCATACAGCTGGTCACCGCTGAGCCGCAGCACGGTCACTTTGTCCTCCCCCACGGCCGCTGAAACCCGCTCTCTAATCAGCCCGGCCTTCCGCTCGTAGAGCTCAAGCCACTGCCTGCACTGCGGCTTCCTGTCCAGAAAATCCGCCAGCTCCTGCAGCTGTTCATCCCAGCGGCCCTGCTCCCGGGGTATAAATACGGTCTGGGCATTTCGCAGCAGAGACTCCCGCCATTCCTCAGCCATCCTGGCATGTCCGATAACCGCATCCGGCCGAGACCGGAGCAGCTTGTCGTATTCTATCTCCCGGTCGAGCAGATCAACTCTGAGATGCGTCTCAATGAGCGAATAGTACTTATTATAATAATAATGGGTCCATTTCGCATCGAGCGGTGCTGCCGCAGGGATGATGCCCAGTGCCAGCAGCTGTCCGGTAGCCGCAGCAGAGCAGGCGGCAATCCGCTGCTTCTGCCGGCGGACGAAGGCGGATGGCGGCATTCCGACTTCTTTTTTAAATTTGCGGCTGAAGTAGAACTCATCGCTGTACCCGACCAGCTGGGCAATTTCCCGCAGCAGATAACCGGATTCCTGCAAATATTGCTTCGCTCTGCTGAGCCGCAGACCGGTTAAATAATCCATTACACTTTGCCCGTATGTTTTTTTGAACAGTGCACTGAAATATTTCGGCCTGAAGCCGGCCATCCCGGCCAGCTGGTCAACCGACAGAGGCTCATGAAAATGGCCGGCCATATATGCCCGTATCCCTTCCAGTCCGATTCGTTCGCCTGTCATTGTAGCGCTTATATCCAGCGGTTGTACCCGCTCCATTGGAATCCCTCCATATCAAAAGGCAATACTCTTATCAGTGATAATGATAATCATTATCCTGGTATTTATCAACAAAAAGAGCGCCTATTGGCGCCCCTCTCCTTACATAATATGAACATCCACTGTGTATTACAGGCTTGGTCCCACACTGCCGGCATCTGTCCGGAGGACAAAAAAGATTTCCTGCTGCTCACCTCCGCTTAGACCCTTCAGGCAAAAACCGCGGATAGTAGCACCAGGCTCATAATCAGCCGTGTTCGAGCTCAAAAATGCCGCCGGATTGATACCAAGCTCAAAGGCCCCTGATCCTTCGCGGATCACAACCGTCTCTGGCCCGTTATCCGGCATTTTGTATTTGTAGCCGCCGTCCGGCAGCAGAATTACATCGGTCAGCACATAATCAGCACTGAGCTCCTCACCCAGAAGAATCTCAACAGTCTCGCCAAGCTGGACATAAGGGATTTCCGCTTCTTTCGTCTGCTCAATAAGGACACGGTATTGCTCCTTGCGGTGTTCCCGGCCAGATTCTCCATCCTCTGCCGGATTAACCGCCGCTGGAATTTCAAAGCCTTTTGCCAGAATGGTAACCCGGGGCCTTGTTGTATTCTCGCCGCCTTTCCACGGGCTGCAGGCAGTTAGAAGAAACAACAATAGCAGCATATTTAATATCACCATTCTCCTGAACATTCCGTTTCCCCCTGCCTGCTGATTAGCTTTCTTCCCTAAAGCGCTAAGTTTCGTATGCAAGGCGATAATAGGGAAGTGTCCGCACCGGGCGGAAGCCCAGCTTTTGCGCAAGACGGTAGGAACCGGTATTCTCCAGCCGGCAGGCCCAGACCGATTCCAGTCCGCGGTCCAGGCAGTACTCAATCAGCGCCAGACTGGCTGCAAAAGCGCAGCCTTTTCCCCGGTGAGCCGGCATAGTCTCTATTCCAATCTCCAGTTGGCCGCCAGAAAGGCAGGAAGAAAATGCGGCAGCGGCTATTTCACCGTTCTCCAGCAGTACGAAGCCTGCGCCTTCAGCCGTAAAATGTGCCGCATCCCGCCAAAAAAACCGCGGAACCACTCCCTGGTCCAGCGCCGTAAAATGCTCTCCGGTCATAGGTACGGGGTGAGCCGGCTGTCTGCCGGAAGCTTTTTTTGCAGCTGAAAATGCAGTCCGGTCCAGGCTAAAATTGACTCTGGTATTACGTTGAATCACTCTTGAGCCAGCCTCCTCCTGTAAACCGGCATCAAGCCCTGCCGCACTATTATGGGAGGCCATTATGCTATCGACGACACCTGTCCATTCTCCTGCCGGATCCGCCTGCAGCCATTCTGCCGTGCGCCTGCTGCCATTCTGATTCGTTATGTATTCACTAACCGCGCGGATAAAAGCATCATTACCGGTATCTCCGAGCACAAGCGACATCCCGTAGGGATGAGCTATATAATAAGCGCGCGGATTGTCGGCGTCATCCGTATAGACCTTGCCGGTGATCTTTTGCTCCAGAACTGTCCTTGCAAACAATGTGTTGATTTCTGCCAAGTCCAGCAGCGGCCGGACAAGAGTATACTTACCGGAATCCAGCTCAATCATTTCTTCACCTCTGCTCCGTTTATCCGTATTTTTCATCCTTCTATATATTCGGCCTATAGGGAATTTTTTCCTTTGTTAAAAACCTGTTGACTTCTTGCTGATTATAAGTTAGCGTTCTCACATAATAGTTTAGACCGAAAGGAACGTACTCATGATCATCCCAACTCCGGAAGTCAATTTTACAGCCTCTCCTTTTTATAATCCGAATCTCAAAAATGTGGTCATTCTCGCAACCGGAGGAACCATCGCCGGCAGTGGGGAAGCCCATAAAACCTTAAATTACGAGCCAGGCGCCCTGCCGATCCAGGATCTGCTGGACAGTGTGCCCCACCTGGAGCGTGTAGCTAACTGTATTGGTATTCAGGTGAGCAATCTGGGCAGTGCCGATATTACCAGCCAGCACTGGCTGACGCTAGCCTCCATTATTAACACGTTAGCGCAGCGGGAGGATATTCATGGCTTTGTCATCACCCATGGAACGGACACGCTCGACGAAACCTCCTACTTTCTGAACCTAGTCATCAAAACCGACAAGCCGGTCATTATCACCGGTTCCATGCGCCCTGCTACAGCCATCAGCCCGGACGGTCCGCTGAATCTGTTCCAGTCGGTGGCTCTCGCTGCTAATCCGGAGGCAACCGGTCAGGGGGTAATGGTCGTGTTCGCGGAAGGCATCTATAGCGGCCGGGATGTGCAGAAGGTAAATACCTTTAAAGCCAATGCTTTTGATGAGCGGGATTTCGGCTGCCTGGGGTATATGCGCGACAGTGAGGCTTTTTTCTATACCCGTTCCCTGAAAAAGCATACGACCGCCTCCCAGTTCGACGTCTCTGCGCTCAGCGGGCTGCCTGAGGTGTCTGTCGCCTACTTCCATGTGGATGCCGATCCCGGCATACTTGACTACCTCTCCACGATTTCCAAAGGAATCGTCATTGCCGGAGCAGGCGGGGGCATCTACAGCAAGCCGTGGATCGATAAGGTTGGCGAGCTGAAGGATAACAACATTCCGGTTGTCCGGTGCTCGCGGATTTCCAGCGGTATCACCCTAAAGGACACCTATATCGACCTTTCCGCCAACTCAATTCCCTGCAACAGTCTGGTCCCGCAAAAAGCGCGTATCCTCCTCTCGCTGGCCCTGACCCAGACGACGCAGTATGATGATATTGCCGAAATGTTTAATGTGTATTAAAAAAACAGCCGCCCGCAGAATTTGACGGGCGGCTGTCTTTTTGCGGTGCACGGTCGGTTAAACGCCGGCCACTGGGGATGTGGGGCAGTTTCGCCCTTTATTTTGTCCATTCGGCCGTTTAGGCCGGAAACAAGGGCATTTGTGCCTTTCATTTTGCCCGTTCGGCTGTTTGAGCCGGAATCAAGGGCATTTATGCCCTTCATTTTGCTCGTCCGGCTGTTTGGGCCGGAATCAAGGGCATTTGTGCCCTTTATTTTGCCCATTCGGCTGTTTGGGCCGGAATCAAGGGCATTTATGCCCTTCATTTTGCCCATTCGGCCGTTTGCTCCACAGCCCCCTAAAGAAGTTGGAGTCCTCCCCCACAAAAATGTAGACTAGATACAGGAGGAGGATGAACGGTATGGGACACTTAACAGGAACAAGAGAGAAGGCCGCGCAAGAGGTGTTGTCTGGCATTAAGGCAGCGGTGGTTGCCCGAAAGTATGGAGTGACCCCATCGACGGTGAATCAGTGGGTGAGAGATTACCGGGAAGCCCATGGGGAACAAGATCATCCGTATCCCCAAGATCAGGTGGAGGAACTGAAACGCCTGCTGGATGTCGAGCAGAAATACGAGAAGGCTGTGAAGATCCTCGGTGAAAAGGAGCTAGAGATTGAGATTTTGCGTGAACTGCTAAAAAAGCCAACCCCTGCTTATCCGAAAAAATCGAGGTAGCCGATATGTTCATTAAGCAGGGGAATAAAGCAGCGTTGGTACTACGTCTCGTGGGGCTAGCAGAGTCTACGTATTACGACCGTAAGAAACGCAAGTCACAGGATGCCCAGGCCGTACCTCAGGGGCGCGGAAGACCCGTACCCGGCTATTCCCTGACCGAGTCTGGAGAGAAGATTAGCGACGGGCAGATCCAGGAAATGCTTCTGGAACTGGTCGCTGGAGAAGAGCACGTGTACGGGTACAAGCTCCTGGCCAAGTGCTTATGGAACCAGCACAGCCTTAAGCTCAATCACAAGAAAAGCTACCGGCTGTGTCAGGCGCTGGAGATCCTGCAGCCCCAGCGTCACAAGCGCTTTAAGCATCCCCGGAAGCTGCCGGAGAACCGGGTTATTACCGGAGCGGGTCAGCTCTGGCAGATGGACATTAAGTACGGGTACGTGGCGGGCCGGGACCGGCATTTCTTCGTCCTGAGCATTATCGATGTGTTTACCCGTGTCATCGTCGGCTACCACCGCGGATCGTCGTGTGAGGCCAAGCACGCCTGCCAGACGCTGGGACGCGCCATGGAGCAGCACTGCGCCCAGGACAGTGCACGCCCGGTGATCCGCACCGACAACGGCCCACAGTTCGTCAGCCACCTGTTTGGTGACATGTGTGAAAGCTGGGAAATGACTCATGAACGCATTCCGCCTCGAACACCGGATTTAAATGCTTTTATTGAATCGTTCCACAGTAATATTGATCGGGATTTGTTCCGTAAAGAGGCATTCGAAACGTTCGACGAGGCCTATGAAGCCGTGGACCGGTACATGGATTTCTACAACAACCGGAGAATGCACACCAGCCTTCGCAACATGCCACCGGTTGAATTTTCAGAGTGGGTCATGGGCCTAGAAGACCGGTCCGCCTTCTTCTGGCCGAGGAAAAAAGCGAAATAAAGAGCATAGCTACGACAAGTACCGGTTTTATACTGAGGACTCCGGGATAAGGGGGTCTCACCGTTTGGGCCGGAATCAAGGGCACTTTTGCCTCTCATTTCGCCCACTTGCCCATTTCGAGCGAAATCAAGGGCACTTTTGCCTCTCATTTCGTCCATTTGCTCGTTTCGAGCGAGATCAAGGGCATTTGTGCCCCTCCTTTCGCTCGTCCGGCCAATTGAGCCGGTCCTCCACATTCACTCACCGGCCCCCGGCAGAACCGGAAGCACAGCAGACCCTCCGGTCATCAAAGCACCGGAGGGTCTGCATTCATTATTGGAACAATGTAACCCGGTTCCTCCCTGCGGCCTTGGACTGGTACAGGGCATCATCAGCAAGCTTGTAAACATCCTCTTCCCCGGTATCGCCGACCTGGACACAGGCTACGCCGATCGAAACGGTCAGTATGCCGAACTGCGGGCTCATTGCGTGCGGTATCTTCAGATCGGTAATACTCCGGCGGATGGTCTCGGCATATTCCCTTGACTGTACGGGAGTGAAGCCGGTAACTATAATGCCAAACTCTTCACCGCCAAGCCGGATAGCGAAGCCGTCAGCCCGTTCCGCAAGCTCATGGAGCATAGTGCCTGCTCTGCGGAGCACGTTATCGCCTTCGTAATGGCCGTAGGTATCGTTGTATTTTTTGAAATAATCGATGTCGATCATCAGGTAGGTCAGATATTTTTGCGAAACCGTCGCCTTCTCAACTTCCTCTGCAAACACTTTATTGAAAAATCTGCGGTTATACAGGCCGGTCAGCTCGTCCGTGTTCGAAATCTGCTCAATCATCCCGATGTACCGGTTGAGCTCCTCGTTGTTCAGCTCAAGCTCCTTGGTCCGCTCTGCAACCAGCTCCTCCAGATGCTCCTTGTGCCGCAGCAGCTCTTCCTCTGCCTGCTTACGCTGGGTAATATCCTTTACCGTCCCCTGGATAGCCAGATTGTCCATGTAATTGATCAATGCGACCTTGTGAATAACGATAATCTCATGGGTCTGGTCCTTATGCAGCAGTCTGGTCTCATACTCAAAGGGCGCGGATTTGCCCTCCACCCTCCGGCTGTAATAATGCATGACCTTCTCGCGCTCTTCCGGACTGAGGAAGCTGCCAAACGGCTGTTCCAGCATTTCCTCCACTTCATAGCCAAGCATTCCGGCCAGTGCTTCATTAACATATTTGCATATGAAGTTCTGCGTAATAAAAATGCCGTCCTGCATGTTGTTAACGAGCTCGCGGTATTTTTCCTCCGAACGCTCCAGCTCCGAGTACAGGCTGGCGTTCTCCAGGGAGAACACCATTTCCCGCGACAGCAGATTAATGATCTTCATCCGTTCCTTCGTAAACACGCCGGTCACCAGATTATTCTCCAGGTAGATGACAGCAACTGTCTTGTTCTGGTTGATAAGCGGCATACAAACCATTGACTTTGGCCGGTGCTCCACGATATAAGGATCGTTCACGAACTGGGTCTCCGAAAAAGCGTCATTATAGATCAGCGTCTCTCCGCTCTCTTCAACCTGCCGCAGGATGGAGTCAGGCAGCCTGCTGAAGCTGCTGCGGCTCTGTACCCTGACAGAAATGTTATCCTCATCTGCCAGATATTCGCCTTCTACCAGCAGCCCTGAGCTGCCGGTCATCCGGATGCAGCCGCGCTGTGCCCCGGCATTTTTGATGACGATCTGCATCAGCGCCTCAAGCAGGTTGTCCAGCTCAATCTCCTTGGAAATGGCCTGGGAGGCCAGAATCATGGAATCGAGGTCAATGCTTTCTGTATAATCCGATACAGTCCGCCCATGCAAAAATTCCTTGGTATTGATTTTACGGACAATGTCCGGGTACTGCCCCTTCAGGAACTGGATCTTGGCCTTGGCGCCCCATATAGAATAGTAGTACACGGACTGTCTGAGCAGATAGGCGGCAAACTCATTAAACTGCTTGGCATAATAAAATTTGGCAGCTAGCTCATTGGCCAGAGCCTTATACCTGACGAAGGTGCCTTGCTCACTGGCCTCAATTGCCAGGTCATAATACTTCCCGGCTTCATCATCCTGTCCTGAGATCCGCGCCCATTCCGCCTTCATCAGCATTTCATGCTGCCTGAAGGTGCCCGGAGCATGCCCCGCCCATTTGCGGACTCTGCCGAGCTCCTTCTTCATCCTCCGTCTTGCCTTGCTCCGGGCCGCACCGCGCAGGCCGGGATAGCTGTAGGCCAGATTCAAGAAGGTGTAGAGCGAAAATTCCTCCATAAAAGCAGAGCCGGACAGCGCACCGATAATATCATAGGCCTTGTCGATATAGACTAATGCTTCCCCGTAGCTTTCATAGGTGAACAATAGCTTCATTTTGTAGATATAATAAATCGCAATACCGGAGTTGTATTTAGCCTGCTCCAAATCCTGCAGCATGCTTTCCTCGTCAAAGGAATCATCGCTGAACGAGCGGCTGTCACCCATTTCCCCGAGCAAATTGCGGTAGTATTGCCGGACCAGCTGCGCGGTTGCCAGCGATTCCTTATATTTGGTGCTCTCGATCATGGCAATCATCCGGTTGCTTTCCTGGAGGTTAGCTGCCAGATCCATCTCCGGATTCCACAGGTTAACGTAGAAGCAGGAATGAGCCAGGTAGAGCAGGTCCCCAGTCCGCAGGCTGGCTTCTATCGAGGTTGTGAACCAGTCCTGCAGAGTGTCCCACGGCTCTGTCCAGGCATGGCTGAACAGGGTGTACAATACATGAGCGGCTCCCCGCCACTGAAGGTCATTGAACTTGTCATTAATCCGGATGCCCAGCCGGCCGAATTCAAACGCGCCCTTCACATCGCCGAATCCGGACAGCAGCATGGAATAGCCGATAAAAGCAATAGCAGATTCAGGTGAATTGCCGTGCTTCAGCGTTAAACCAACCTTTTTAAGCACTGCCAGGCCAAACAGTGAAGTCTCACCTGAGATAAAAGCCGGCGGGATGAAATTAATCAGCAGCCTCATGATCAGCAGCATTTCCGGGTCCTTCATCTCACGGGAGGCGAAGATATCATCGGCTGTCCTGCCCCGGAGCGCAGCCTTGATCTTCACCAGCTCCTTCAGTACGGAGGCCATTCCGACACGCTGCGGGATCTGTATGCCCATCTCCTGCAGCCCCTGTCTTCCGGAGGTGATTGCCTCCTTCATCATGCCCAGGTACATATAATGGTCAGCCTGCAGCTCATAAATCCCGGCACGGTCCATTTTTCCGGAGGTGTGCTGCAGCAGTACAGCGCAGGCAGCATCCGCTTCAGCAATATGATGTGTAAGATAACCGCACTGGGCCAGCAGCCTGTAAATCCCGGCAGCAGGAAGCTCCGCATCCTCCCAGGCATTATCAGGCAGCTGCGGCAGCACCGCTTCGAGCAGTGCATAGGCGGAATCATAACCGAAGGCCGCCTTGGCTTTACGGGCAGCCCGCAGGTTAAGCCTGATTACCTCAGTGATTTCAGCCCGGGTCCGGATAAATTCCAGCCCCTTGTTCATATGGGCGGCAATATCCACAATCCGTTCTTCCGCCTTATCCTGAGGCAGATGATCAAGCAGTGCTTTACCGATTTTAAGATGAAGCTGCCGGCGTTCACTTTCCTCAATCATCTGATAAAAGGCCTGTTGAATACGGTCGTGGGCAAAACGGAATGAAATAGCCAGCTCCGGCTCCGGCTCTGAAGAATTCTCGTCCAGATAACCCGAGAATATCGCATAGCTGGCATCTGACGGTATAATCAGCTCCTCATCAACCGCAGAGGCAATAGCCCGGGCGATGCTGCCCCGCGGCTCTCCGCTGATCAGCTTCAGCAGGCTGAAATCGAACATGCTGCCCGAAGCCGCACCCAGCATCAGCATATTACGGACCTCCTGAGGCAGATTAATCAACTTCCTCATCAGAAACTCAACAATATTCTCATTTACCGGCAAGCTTAGAATCTGCTCCAGCTGCCAGCTCCAGCTCCCCTGCAGCTCATCAAAGTACAGATATCCGCTGCGGTATAGTTCCTTCAGCAGTTCACTGACAAAAAACGAATTGCCCTTCGTCCGCTTGTAAATCACTTCCGCCAGCATATCCACACGCTCACGCGGACTGAATAGTGTATCTGATATAAGCTGATTCACGTCAAGTACAGTCAGGGGCTGAAGGGTAATCACCCCTACCTCCCGGCTTTTTTCGATCTTTGCAACAGAGGTTAACAGCGGATGCCCTTCATGGATTTCGTTCCCCCTGTACGAGCAGACTATGAACAGCCTGCGCAGCTGGTGATCCAGCAGCAGACGCTCCACAAGCTGCAGGCTGGAATAATCTGCCCACTGTACATCGTCCAGGAACAATACCAGCGGACGTTCATTTAAGGTGATGCCTTCAATAAATTTGGCAAAGGTAAGAAAGAACCGGTTCGTCTCCTCGGCTGGATTAAGCGGCTCCATCTCAGGCTGTATGCCAATCCAGTCAGCCAGCTCCGGGATCAGGCCTGCAATCAGGCTGCCGTTCCCGTCCAATCCTGAGGCCAGGGAGTGTGCAATCCGCTGCTTAAATTCACTGTCCGGATTATCAAGCAGCTGGCTGATCAGCCGGCGGAAGGCTTCAGTGATAGCGCTGAAAGGAATGTTGCGGTTATACTGGTCAAACTTCCCTTCGGCGAACCAGCCCTTTTCCTCGCTGATGGACTTGTGCAGCTCATGCACCAGTGCTGTTTTGCCGACACCGGCCTCACCGGTAACCAGCATCAGCTGCGGCTGGCCGCTGACACTTTGCCGGAAGGCTTCTGTTAGCCTGGCCAGCTCCGCTTCCCGGCCGTATATTTTTTGCGGAATCCGGAACACATTATACCGGTCTTCCGCACCAACCACAAAGCCCGCTTCTCCGGCAAGCACCTTTTTCAGATCGGCTTTGATCCCGTAGGTGCTGCGGTATCTCTCTTCGGAGGACTTCTCCATCAGCTTCATTATGATGCCTGAAAGCTCGGATGACACTCTGCCGCCGGTCAGCTGATGCGGAGGGACTGCTTCCTTGGCAATAATGGAGTAGATCTGCTCCAGCATCTCCTGCGTACTGTAAGGCCTGCTTCCGGTCATTAGCTCATAGAGCACCACACCCAGCGAGTAAAAATCACTCCGGTAATCGATATTGCGGTTCATACGGCCGGTCTGCTCAGGCGATATATACTGGATGCTGCCCTCAAGCACCCCGCTGTTCTGAAATTCCTGCTTCTCCTTCGGGAGCTTCACAGCCAGATCAAAATCGATCAGCTGCACCACGTCCTGCTCCCGGTTCCAGATAATATTGGAGGGCTTAATATCCTTGTGAATGACATTCTGCTCATGCACCGCACCGAGAATATCTACTATTTTAATGGCAAGCCTCAGAAGTGTTGCGGTATCCGGAATCTCCGTCTCCATAATCTCCTTGAGCGAGCGCCCGTGGATATCCTCCAGCACCATTACATAAAAACCGTTCTTTTCCTCGAGCTTAAGGGGTTTGATTACGCCATCGAGCCGTGCGCTAAGCTCCTTCAGCAGCCTGTACTCCTGCTTGAATCTCATCACTGCCTCGGGACTGGTGAATTCCGCTTTTAATACTTTTAAAATAACCGTATCACCGGATAAAGGATCTCCGCACCTGTAAACCGATTTCGCATACTGATCTGAAATGGTCTCCAGGACCTGATAGTTGTCCAACGCAATCATGCCCACTCCACCTTTAGCGATTCTTCCCGTTCAATTCTAAATCAGCATCAAATTTAAATACGTAAGCAGCAATAAGCCACACAATCCAGCAGTTCACACCAAAGAAAAGATAGCCGTAATAGCCAAGAATCGGCATCTCGGAGAAAATATGAAGCTTGTCCAGGTAAGGGACGGAATATTTCCAGTAATTCGGATTGGTAGGAATGGAATCATGGAACCATTCACTGCCGAAGTTCCAGAACTCCCAGAAGAACCCGTTGCACAAGGTGGCAAGTGCAATGAGGATAATCCGCGACCAGTCACCATTCTTGACCGGAGTGAACGGAGTCCAGTAGCCGCAGAGGGCCATCGCAGCTGACAGCATCGGCACAAGAGCAACCCACAGCACCCAGAACAGCAGATAAGGATAATAACCCATACCGAACGCCAGGAATAACCCGATTACAAAATAAAGAATTAACAGTGTTCTTGATACGTTAAATTTAGGGCCGTTGCTGTATCGCTCCTTAAATCCCTTAAAGGTACCCAGCAGGTGATACCATTCGACTATTGCCGGGAGCACCGTTGTATAGGAAAGCGAAAACCAGAAGACGTTCCCGAAGTTGGAGAAGACATCCTTATTGGGGTAATACCAGTTCTCTACTACAAAAAAATTCAGATATTCAAAGGCGAACCAGCTAAAGCAGGACACAACCGCCAGCAGCTGCATTAAATGAGGCTTGCGGGATATGATCGAATTGCCGCCCGTCCGTTTATAGACCAGCCCGTCCAGAATCAGGATAAAGGACCACCACAGCGGGACAAAGGTATAATTCTCGGCCGGCTCAAACAGATCCAGCCGCGCCCACATTAATATCCAGCTGACCGCAAGCACCGGAAGGCTCCACCAGAACCACACCGGAAAACCGGTTCTGTCTCCCTTCGGCCGCGCAATCTGCGGAGAGGGTTTGAAGCCGAACCAACGCGGAAATACAAGCACCAGTGTAATCAGCAGTGCAACGATGCAGGCAAGCGAGAAATACAGCAGGCTGAATCCGGGATCCGCCTCCACCTTCTGCGCAGGAAAATCACCATAACCGGGAGGCAGGCCCTTCCACTTGGCCAGACTGCCAAGCAGCGGCAGCAAAAAAATCAAAATAAATGTTGCAATCAAAAAAAATGTTTTCTGCCCTTTTTTCACGACAATACCCCTCTGATTATGTAGTATAAAAGTCGAATTTTGTTGACCCGCTATTTATTCGCTGCCACCCCAGATTATTCCTTCTTATTTCCCCCGGGACCTAGAACAAAAGTTGCATTTTTACAAACCTGATTCCGTGCACTTCTTCTTCACCGGCAAGCGGAAGGAAGCCCTGGGACTTATAGAAGCCGACTGAGTTGGGTGATGAATTCACAGTAAGCCGCCGCACTCCTTCCCGTCCCAGCTTATCTGTTACATAATACAGCAGGCTTTTGCCGACTCCGGTGCCCTTGGCTTCACTACTTACGAACAGCAGGACAATGTGATTGTTATTCCTGACTTCTACTATGCCTGCGCGCTTACCGCCGTTGCTGGCTGAATAAATAATATGGCCGCTGTTCAAGCGTTCCCGGATTGCCTCAGGTGTCGTAATTCTATAAAACTCGTTAATACCCTCAGATGAATAGTATGGTGAGATGTAGGTATCAAAAGATTCCCGGATCAGACTATGAACTCCGTGCTCTTCACCGGAAGCAAGCTGAGCAATGTCCAGCATCCATGCAACTCCTTTATGATTAGTGCAGGCGGAGAAGAGCTCTGCCTTACACTGGGTATGTTGTTCCAGAGTTAATTTTACCCAATACAAATCGAAAAGACACTAGTTATTTCTAGTGTCTTTTACGGGCAGGAACACGGGGCCGTTTTGCCGAATTCCTTCCATACTATTTCTTTCGCAGGAGGCTTTTTCTTGAGACAATTCATGATCGGACAGTATGGCGGATTTGATAAAGAGAAATACAGGAAGGATTTCCGCAGCGGGTTCTACGGCATTGAGGCTTGTATGTTTGCCTCCGAAGAGGATAGAGCAATCCTTGCAGATGCGGCCAAAAGCAGGGGCTTTGCAATTGGTGTGCATTTTCCGTTCCGGAAAGACAGCACGAAGCTGCGGGACCCGCTTGTCCTGTCCGCTGACGATGAGGTGCGTGCTGACGCTTTCGCGCATATCACCGGGGAGCTGGACTATCTTGCGGCAATCAAGCCTGAATATGTACTGTTCCATTATCCCAAGCCGGTAATTCTCGATGAACGGGTTGACTGGACCGGCTGGCGGTTCGGGGACCGCCGTGAATACATCTATGAGCATGATATTACACCCGATGAATTGATTATCCGCACTGAGCAGCTGTTTCAATGGCTTGATGTACAGGGCCGTAAATATCAGTTCATACCGGTGCTGGAGTTCGATGCGATCAGCCGGCTTACTTATGAGCATGATTTCCTTGAGCAGCTACTGCTCAAATACCCGGGCATCAGGCTGTGCCAGGACACGGCGAGGCTGTTTCTGCAGGACAAGCTGGACCGCCGCTTTGACGCCCGGACAGTCCTTCAGACCTATACTAAGTATGCCTATCTTATTCACCTGTCAAATGTACAGATACTGGACAGTGTTCAGAACAGCCACTACCCGGTGCTTCCCGAGTTAGATGAGGCCGGGGGCTGGGCACCAATTGAAGCTTATCTGCGGATCATCCGGACAGAGAATCCTGAGGTCAGAATCATGTTCGAGCACCGCTCTGACCTTATTTCGGAGGAACAGCTGGAGCGCTGCTATGCCTGGGTGAATGCAATCATCAATGGTGCTTAATTCCATGCTTGTCACGGGAGCATCCGTACAACCAGACCTTCAAGCATGCGCTTCTTCCATTCTTCTTCTGAGGCGAATCCGGGCTTGTGCTGTTCGCTGCTCTCCAGCCTATATGTACGGAGACAGTACGCCATCTGGATACAGGCCATTACTGCATCTCTGGCATGAAGGCTGGCTTGTCCGCGCACATCCACTGCTGCTGCCTCCGCTTCCGGGCTGATCGTGATCTCAAACTCGCTGTCCACCTGCGTTTTGAAGCTGAACGTGATGCCCTGGAGAGCACCAGGGGCGCTGCTTTTGAGCTTCAATGCTTTCCAGCCGTGGCCGGGATAGATCTCGTATAACCGGGATACGCCTTCCCGGTAAGGCTGAAACGGATAAACCGCCGCATCCCCTTGCAGATTATGCAGCAGCCGGCGTGCCCCGTAGACCATGGCGTGCATTGCAATCGGTGTCGAGGATACCGGACTTTTGCCGTCCACGGCAATGTCTGTCACGCGGAGATCCCGGCTGCTTTTGCCGCTATGAAGCTGGCCAAACCGCTGCTTGAACTGGTCCCTGGTGTCGCTGTAAGCCCCATCTATGAATGTGTCCCAGGATGAAGCATACTGCTGCTCCAGATAATACTCAGGTATCGAAAAAGGAAAATCCATCCCCCACGGTGCTCTGCTTGTCCTGATATAATAGTACAGATCAAGTCTGTCCTCACAGCTGAAAACCTGTTCAACCGTAAAACGGTTACCGGTCAGCCGGCCGGAGGCAATGAAGATTTTGCCTTCCGGGTTTTTGGCACCGCTGAAATCGCAGCCGTAAATGTTCATGCTCTCACTCTCCTCTTTTGCCGGCCGGAACATGGTCGTTTACTAATCGTTGATATTAAGTGTCTGCAGTACGGATTGCTCCTGTTCATTCACTGACAGCTCCCCCTTTATGTTCATGTTACACCTCTGGTAAGGCAAGCTGCAAAAGTATATTTTTCTTTGGACGAGGCCATGCTACAATGTGGAAAAAATAGCGCCTGCCTAATGAACTTACAAGGAGTGAAGCCAATGTCAGTTGATGTGTATTTGAATTTCAATGGAAACTGCCGTGAAGCTGTAGAATTCTATGCCAAGGTGTTCGGAAACAGTAATCCGCAGATTATGACCTTTGGTGAAGCGCCGCCGAATCCGGACTATCCGCTCCCGGAAGCAGCCAAAGCACTCGTTATGCATGCCCGCCTGGATGTTGACGGCAGCAATGTGATGTTCTCTGATGTATTTCCCGGCATGCCGTTTACTGCAGGCAATAATATCAGCCTGGCGCTGGTGACACGCAACGAGGAGGATGTGAAATCCTGGTTCCATCAGCTGAAGGAGGGCGGAAGCGTAACTATGGAATTGCAGGAGACCTTCTGGAGTAAATGTTACGGGAGCCTGAAGGATAAATTCGGTATTGAATGGCAGGTTAGCCTAGAAGGCACTGAAACCGCAGGCAAATAAGCCTGCTTAATTAAATCCGAATATCAGGATATGCCATGTATGGCAGGGGGAGACCGCTGTCCGGAGTGACATATCCTTTTTTTGATACATCGAGCGGCTGCAGATTTAGTAATGCGCTTACAATGGGATCTGTGGTTTAATAAAAATACAGCTCTGCACTCATTCCACTGTAAAGGAGACTAGCCATGGAAATCTCTGCTTTTCTGCTGCCCAAGGATCAGGTCGCTTATATCACTTCATCTCTTTCAATGCTCGAAGCTATGGAGCAACTGGAGCAGCATTATTATTCGGCGATTCCGATTATAGACCATGAGGGGAAATATGTTGGAACGCTGGCTGAAGGGGATCTGCTGTGGAAGCTCAAGAATACAGCAGGACTCAGCTTCGCTAGCATGCATGAGGTTAAGGTCAGCGACATTCAACGGCATGTGCATAATGAGAGTGTCTACATCAAGGCCCAGATGGAGGATATGCTGACGCTTGCTGCAGACCAGAACTTCGTTCCGGTTGTTGATGGCACCGGCGTTTTTCTCGGTATTATCCGCCGCAAGGATATTATTGAATATTACACCCGGAATATAACGGACTAATTCTAAAAATGAAACAGGGGCAGCCCTGCAGGCCGGCTTAACGGCGCTCTGCAGGGCTGCCCCTCTTTTTTTGCACACTTATGAGCCTGCTGTTACACTATTTCAAACACATTCGTCAGCCGGGTCAGCTCAAAAATCTTCAGCACATTCGGATGAAGGGAACGCAAGCGGATCGTGCCCCCGTTCTCTACGCATTTCTTGTACAAGCTGACAATTACGCCCAGACCGGTGCTGTCAATGAAGGTACAGGTGCTGAAATCCAGCAGAAAGCTATTCTCGCCGCTGTTAATGTAGTCCCTGAGCATTTCACGGAAAGCCCCTGCTTCATCCACAGAGAAAATCACCGGCATTTCAATTATAATTTCCTTCAAGCTACTCACCCCTTATAATGAATTTTTCTACCAGGAACTCCAGCTCATTGGCCATCGCACTAATCTCTTCGGCTGTGGATACAAAATTATTAACCGTAGCTGCCTGCTCCTCTGTTGCGCTGGACACGCTCTCCGTGCTCTGGACCGACATTTCGGATATCGTCCCCATGGAATCAATCAGCCTGATAATCTGGTCTGAGGTGGCTACCTCATCTCTCGTAATCTCGAGAATCTCCTGCACGCTTTCTGTTATCTGTTCAACGGATTCAATAATGTGAATAAAGGCATGGTCGGTCTCCTTGACGATCTGCACACCGCTGTCCACTGCTTCGGAAGCCCCGCTCATCGCCTCCACAGCCTGGCTGATTCTGCCTAGCATATCGGAGACCAGTCCGCTGATCTCTTCCGCCTGACGATGTGTTTCATCTGACAGCTTTCTGACTTCACCTGCCACCACATTGAAGCCGCGCCCGTGCTCTCCCGCTCTTGCAGCCTCAATCGCCGCATTCAGCGCAAGCAGGTTCGTCTGTCCGGCAATGGCATTAATGGTACCAATAATTGTAGACACCTTATCCGACAGTTCGCTTACGGCAAGCAGCTGCTCTCCGGTCTCCCGGGTACTGCTGCTGATCGTATCCATAGCCTCAACCGTATTGTTGACACGCGTTCTCCCGGCCTGGGCTGCCTCGTTCGTATCACCCGCATTCCGGGCTGTTGCCGAGGCCTTGCTCTGGGCAAGCTGCACCAGACTGGACAGCTGGACAAGCACCTGCGAGGCATTCACAACAGAATGGTTATTGTTCTCCGCCCCTGCAGCAATTTCCTGGGTGCTGGAGCTGATCTCTTCAATTGAGGCACTGATCTCCTCCGAGGATGCCGCCATTTCCTCAGACATTGAGGTCAGCGTCTCTGAGCCGTGCCTTACCTTCCTGATAATGGCCTCCTGCTTGTCGATCATGACATTAAACGATTCGCTGAGTGCCTGCAGCTCATCTCTTGTATGTATAGCGGTATGTACGGTCAAATCACCGTTCCCTGCCAGCGACATTGCTGCCTGCAGCTTCTTGACCGGGGTTATGATATTACGGGTGGTGAAGGCGTACCCCAGCAGCAGTGCGATCACGATAAAGGATACTACTACCAGCAGTGTTGTTGTACGGATTTCGGACGCCGGCTTCATATACTCATCGTAATTTGCCGTCGTAGCCACCACCCAGCTGCCCGCCGGCTCAAAGGAGACAAATTTATAGACGCCTTCATATGTATAAAAGCCGTGCGAGGTCTCCCCTTCCTTCATCTGCTGCACAAGCACATTCAGTTCCTTATTACCGTTGTCCCCCAGATTCTCCTTAAGCACCTTGTCCGTGTCAGGATGATAGACAATCAGGCCGGTCCGGTCAATCATATAGCCGTACCCGCTCTCCCCGATACGCGTCTCAGCGACCGGTGCGGCTATTTTGTCAAACAGCACGGTCCCGATCAGAACACCGGTAATATTGCCGTTCTGGCGCAGCGGCCGGGCTACAGCCACAATGTTCTGGTTGCTGTCCTTGGATACGATTACTCCGCTGGCTGCCTTTTCGCCTGCCAGTGCCTGCTTAAAATATTCCCGGTCCTGCACACTCAGCTCCGGTGTCTGTGAGCTGCTCGTTAGCAGAACCTTGCCGTTCACATCTGCAATGACCAGCGATTCCATCAGTACAGCATTATCCTGCTGAATGCCTGACAGATAGGAGAAAGCTGCCTGTTTTGCATTCTGGCCTGACGGATTACCGGCAAAGGCAGCCAGTGAATCATTACGGCTGGCAACATCCAGGAAATTCCCTGCAGCTGTAAGCTCAGTTCCAACCGCCTTGGCGGCTGAGCTTGTCGTCCCTTTAAGCTCCTCTTCAATCGTTGTCTGCAGGGCAGTTGAAGCCAGATTATAGGAAACAACCCCGGAAATAATCAGCGGGATACTGATGATCAGGAACAACAGGATGCTCATTTTTACTTTGATACTTAACTTCACTACATTCTCCCCTTTTCAGTCACAACAGACACTCTTCACACAGCGGCCGTTTCAATGCGTGCACACGCTTTTGTTAATAAACATTGTGTTATGGATCAGCTCGGCGCTGTCCGAGAAGCAGCGGATCAGATACAGGCCTCTTCCGCCATCCTCCAGGAGCTCATCATCACCGATTCTATCCGGGATGACCAGCTCATGCCCGCCGTTCCCGGCATCCTGAATTTGCAGGTTAAGCAGGTCTCCATCCAGCATATAGCGGATAGTGATCGGCTTGGTACAGTCACTCAGATTACCGTGATAATAGGCATTCGTGACTGCCTCCATCAGAATTAGCCGGATATCAAACGCGTACTGCTCCAGAGCAAGCTCCTCAATGATGCCTTCAATAATATTCAGGTGGTGTCCAAGACCCCAGAACCTCACTTCTTTATGTACAGTATCCATAATTCACTTCCTTGCTCAAGTAATAAGCAGATTCAGCCAGGTACAGTCATCCTGCAGCACTGAGCCTGTCAGCCTGCCGTGCAAGTACCCATATTCCCGGCAGAGCTCGCTTCCGTCAAACAGCAGCTCCATACCGTCACTATAAAAGCAGAAGCGGTCTCCGGTCTGAAAGCACAGCGATTTCTGTTCGAATTCACTGCTGCTGAACATCCCCAGCGGAGTGCCCTTAACAGTGATCTTCATCCCGTCTCCCCCGGAAGGCACGTACATGAACTCGTTGATCCCTGCCCCGGCCGCTTTCAATACACCTTTGCCAAAATCAAGATGAAAGCAGCAGCCGGCGATATAATCCTCACCCATGTGCTCTATAGCCTTGCGGTTCAGATCCTGCAGAATACGTTCCGGCTCCCGGCCGCTGTGCAGACTGTCCATAAACATAACTCGCAGGGCGGAAATGCTCAGTGCCGCAGAAATGCCTTTGCCCGCCACATCCCCGATAATACCGAGCACTTCAGCTTCATTGATCCGGTGAAAAATAAAAAAGTCGCCGCTGAGCGTATTCGCCGGTATATACAGCTTATCCAGAACCGCCTTGTCTTCCAGGGGAAACCCGACGGCGTGACGCTGCTCCTGAAGCCGGATCGCACGTTCCAGCTCCTTTTTCTTCTGCGTAATATCGCGGCACACCAGCTGCAGCGCCGAGGTATCATTGTAGCTGATCGGCACGCCGGAAATATCCAGATCATAGATCCGCCGGTCGCTGCGCCGGATATAGCGCTGTTCAATCCGGAAGCTGTCCTTTATACCCGTCATTGCCTTTAGCTTGTTGTATTCCGAGCTGCTGAGCGGCTCTTCGATGAAGAAATCATCAATGCCTTTGCCGAGCAGCTCGGCCTTCGGCAGGCCGAACAGCTTCTCAGTCCGCTGGTTGGCGAACAGAATAGTCCCGCCGCTGTATACCAGAATCGCCTCGGGACACAGCTCAACCAAATCCCTGTATCGCTCCTCACTCTCCCGCAGCCGCTTCTCTGAGATCATCCGTTCACTGATATCATGGATGACTGTATACACACAGCTGCGGCCAAGAATATTCATAGCTCCGGTATGAATCTCTACATCGGTCAGCCTTCCGGAGGCCAGGCGGTGTCTGGCCAGGAATACCTGATTTCCCCGGTATACCCCTCCGGGCAGGGCACTGCCTAGAAAGGTTCCGGCATCCGGCTCCGCACTCAAATCTGAAATCAGGAGCTTGCGGAAATCACGCAGCCGGTAGCCGTAAAATTGGCAGGCAGCACGGTTCGCATCCACGATACTGCCGTCAGCGGGGTCAATCATCAGGGTAATCAGATGGTTGTTTTCGTAAATACAGCCGTAATGATCCATACACTGGGCTGCGCTGGGCGCTTCCAGCTGATTCTTGCAATTCTTGTCTGTTGCCATGAAGTGATCCTCTATTCCATTCGGCATTAAATTCATATCATTATATACATTCCCGCGTCAGGTTTACCGTGAATTTCGACACATTTAGCCAAATAAGGAGAAATGGCATGAAACAGAATAAACCCGGCCGGTATCATGCAAGCATGATACCGGCCGGGTTTATAGAGGTTTATTTTACAGCTGAGTAAGGAGGATTGTTCCTTCCGGCGTAATCGCCAGCGTATGCTCATACTGAGCGGACAGCCCGCCGTCTATGGTCCGGGCAGTCCAACCGTCTGCGTCAGTCTTTGTCCGGTAGCTTCCTGTATTCAGCATGGGCTCGATCGTGAACACCATGCCCTCCTTCAGGCGCGGGCCTTTACCTGCAGGACCGTAGGAAGGGACATCCGGCTTTTCATGCATCTCCGAGCCGATGCCATGGCCGATGAAATCACGCACCACCGAGAAGCCGTTCGACTCCGCGTAGGTCTGGATCGCATGGGCAACATCCCCGACGCGGTTGCCGGCAACGGCCTGCTCGATGCCTTTGAACATGGACTCTTTGGTTATATCGAGCAGCTTCTGCGCCTGCTCGCTGATATTGCCTACTCCGTAGGACCAGGCAGAGTCTGCGAGCCAGCCGTTCAGGTTAACCACCATATCAATGGTTACAATATCTCCCTCTTTGAGCGGCTCCTTCTTAGGGAAGCCGTGGCAGATGACATCATTTACCGAGGCGCAGGTTGCGTATGGATATCCGTGGTAGCCCTTTTGCTCCGGAGTGGCCCCCTGGGACAGAATAAATTTCTCGGCAAATTCGTCAATCTCCCAGGTTGTGATACCCGGCTGTATAATTCCGGCAATCTGCCGGTGGCATTCGGCCAATATTTTGCCGGCTGCCCGCATTTTTCCGATTTCTTCCATCGATTTCATTATAATCATCTGATTCGCCTCTTCTGTACAGAACACATTACTCACTATAATGGCTCTTATAAATATTTTTGTTGCTTCTATATATTATGTAAGAAAACCGCCGAAAATCCAAATTCATTTTGCGCTTAGTAGCAATCTTGCCTTTTTTTCATAAAATAAGTCTGTGTAGGGAGGTAAGGAGGGATTGTTAGAATTGCATGATTAAGAAGAACAGGCACCGGCTTAAAAACTCCAGTAAAACCGTTCGGCTGCATCCCAAAACCAGAATGCTCATCGCCAAAACGGTAGTCCGCGCGCTCAAAGATATGAACAACCAGCAACCTGAAGTCCCTGGCAGTCTTCCGCAGATATCAGGCATCATGGAACATAAGCAAATCCGGATACTCATGGTATCCTCTATGACTGGGGAGTCCTTGTGGCAGGCAGAACAAATGATTGCCGAGCAGTTCAGGCTGCTGGTGAAGGAATTGGTCGCCATCAAGGCTTTTCAGAGCTTTTCGTCCGCGCTTAACCAGCTTAATCCTGATCTGCTGCTGGTCGTAGGGAATGCGGAGCCTTTTTCTGATAGCGATCTCGAGGTCATCCGCAAGGCGGCTTCGAAAAAAGCGATCTGGCTGGCCGACGGCCCGTTTACAAGTGAATCCACAGCACGAATGGCAGCATTGTTCGATTATGTATTTACGCAAAATACCCTACACATTCCCTTTTACCAGCATTCCGGCTGCAAACAAGTGTATTATCTTCCCTTTGCCGCCGACCGCAGTCTCTACTCTCCGGGACCGGTAAAGGAAGAATACAGATCAGACCTGTTGCTGCTTGGCGATGCCAGGGCTGCCGGCAAAGAATATGCGGAGAAAATCAAGCATGTGTTCAATATAAAAAAAACAGCGGCTGCCGGCACAGGCTGGGAGGAATACCCCGGACTTCAGGTGCTGCCGGAGGGTGCTGAGCTTCAGGATTATTATAATGGCGCCGAGCTGATTATCCATTGGGGCGGTCCGCCTGGCAGGGCACTCGACATTGCCGCCTGCGGGGCGTTCCAGTTGGCCGAGGCACATCCTAATATTTATCAGCACATGAATCCGGGTGAAGACATCATCACCTTTCATACGGCCGACGAGCTGCTGGAGAAGCTGCACCATTACACCAGTCATGTAGATGCCAAAAGAGCGGTGGCAAGCCGCGCATTATGGAAAAGCACTTATGATTACTCTTTTCTGCAGATGGCCGACAAGCTGATTTATACCGTTTTCCACCGCTGAATCAGCCCCCTTCCCGCAGCTTGAACGTCAGCCGGGAACTTTCGCCGCAGAAGAAGCAGGAGGTATATCTGTTGAAGCTGATCGCTTTTTTATTGCCGCAATTTCACCGTATCCCCGAGAATGACCAGTGGTGGGGTGAAGGATTTACGGAATGGACCAACACCCGGAAGGCGGTTCCGCTGTATTCTGGCCACCAGCAGCCCAAAGAGCCTTTTGAGCAGTACTATTATGATCTGACCGATGCTGCTGCCCGAAACTGGCAGGCAGAGGTTGCACGTGCCTACGGAATATACGGGTTCTGCTATTATCATTACTGGTTCAAGGGCAAGCCGCTGCTTGAGCGTCCCTTCAGACAGGTCCTGACCTCCGGCGAGCCGCAGTTTCCGTTCTGCCTGTCCTGGGCCAATGAATCCTGGACACGCAAATGGGACGGCGGCGATCAGGAGCTGCTGATCCGGCAGGATTATGGTGATGAAGAGGACTGGGAAATTCACTTTTATGAGCTGCTGAACGCTTTCCGGGATGAACGCTATATCCGGATCGGCAATAAGCCGGTGTTCATCCTTTACAGACCGGGGATCATCCCCCGGTGTGAAGAGATGCTGAAGCTGTGGAACAAGCTGGCGCTTCAGAACGGGCTGGACGGCATCTACTTTGTAAGAACACTCGGCGGCTTCGAGATCCCCGGCCAGAACGGGTTCGATGCGAGTGTGGAGTTCGAACCCCATTACACCTTTGCCCATGGTGACACACAGCGTCTCTGGCACTACATGAATATCGATGGTCGTGAGCATCTGGTATTTGATTATGATCAGGCGTGGCTGTCGATCCTGAACCGCTCCCATCACAGAAACGGTGAACAAATCTTTCCCGGAGCTTACGTCAACTGGGATAATACACCGCGTCTGGGTGAACGGGGCCAGAGCGCCATCGGTGCCTCCCCGCGTAAGTTCGGCTGGTATCTTGCCAAGCAGATCGAGCGGGCCAAACATCTGTATCAGAGCGAATTCCTGTTTATCAACGCCTGGAACGAATGGGGCGAGGGGGCTTTTCTTGAGCCTGACCAGAAGCATCAGTTCCGTTATCTGGAGGAGGTCAGGAAGGCGCTGGAGCAGGCAGGAGCTTTTCCTGCCGGGAATATCAAGACTTAGGCCAGCTGGATGGCAAGGCTGGGCGTACCGCTGCTGACATCAATGAACAGCACATAATCAAGGCCATCCGTGCCCTTTAACATTAGTCCGGGCTGGGAAACTGCCCCTGTTGCATAGAATCTGATCTGCTGCAGGCTTGCGCCTCCGGCGGGCAGCACCGGCTGGTTGCTTGCCCCTACGCGGTAGTTTGCCCAGAGGCTGCCCCCGGCATCTACATCTGTGCCTGTTACAAGGCTATTAACGATAGACTGGTTGCCGTTAACCTGCAGATCTCCCGTAATTGTCTGGCTGCCATTTACATTCAGATGCTGGGCTATCGTCTCATTTCCGTTCACCTGAAGGTCCTGCTGTATGGTCTGGCTACCGGTAACCAAGACGTTGTCAAAGGTTGGCATAGCTATCATCCCTTTCAATTGTGTTGCTATATTATATGTGACTTTTGGAAGATGGCTATAGTACAACCATACAGATTTGCTGGCTTTCCGTTCCGGGCAGGGTTAAAGGACACAAAAAGAACCTGATTCTCCTGATGAGGAGAACAGGTTCCTGTTCTTTATAAGGTTAAGCGTGGAAGTTAAGGCCCGAGGTTACAGCAGAGACATATCCGCTGCGGATGACAAAATCCCCGAAATGCTCACCGCTGACCCGTTCGCTGGCATAGCGGTACAGCATTGGCTCCAGTGTCTCCACAATTTCCTGCTCACCGATGTTTTCTTTATACAGCTTGTTCAGCCGGTCACCGCTAAACCCGGCGCCCAGATACATGTTGTATTTACCGGGAGATTTGCCGATGAAGGAAATCTCGCCGAGCGCCGGGCGGGCGCACCCGTTCGGGCAGCCGGTCATCCGGATGACGATCTCCTCGTCCCTGAGGCCGGCCTTATCAATAATCGGCTCCAGCTTATCAAGCAGCTGTGGAAGATAGCGCTCAGCCTCCGCCATCGCCAGACCGCAGGTCGGCAGGGCCACACAGGACATGGCGCTGCGCCGCAGAGCAGAATGATGCGCACCGTCAGTCAGGCCGTACTGCTTGGCAAGCTCAGTGATTTTGCGCTTCTTTGCGCTGCTCACACCGCCGATAATCAGATTCTGGTTCGGGGTAAGCCGGAAATCACCGGTGTGGATTTTGGCAATCTCACGCAGTCCGGTCATCAGCTGATACCCTTCCTCGTCCTGAATGCGTCCGCTCTGGATGTAGAGAGTCAGGTTCCATTTACCGTCATAGCCTTTAACCCAGCCGTACCGGTCACCGTTGTGGTCAAAATGGTATTCCCGTGCTGCTTCAAGCTCCCAGCCCAGCCGCTTCTGCAGCTCGCCTTTGAACCATTCCAGCCCGTGGCGGTCGATCGTATATTTGAACCGGGCGTTCTTGCGGACCGAACGGTTGCCGTAGTCCCGCTGGATGGTCACCGTCTTCTCAGCGAGATCAATCATCTGATCCGGCCGGACGAAGCCGATTACCCGTCCGAGCTGCGGATACGTGCTGGTATCGCCGTGAGTCATCCCCATTCCGCCGCCAACCGATACATTAAAGCCGGCGAGCCTGCCGTCTTCAAGGATAGCGATGAAGCCCAGATCCTGGGAGAATACATCAACGTCATTGGATGGCGGTACCGCTAGACCGATCTTGAATTTGCGGGGCAGATATACCGGACCGTAGATCGGTTCGACCTCTACATCCGCTTTGCTGTCGACAACCTTCTCGCCGTCCAGCCAGATTTCGTGGTAGGCCGGAGTGCGCGGAGCAAGATGATCGCTGATTTTGCGGGCCCAGTCATAGACCTCGGAATGAACCTCAGACTGGTAAGGGTTCGGGCTGCTCATGACGTTGCGGTTGACGTCACCGCAGGCCGCCAATGTGGTCATTAGGGTATCGTTAATGGTCCTGATCGTTTTTTTGAGATTCCATTTAAGCACGCCGTGCATTTGAAAAGCCTGTCTGGTCGTCAAACGCAGAGTACCGTTTCCGTATTTGTGGGCCAGCTCATCCATTACAAGCCATTGCGCCGCCGAGGCTACGCCCCCCGGAGCAACTACGCGCAGCATGAACTGAAAGGCAGGCTCCAGCTTGGAGCGTTCACGCTCATTGCGCAAATCGCGGTCATCCTGCATGTAGCTGCCGTGGAATTTGAGCAGCCGGTTGTCGTCCTCAGGCAGACCGCCTGTTACCGGATTGCGCAGCGTCGCTTCGAGGGCGCCGCGCAGATAATTGCTTTCCAGCTTAATATGTTCAACATCACTTGGCGGTCCGCCGATCGGCTTCACCGCTGATTCATTATTTGACACTATAATCTTCTCCTTCCGGGCCATCCGCTGTCCTTAATATACATCGCGCTGATAACGCTGTTCCTGCTGCAGATTCTCCAGATAAGCCGCTGCAGCCTCAGGGCTGAGGCCGGCCTCCTCTTGAATAACGGTTACGAGTGCTGTATGAACATCATGCGCCATATGCTTCTCGTCGCCGCATACATAGACGTGGGCACCTTCCTGCAGCCAGGCGTACAGCTCCTTGCTGTGCTCAAGAATGCGGTGCTGCACATACACCTTCTCCTCCGTATCCCGGGAGAAGGCTACGTCCAGCTTGTTCAGCACGCCTTCCTTAAGCATCCGCTGCCAGTCTGTCTGGTAGAGGAAGTCGGTTACGAAATGACGGTCCCCGTAGAACAGCCATGTCTTTCCGCCTGCACCCTGCTCACCGCGTTCCTCAAGGAAGGAGCGGAACGGGGCAACACCCGTACCCGGACCGATCATAATGACCGGTACATCCGGGTTAACCGGAAGCTTAAAGTTCGGATTACTCTGGATATAGACCGGCAAGGTGTCGCCCGGCTGCACACGTTCGGCACAATGCACCGAGCATACGCCGTAGCGCTCACGCCCGTGCGTTTCATAGCGCACAGCCCGGACTGTAAAGTGAACCTCTTCCGGATTGGCGTTGTAGCTGCTGGAGATGGAATAGAGTCTGGCCGGCAGCTTGCGAAGAATCGTTACAAAGCTGCTGGCCGCTGCATTCCAAGGCCCGAAATCATTAATCAGATCCAGCAGATCGCGGCCCTGAATATAGGATTTCAGCTCCTGCTGTGCCTCCGGAGCAAGCAGCGCCTGCAGGCCGGGTGCTGCAGACAGCTTCGCCGCCTGTTCAAGCAGCGGTTTGGTCAGGACAGTAATCTCATAATGGCGCAGCAGCGCTTCGCGCAATGTGCCTTCATCGCCCTTCTTATTCAAGGGCACCGTTTCATCGGCATTCCAGCCCGCTGCAGCGATAATATCCGCTACCAGCTGCGGGTGGTTCTCCGGATAGACCCCCAGAGAATCCCCCGGCTCAAAGGTCAGGCCGGAGCCGGCAAGCGACAGCTCCAGGTGGCGGGTCTCCCGGTCTGAGCCGCGGCCGTTCAGGTTCAGATTCTCCAGTACTTCAGCCTGGAAGGGAAGATTACGTGAATATGGAGACTGCGGCTCATCTGCCTTCTCTGCAGCCTGAACTGCCGCGTCAGCAAGCTGCGGCGCATTCTGCGGTCCGTTCAGCGCTTCTAGCACCTTAGCGAACCAGTCTGCTACAGGCTCGTCGTAATCAAGATCACAATCAATGCGCGGACTCAGGCGGGTGCCGCCCAGCTCTTCAAGGCGCTGGTCAAAATCTTTACCGGTCTGGCAGAAGAATTCATAGGAGGTATCCCCCAGCCCGAGCACTGAATAACGAAGCGCTTCAAGCTGCGGAGCTCTTTTGCTGTAGAGAAATTCATGGAAGGCCCGGGCATTGTCCGGCGGTTCCCCTTCCCCATGGGTACTGACCAGAATCAGCAGGTTCTCGACCTTCTTAAGCGTATTCGGCTTAAAGGCATTCATTGCCGACACGCTTACCTGAAAGCCCTGCTCTTCAAGCTTGCGGGACAGGCTGGTTGCCAGCCGCTGGCAGTTGCCGGTCTGCGAGCCGAACAGTACGGTCACCTCACGGGATACGGGAGGAGCGGCAGCCGGTACTGCGCTTGGGGCTGCCTGCACCAATGCCGGCTGTTCACCGGCTGCCGCTGCGGCCCCGGCTCCCCGCAGGGACATAGCGGATAAATATCCGCCCAGCCAGATTTGCTGTGACTCCGTCAATGTCGGCAGCAGCTGGTTCAGCAGCTGGACCTGGCTTTCGTTAAACGGGCTGTTCGTAACTTGTAGTTGCACCAATATGGACCTCTCCTTAGCAAACAATCTTCTACTCTTCTAACATCTTGAACTCAGGCTATCATAATTATCTGAAACGATCAACGAGTCTGATCATGCCTCATTTTTGTCATTTATGTCATTTTATCCAATAAAATAGCGAAAAGCGGCTTAAATCAGAGTAAAACACTCCGATTTGGGCCGCTTCATTATTATTAATGATAACATGCATTAGATAATCTGATATTACAATTTTGCAGTTGAGCCCTTTTTGAGCGTCCCCGGCACTTCAGACAGGCGTTCAAACCCAGCCTCTGCCCGTTTACGGCGGACCAGCAGCATAAGAGGGAGCCCTGACAGCACCAGCAGCGCCGCAACCAGGAATACATCATTTATCCCCATTGTGAAGGACTGCTGATGCAGATCAGCACCTGCCAGCGTCAGCCCTCCGGCTCCGCTTAGCTCACGGGCATGTGCGGCCTCCCTGCTGGAGAGCAGCGAGGTGAACACGGCAATTGCCAGCGAGCTGAGCACGTTGCGCACCCAGTTATTAATTGAGGTTGCATGCCCCGACCATTCCGCCGGAATCTCCTCCATGGAGGCGGTGCTGCTTGGTACATTTGCCAGCCCGATCCCCAGATTCCGCACTACCATTGCCCATAAAATGAAGCTATGATCGATGCCTGCATGCAGCCTGCTCATCAGAAACAGGCCGGCAAAGATGCAGACGATCCCGGCAGATATCAGCTTCACCGGGCCGAGACGCGGATACAGCTTGCCGACTACCGGACTGAGCAGAGCAAGCAGCACAGAGGACGGAAGCAGAATCAGACCCGTCTTGAGCGTGGTTGCCCCTTCCACCGTCTGCAGGAACAGCGGTGTCAGATAGGTTCCGGCATACATTGCCACTGTAACGATGCTATAAATGCTGAGCATCACCGTAAAACGCCGGTTCTTCAGTACACGCAGATTAAGCAGCGGCACCTCTGTCTTCAGCTCCCGCAGAACAAACAGAACAAGCAGTATAATCCCCAGTGCAATCATGGACAGCGTCTTCCAGGAGGTCCATCCCCAGCTGCCGCCCTGGCTGAATGCTCCCAGCAGGGACAGGCTGCCGAGAACTACCGTCAGCAGTCCCGGAACATCAAAGGACTTTGGAACATTCATCCGGTAGTACGGTATCAGCTGCTGCGTCAGAATAACAGCCGCAATTCCGACAGGCAGGTTGATCAGGAACAGCCAATGCCAGCTGGCGAACTGTAGCA
This sequence comes from Paenibacillus sp. FSL R7-0273, assembly GCF_000758625.1. Taxonomy (NCBI): domain Bacteria; kingdom Bacillati; phylum Bacillota; class Bacilli; order Caryophanales; family Paenibacillaceae; genus Paenibacillus; species Paenibacillus sp. FSL R7-0273. The sequence continues at coordinate 4,621,609 of NZ_CP009283.1, forward strand.
GCCAGCCGCTGAAGGTGGGACCGACAGCCGGAGCAACCATAGCCGACAGCGACCATAGGCTTACAGCAAAGGGACGCCGCTCCTGCGGGATAACCTGGAAGATGATGGTCATCGTACATGCCATAATCAGCCCGCTGCAGGAGCCCTGCAGCATACGGAATACAATGAGCATTCCGGGATTCCAGGAGACAGCACAGAGCAGTGAAAATAAAGTAAAACCCGATAACGCGAATGTGTACAGCCGTTTATAACTGAATCGGCCGCCCAGGTAACCGGCCAGCGGCGCTGTAACACCTGTTGCCAGCATAAAGCCGGTTACCATCCACTGCATCGTGTGCAGTCCGGAGCCGAATTGATCCATCAGAATCGGCACAGCTATATTAATGGTTGTAGTACTTAGTACAGAGAGAAAATTCCCGAAGAAAATAGCGGTCATTACCGGCCAGAAAGGAATCTTCCCTTTTTCTGCTAATTCCAAGAACCATCCCCTCCTTTTTATTATGTCTATATTTACATATGTAACTTGACTTTATTAATGTTATAGCTACACAATAGTTATGTCAATGCTGACATATAAGCGTTATTCGCGGTAAAACCGGATCAATAGAGACTGGAGGTCATTAAAGTAATGAATACACTGTCTTACGGGCTGCTCGCGCTGCTGACAGCGAATCCGCTGACCGGCTATGAACTGACGCAGGGCATCAAACCGTTGTGGAGGGCCGGGCACAGCCAGATTTATCCCCTGCTGCAGACTATGGAGACCAAAGGCTATATCCGTCACGAGCGGATTGAGCAGTCCGACAAGCCGGACAAAAAAATATATACCATTACAGAAGCCGGCATCTCGGTGCTTCAGGAATGGGTAAGGCTCCCTGCTGAGCCGGCTGTCCTGCGTGACGAGCTGCATTTCAAGCTATATAGCCTGTGGCTTACCGAGCCGGAGGAAGCCAAGGCATTACTGCAAAAGCGCGCCGAATTCAACCGGAGCGAGCTGGACCGGTACAATCTGCTGATCAAGGCCAATGAAGCGCTTCGCGATGAGCGCGGCGAGACACGGGAGCTGAAAGCGACGACCTTCGGACGGTATCTGCTGCTTCAGAAACGGGTGATGGCAATGAAGGCCTCCATTGAGTTCTGTGAATGGGCCATCGGGGAGCTGGAGCACGGCGGTCTGCCGCCTGCAGATTGATCGGGGACATCCGCCGCTCAGATCAGATAACCAAAAAGGCCGCCCGGTAAGTCATCTTCATGACTTAACAGGCAGCCTGTTTCACTTGAAAGCTATTCAGTTCTCCTTCATTTGCCGCCGCTTGTGCCGGCTGCTCTTTACTTGCTCCAGAATCAGATGCAGCAGGAACAGCAGCATTCCTGCATTAATCGCCAGATCGGCCAGATTCATAATGCCTCCGCCTTCCCCGAACATAAGGAAATCTGTCACCTGATGATACAGCACCCTGTCAATCCCGTTTCCGGCAGCCCCGCCTACCAGAAAACCGCTGGCCGCCTCCAGCAGCGGTCCCTGCAATTCTCCCTTCCGCCGGTAATAGAACACTGCCGCAATAAACAGTACCGCTACAATAGCGAAATATTTCCCGTATCCCTGAAACGAGCTGAAGGCAGCACCGCTATTTTCATAATAGGAAAAGGTCACATGCCCCTCCCAGAACGGAATAATCTCTCCCAGCTCCATGTTCGCCCTCACAATCCATTTGGCAGCCTGGTCTGCCGCAAACACCACTGCTGCAATTACATAAAAGAGCACAAGCGGCGCCTCCCTTAGTTCCTATTTATTATCCGCTGGCCGGATTTCTGCCTCAAGCTTATCACATGACAGAGGATGTTTTCATCTTTGTCACATTTACCACAGTCCCTTAACCCTCAACGCCGTCCCGGGTCCCGCAGTGCATCCGCTGTTACGACTAAATCATTACGGGTTAAACACTCTTAGATTCTATTGACCGACTGGAGGGCGGTACCGCATGGATTATGGACTCATACTCGTTAAACTGATCGCAGGCTTTATCGGACTCTGGGCAATGACGCGGCTGCTCGGCAAAAAGGAGATTACCGCCCTGACACCGTTTGACTTCATATCGGCGGTTATTCTGGGCGATCTTGTCGGGGATACGATTTATGAAAAAGAGCACACTGTGCTGATGCTGATTTTCACACTGACCGTGTGGACCCTGTTATCCGTCACCTTTGAAAAAATCACGCTCCACTTTCCCCGGCTCCGCAAGCCGCTGGAGGGGGAACCGGAAATTCTGATCCGTGACGGCAAGCTTGATCTCGCCAGGCTGCGCAAAAACAATCTTGACCTAGAGCAGCTGCAAATGATGCTGCGGGCCAAGGATACCTTTTCGGTCAGCGAGGTCGCGTACGCCATCTATGAGACAAACGGCTCGCTGAGCATTCTCAAAAAAGCGCAGTATGAGCCGGCAACCCGCGAGGACCTGCTCGTGCCTGTCCCCGACTCCGTCCTGCCGGTAAGCATCATCGAGGACGGAATTGTGCAGCGTGAGACCCTCAGCAAGCTGGGGCATGATGAAGAGTGGCTGTCCAAAGAGCTCCGCAAGCTAGGCTATGCCGGACCGCAGTCGGTGGCTTACGCGGAAATTACAGAAGAGGGGGAGCTGGCAGTCATCTCTTCTGTATCATACTGAGGCGGCGGACAAGCTTCCGGTCGCGGGGCAGGCATTTATGCCTCTCATTTTCGCCTCGCGCCTGCTTTCGGCGATTTCAGAGGCACTTATGCCTCTCATTTCCGCCTCACGCCTGATTTCGGCGATTTCAGAGGCATAAATGCCTCTCATTTTCGCCTCGCGCCTGCTTTCGGCGATTTCAGAGGCATAAATGCCTCTCATTTCCCGGCCCGCGCCCTAACACTCGCCGCAATGCTTCTAACCCGCATTACATTAACACAAAGCAGCGGCCCCCTGGATAACGGAAGCCGCTGCTTTTCTGCCCACAACTATATAGTTTCTTGCCTTAAACAAAATCAATTGAACAAATCAACTTGCTATAGGCTCAGCCGGAGCAGAGTCTCAAAGCTAATAATCACCAGCTAAAGCTAATCACCAGGCGTAGGCCTCAGGAGCCGGCTTACCCGGACCCGGGAAGATTTCATCCAGCTTCTTCAGCGTCTCCCCGTCCAGCTCGATTTCGGTTACGCGCAGTGAATCCTCAAACTGCTGGATGGTTCTCGGCCCGATAATCGGCGCTGTAACCGCCGGATTCGCCAGCACCCAGGCCAAGGCAACCTGGTCCTCATGCTCACCCAGCTCTTTGCAGAGCGCAGAGAACTGCTCGAGCTTGCTGCGGTTCTGCTCGAGCTTGGCCGACCGGGCGCTGCGGACGCCGCTCTTAGCCAGTGCGTTACGGCCCAGCAGCCCGCCGGCCAGCGGACTCCATGGAATAACGCCGAGTCCCAGCTCCTGCGAGGCCGGCAGCACCTCCAGCTCAGGCGTCCGCTCCAGCAGATTGTACAGGTGCTGCTCGGAGACGAGGCCAAGGAAATTGCGCGCCTTTGCCTGGGCCTGGGCAGCAGCAATATGCCAGCCGGCAAAGTTGCTGCTGCCGATGTAATCCATTTTGCCCTGGGCAATCGCATTCTCAAAGGCGCCCCACAGCTCATCCCAGGATACGTTACGGTCCACATGGTGCATCTGGTAAAGCTCAATATGGTCGGTCTGCAGGCGCTTCAGGGAACCGTCCAGATGCCGTCTGATCTTATAGGCAGACAAGCCCGCGCCGGAATTGGGACCGTCAAGCTCATCGAACATATCGCCGTATACTTTAGTAGCCAGCACGACCTTCTCGCGCCGCCCGCCGCCCTGCTTAAACCAGCGGCCGATAATTTCCTCCGTCCAGCCCCGGCGTTCCTGGCCGCCATAGACATTGGCCGTATCAAAAAAGTTAATTCCCGCATCCAGTGCGGCATCCATAATCCGGAAAGCATCCTTCTCTTCGGTCTCCGGGCCAAAATTCATCGTTCCGAGACAGAGCTGGCTGACCTTAAGGCCTGATTTACCCAAATAACTGTACTTCACTTGTAATTCCTCCCTTTAATCCTTGAATGGTTGTCCGCAGTTCATTCCCACTATACCCCTTAGAGTCCACTATAAGGCAAGTAGTTTTGCTCAAAAAAACAAGCCCTGCAGCCAGGACTTGTTCATGTAGCTATTAATTTATTGTTCAGCTGTATGACTGCTGTCCGGAAAGAGCACTTCTCCGGTTCCCTGCCTGCTGTTGTCCACAATCTCCTGCAGAGTGCCTGTAAGCTCATTCGGAGGATACGGCTTGGTTAAATATTTTTGCACCTTATCCATCATTATTTTGTCCGTCTTATCCAGGGCAGAGGAAATGATAATCGGGACAGGCGCGGTGCGTGTGTCATTCTTCAGCATGCGGATCAGATCCCAGCCGTCCAGCTCCTCACCCAGCATAAGATCAACAACAATCGCTACAAAAGGCGTCCTGAGCGCCTGCTCAAAGGCCTGCTGCGGGTGATAATGATGGATTACGCGGAAGCCCTTGCCCTTCAGCTCCTCCGACAGCAGCAGCGACAGGCTGTAGTCATCCTCGACAATCATTACGTTCGGCTTCTGCTCCTTGTCCGCATTCAGCTTCACCGGCTCATCCTCATGGCGGCTTCCTGCCGTATGCAGCACCGGGAGGCTGAACCATACTGTTGATCCTTCCCCTTCCTCCGACTCAATGCCGATGGAGCCCTTATGCTTCTCAATAATCTCCTTGCAGATCGCCAGCCCCAGGCCGGTTCCGCCAATCCGCTTGGACGCGCTGTTGTCCACTCTTCTGAATTTCTGGAACAGCTGGCCGATCTGATTCTTCGGAATGCCCAGCCCGTGATCCTGAATCTGCACGATAATCCGTTCAGCCTCGTTATGCAGAGAGACCTTGATCTCGCTTGCTCCCGGCGAAAACTTGATTGCATTGCTGAACAGGTTCGTCATCACCTGAACAATTTTATCGCGGTCAACCTCAACCTCGGCGTTGTGCGCTTCATCCTCATACGTAAAGGTATGTGTGCCGCTAAGCTTATACTGGTCTATGACGCCGAAGACCAGCGTGCTGAGATTCAGCGGCTCCTGGTTGTACTGCTGGGTGCCCGATTCCATCCGCTGCAGATCCAGAAAATCATTAATCAGATCGGTCAGCCGCTGGGCTTCCCGGTGAATGGTCTCCAGATATTTCAGCTGCTTCTCCGGCTTCATCGTCTTGGTTAAGAGCAGCTCGGTGAAGCCCAGTACGCTCGACAGCGGTGTCCGCAGCTCATGGCTGACTGTGCTGACCAGCTCCGACTTCATCACATCCAGCTCATATTCACGGGTAATATCGCGGTGCACGAACAGCGTCCCGACACGGGTGTCCCGGCGGAACACTGGTATGGCATACATGTCCACATGCTTCAGCGGATCCCTGCCGATGGAATACTTCATCGAGCTGGATTCAATGAAATGCTCGGACATAGCCTTCTGGTAGAACAGCTCCAGCTCCTCCGACTCATTGGCCATCCGGATAAAGTGCCCGGTCCAGTGCTCCTGCGGAATCAGATAGCCCTCGGTCCATCCGTGATAATCAAACAGCTGGGCAAGCGCCCCATTCATCTGGAGCATGCTGCCGTCCATCTGTACAAACTGGATGCCTTCGTTGACATTATTGACAATATCGCGGTTGAGCCTGCGTCCATGCTCGATTTCCTCGTACATGAACAGGCGCTCGATGGCCAGCCCTACCCGGTTCATCATGCCTCTGATTTCGTTAATCTCATCATCACTGAAGGAATGCCCGATCCGTGTCCCGCAGAATACGGCGATCACTTCGTTATCGGCATTTACAACCGTTGAATAATAATCAAAGGAGTGGACCGGCTCAGGCGCAATCCCCTGCTCCCGCTCCGTCGCGGGACGTTTGGTGATATAGGATTTCTCCGACTGCATCCGGTACAGCATATTGCCGCTCTCGCTGCCCAGATACCGGTCAACGTTCGCCTGCGGAACGCCCTTGACCACTGTAATCTGATCCTTGACCAGGAAAAATACACTGGAGTCAAACGCATACTGCCTGTTCATGAATTCGATAAATTTCTCGGCGAATTCCTGCTTGTCGAGCGTATAGGTGATGTCATGGTTAAGCTGATTGCTGCGCTCCAGCATCGTCTTGGTCTGCTCGGTTTTTTTGAGCGTCTCCGCCAGCTCCTGCTGGACATTTTTCATGGAGGTAATGTTATTCGCAATCAGAATGTACTGGTAGACCTGCCCCTCATCATTCAGATACGGCATGATAGTCATATGCAGCCACACCGGCGTCCCGTTCTTCATGCCGACCTGCACCTCGTCGCTCCAAACGCCGCCTGTGCTCAGCCTGCCGGTAATCTGCTGCATTCTGGCAGCATCCATATTCTTCAGATCGAGCAGCCTGAACGTGAAGCCGATCAGCTCAGCATTCTTGTAGCCGGTATATTCGCTCATGTTCTCATTGGCATGCTTGAATATGCCCTTAGGCGTGAGGATCGCTACAGCGGACGACTGGTCCAGCGCCTTCATCATGCTCTCGATTTCGCTCAGGGAGCGTTCAAGCTTGAACTGCTGATCCTGGAGCTCATCCTGCTGGGCATGCAGCTCCTCATTCTGCATCATCAGCTCTTCCTCTTTATCCTGGATGCTGTGCGCCATATTGAGGAACGCCTCATAAAGACGCCCGATTTCATCCTGCTTGTGCAACTTCCCGAGCAGCACGGCCTCTCCCGCCGCAAGCGAATTGCTGGCTGCCTCGAGCTTCACAATCGGGTCGATAAGAATCTTGAGAATCCGCCAGATCATCAGGGTGAACAGCAGCAGCAGCAGTGTGCTTAAGCCGAAGGCCAGCAGGGTAAATTCATTGGCCCGCTTCAGGGAATGATCCACTATATCGCTCAGCTGCCGGTCAGAGCGCAGCTTATATGCTTTGGTGTAGGTAAGAAAATCATTAACCGCTTCGGTGTTGCCATCACTGGCCAGCGCCCGCAGACTTGTATAGTCATTCTGCTTCACGAAGCTGATCGCCTTCGGCAGGGTCGCATTCTGATACTGGTCCACAAAGGTCTCCAGATCCGCTTTGAAGCTGGCTTCCTCAGGGGAGAGCTTTAGCGCAGAGTACTCACTGATAACACCTTTCAGCTTATCGAGCGCATCATAGGTCAGCTGGAGCTCATTGTCGTTTTTGAGCAGACTGTAGCCTCTTGCCCGGAAGAATACTTCATTCAGCGTAACCGCCATCTCATTGATAGTACCCGCCTTATGCTGCAGCACGTCCTGATCACGGTTCAGAGAGGTCTGTTCTGCATTAATGTAAATAAGAAGGCCCGTTCCTGACAGAAGAACCAGTGTGATCAGACCGGCAATGATACGGAAATACTTGTTTTTGATGCTCATTTTACCAAGGCTGCTTCTTATCACCGAGGATCCCCTCCACAATCTGCAAAAGCTCCATCGGGCTGAACGGCTTTGGCATGAAATAGCGGGCGCCCGCTTCTCTTGCCCTGTTCCGGTCACCCTCCTGCGCCTTGGCGGTCAGCATCAGAATCGGGGTGGCCGACTTCACCTCGTCACTCAAGAGGCCCAGCACCTCAATTCCGGTCAGCTCCGGCATCATGTAATCGAGAATAACCAGATCAAAATTGCTGCCGGACAGCTTGGCCAATGCCTCCCGCCCGTTCTCGGCTGTATGAAGCTCAACCTCCTCCAGGTCCTCAAGCGTGTCTTCAATCAGCATGCGTAAAACATCTTCATCATCAACAATTAAAACCTTTTGCATCTTTCTCTCACCTTTCAATTTACACTTGCGCACTACTCTTAGAATAAAAATCTGTGGGCCAGACGCTCGACCCTCATCAGCAGCTCCGGCAGGTGGAACGGCTTGATGACATAATCATCCGCCCCCATCTGCAGCGCGTGGATAATATCCTGCTGGTCATTGCGGCCTGTGAGCATAACAACCAGCAGGTTAATCTCCGGATACCGGCTGCGGAGCTGCTCCAGCACCTCCAGCCCGTCCAGCTCAGGCATAATGCCGTCGAGCAGAACGATATATTTATCATCGGGTGAATACCAGCCTGACTGAAGGAACTCGACACCGCTTTCGAAGCTGCTCACCTCAACCCTGGTGATATCGGCCGGCTTCCAGTCCATGAAATGCTTGACTACAATTCTGCGCATCAGGGCGTCGTCGTCCACCATGATGACCTTCAGCACCCGCTCTGCCTTGCCTGCCGGCAGGTATTCGTTATACAAGGTGGACAGGTTCCGTCCGGCATGCTTGCTGGCATAGAGTGCCTGATCCGCATCCTCGATCAGCGAATCCGGATCGTCCCGCGAGGTGCGTATCTCCGTTATCCCGCCCGAGAAGGTAACCTGAAACGGCTCCTGCTTGGCCCGGAATTCCATATCTGCAAACTGCCGCTGAATCCGCTCGATAACAAGCAGTGCTGAGGCCGCATCCGTATTGGGCATAAACAGGGCAAACTCCTCACCTCCGTAGCGGCAGAAGGTATCCTCAACCCGGATGGAGCTGCGCACCAGCTCTGAAAAAGCCTGCAGCACCTCATCCCCGACCAGATGACCGTAAGTGTCATTGATTAGTTTAAAATGGTCCAGATCTAGCAGCGCCAGTGAAAAAATCCGCTCCGTCCGCCGGAAATCGGAAACCAGCTGCTTCATCGTCTGATTAAAATATTTGCGGTTATACGCGCCTGTCAGCTCATCGATAATAATGGACTTCTGCCATTCCTGCTTCAGCTCGAAGCGGTTCCTGATCAGGGCCAGAAACAGATCGATGTCCACCGGCTTAGCGACATAGTCCATTACACCGAGTGTATACGCGTACAACTGAATGTCCTTGGAATGCTCGCCGCTGATGATAATGATCGGAATCCGCTCTTTTTTGGCCTTGCCGATAATCTGGTGCAGCACATCTATTCCGCTCTGGTCCGGCAGCAGAATATCCAGCAGAATCATGTCCGGACGGCTCTCATAGAACAGCTTGAGCCCGCGCTCGGCCGACATGGCTATATTCACATAATAGGACTGGCGCTCCAGCGATTCCCGCAGAAAAGCAACCAGCTCCACATCATCATCCACAAGCAGAATTTCATATTTCTGTTGCTTGACGCCAAGTGACAGACCTGCTTCATATGCAGGCTCCGGCTGCGCCCCGGTCTGCTCCTCAGCTGCGAACAGCCCGAGCAAAGGAAATAAAACCTCACGCCACTCCGCCTCCAGCCACACCTTATCACTTTCATCCGAGAAATACAGCAGCACACTGCCGGCAAACTGCTCTACCCGGTCCAGGCCGACCGTACCAGCGGTTCCCTTTAAATTATGCAGAAAACGGTAAAGCTCCCTCTCCCCGACCGACTGCTGTCCTGCCCACTTCTCCAGAGTCTGCCTCGTCCGCTGCTCAACAAGCTCTTTATATTTTCTCGTTGTCATGGTTACTCCTTTGGAAACTTCTATCAAACTGTCAAACTATCAGTTCATCATTTTTTTCAAGCTGTGTCAACTCTATACTAAAGAATATCGGCGTCAAGATCAAAAATGTAATCAAACTGACAAAAAACCTTTGGTTGAAGCCTGTGCCTGCATTTGTGATAATGATTGAAACGGTTCATTCCGTTAAAGCGGTGGTGAACAGAGAATAGATTACATAGGAGGCATTTGCAGTGAAAGGAATTATTACTGTACTGGGAAAAGACAAAGTTGGGATTATCGCCAGAGTCTGTACATACCTTGCCGAGCACAATCTGAACATTCTGGATATTTCACAGACGATTGTCCAGGACTATTTTAACATGATGATGATTGTTGATATTTCGGCGCCAAGCAAAACCTTTGAAGAGATTGTCCTGGACCTGCAGCATGTCGGCGAGGATATCGGAGTGGAGATTAAGCTCCAGCATGAGGATATCTTCAATATTATGCACCGCATCTAGCAGCCAAAGGAGACGAAGACAATGATATCACGTGTTGAAGTTCAGGAAACGAATCAGATGATCCGGGAAATGAATCTGGATGTCCGCACCATAACGATGGGAATCAGCCTGATGGACTGCTCCCATACCGATATGCGCGTATTTAACCAGAATGTATATGATAAAATTACCCGCTCCGCCGAAAAGCTGGTCAAGACCGGTGAAGATCTGGAGCGGCAGTTCGGTGTGCCTATTGTCAACAAACGGATTTCCGTAACACCAATCTCCATTGCTGCCGGGGCTGTTCATACGGATTCGTATGTGCCTGTTGCTGAAATTCTGGACAAGGCTGCCAAAGAGGTCGGTGTTAACTTTATCGGCGGATTCTCCGCACTCGTGCAGAAGGGCTGCACCAAAGGCGACCGGATTCTGATTGACAGCATTCCTGAGGCACTGGCTGTAACCGAGCGGGTCTGCTCTTCCGTCAACGTCGGCTCCTCACGCAGCGGGATCAATATGGACGCGGTCAAGCTGATGGGCGACATCATTCTGCAGACTGCAGAGCGCACAAAAGACCGTGATTCCATCGGCTGCGCCAAGCTGGTTGTGTTCTGCAACGCTGTGGAGGATAACCCGTTCATGGCCGGCGCCTTTCACGGTGTCGGAGAACGGGAATGTGTAATCAACGTCGGCGTCAGCGGGCCGGGTGTCATCAAGCGGGCGCTGGAGGAGGTAAAGGGTCAAGACTTTGAAACGCTCTGCGAGACGATCAAACGGACCGCCTTCAAGGTAACCCGGGTCGGCCAGCTCGTCGCCCAGGAGGCCTCCAAACGGCTCGGCGTACCGTTCGGCATTATTGACCTGTCCCTGGCGCCCACCCCGCTGATCGGGGATTCCATCGCCGAGATCTTCCAGGTCATGGGGCTTGAGGAAGCCGGGGCTCCCGGCACTACTGCCGCACTGGCGATCCTCAACGACAATGTCAAAAAAGGCGGGGTCATGGCCTCCTCGTATGTCGGCGGACTTAGCGGCGCCTTCATTCCGGTCAGTGAGGACCACGGGATGATCCAGGCCGTGCAGCGCGGCGCGCTGACACTGGAGAAGCTGGAAGCGATGACCTGTGTCTGCTCCGTCGGCCTTGACATGATTGCCATTCCGGGCAGCACCAGCAAAGAAACAATTTCTGGCATTATTGCCGATGAAGCGGCGATCGGAATGGTCAACAACAAAACAACTGCAGTCCGCGTAATCCCGGTTATCGGCAAGGAGGTCGGCGAGATGGTCGAATTCGGCGGCCTGCTCGGCTACGCACCGGTCATGGCGGTGAATCCGTTCAACTGCGCCGGGTTCGTTAACCGCGGCGGCCGGATTCCCGCTCCGATCCACAGCTTCAAGAACTGATTGTACGTCAAAAGCGCCGCCCCCTGCTGTCAGGTGGGCGGCGCTTTTGGGTTGGATTAAGGTATGTGACGCTTCAGATGAATCTGCGGCCGGGTCAAGAGCGGGGATGGATATGCCCCAGCTTTTCCGGCCCCACGGTCAGGTAGAAGCTCTGGATCTGCTCCCCGCTGCGGCTCAGGCCAAGGCACAGCACAGCCTTGACCTGCTCCTCCCGGCGGTACACCAGACTCTCCTCCCCGTTGACCCGCTCGATGGAGGGCTTCCAGGTTCTCATCTCCTGCAGCACTCTGTGCGAGGTGAGCAGGGCGAGCACTCCCTTGCGGCCAATCATCGGCCGGAGGACGGTATGGACCTCCTGTCCGCCGCCATCGGCGATGAGTACAGGCTGCTCGGTCAGCAGAGCCAGCATACTGCTCACATCATGCGCCGCGAAGGCGGCAGTAAATCGCTGGAGCAGCTTCCTGCGGGCCTGACCCGGCGCTGGTGAAAGTGCCGCTGCAGCCGGCTCTGCCTGGAGCGTGCGCTTCACGCGGCTGAAAATCTGCCTGCAGTTGCTTTCACTTTTGCCGACCATCCCGGCGATTGCCTCATAATCGTACTGAAAAGCCTCCCTCAGGACGAATACGGCCCTCTCGGCTGGCGCCAGCCTCTCCAGCAGAACCAGAAAAGCAAAGGAGAGCGTATCCTTGCGCACAGCCGCCTCCTCGGGTCCGTCATACCGCTCACTAACCGGCTCAGGGAGCCATTCCCCGATGTAAGTCTCCCTGCGGGTGTGCGCGGAATTGAGCAGATTCAGGCAGCGGTTGGTAATGCTTTTGGCGACGTAGGCCTTGATGTTATCAATGCCGCTGAGCTCATGCCGCTGCAGGTCGGCAAAGCAGTCCTGGACGATATCCTCCGCATCAGCCGCACTACCCAGCATGCGGTAAGCGATGGAGAAGGCGTATCTTTTATAATGAATATACAGCTCCTCAAGCTCCGCCATCTGTGCATCTAACACCATACGCCCCTCCTTCAGGCCTGCCTTAAAACAAGCCCGGATACATGCCTGTAGAAATTGCAATCCGGTTCCAGCTGTTAATCATATTGATGTTCATAATCCAGTCTACATATTCTTCTTCGCTTACGAACTCGCGTACCTTGTCATAGACGGCCTGCGGCACTCCGCCTTGGCTGATAAGGGTAACCGCCTCGGCAAGCTCCAGCACCGCTCTTTCGTGTGCAGTAAAGACAGGCGCCTCGCGCCATACGCTGACCAGCACCAGCTTATCCTGATAATCTCCCAGCTTCAGCAGGTCCTTGGCATGCATATCCAGACAGAATGCGCAGCCGTTAATCTGCGACACTCTTATTTTAACCAGCTCGGTAAGCACCTTGTCCAGTCCACGTCCGCTATTATGCTGTTCCATTGCCATCATTGCCCGGAATGCCGGCGCGTTAACCTGTCTGTAATTTAAACGTAAGCTCATTTCTGATCGCCTCCAAAAGTGTTATTCATTAATGGAGACAATCCGGGTCAGAGATATGTGACAGAAACGGCTAAAAAAATATTTTGCAGCACCGCTAATCTGCTTCCTCAGGCCCGGGCCCGCTTGCTTTTGCGGATCGTAATCATCCTCCAGCCTGTAAGCAGCGCCGACACAAGACAAATTACCGAAGAGGTCATGAACACAACATGCATTCCCGACAGAAAAAGCTCAGGCCGCCCCTCAACCAGTCCGGTAACCCGGTAGCCTGCCTTGCTGCTCATCACATTGAACAGGATTGTGGTAGCGAGTGTAATACCAACCACCATTCCTACGTTGCGGACCAGTGAATTGACACTGCCGGCTGAGCCAAGCTGGGTACGCGGCACCTTGCTCATAATCAGCGAATTGTTCGGTGACTGGAACAGGCCGCTGCCAACCCCAAGCATGGCAATCCACACCCCAACCAGAATGACCGGGCTTCCCTCATGCAGCCGGGCTAGTCCAAACTGGGCAATTACCATCACCACCAGGCCGGCAAAGGTCAGAAATTCGGAACCGATTTTGTCGGAGAGCGCGCCGCTTAGCGGGGCAACAATAACCATCGAAATCGGGAAAAGCATCAGCAGAAAGCCGGCATAAAACGGCGACAGCCCCAGCATGTTCTGTGCATAGAACGGTGAAATGATATTGAAGCAGAAATTAGCCGCAAAGACCAGGAATGCGCACAGGATGCTCAGTGAGAAAAGAGAATTCTTGAACAGTGACAGCTGTAAAAGCGGTGCAGGGCTGCGCAGCTCGACAAGGAGAAAGGCGGCGAACGAAGCAGCTGCGGCAGCGAGGGCGGTGATAATCCTTACATCGCTATAGCCAAGCTGCTGTCCCAGCAGCAAGCCGGCAAACAGCGTAATGATAAAGAAAGAAAACAGCAGGCTGCCCGGCAGATCGATTTTTGATCGTACCCGGACCAGGTCCTTAGGCAGCACCTTCATCCCCAGCACAATCGCAATCAGGCCAATCGGCACATTCACCCAGAAAATATATTCCCATCCCAGCGTAGACACAATGATTCCGCCCAGACTCGGACCGGCGATGCTGCCCAGCGACACAAAGGTCCCGATGAGACCAAGCGCCTTCCCCCGTTCATTAGCCGGGAAAATATCCGTTACAATCCCCTGGCTGTTCGCCATTGTCATCGAAGCGCCGACCGCCTGGATCACCCGGGAGATAATGAGAAACGGCAGATTGGTGCTGAAACCGCAGAGCAGAGACCCGATGATGAACACGATCGTCCCGATTCTAAAAATCCTGATCTTGCCGGCTATATCCCCCAGCTTGCCGAAGAACAGAATAACGGCGCAAATGGCCATCAAATAACCGGTAGTGACCCATTCGACCTCGGCTACCGGCAGATTCAGCTGCTTCACCAGCACAGGCAGGGCAATGTTGACAATACTCCCGTCCAGTGTGGACATAAAGGTAAACAAATTTAGCACAATAAGAATAATCCAGCGCTTCTTCTGAACCGCCGGATCATCCTGGTATGTAGCACTAATAGAACTCATAAAAAAACACCCTCTAGCATCCGTTTTTGAATATAGTTGCGTCCGCAACAATTCACAATACCCAGTGTACAGCAAATTAGTTGCGTGCGCAACAACTTTAAGGTAAACTTTCAGCAAAGGCGGATAGCTTATACCGCACAAATGCAAAGAGGTGTGTCCGTAGTGAAAAAAGAACCGCTCGGCAAGCTCGTCGCTTACCTTCAGCGCCAGAATACCAAAATTCTAAGCAGGGAGCTTCAGCCGTACGGCCTTGGCAGCGGCGGACAGCACAGCTTCCTCAAGCTGATTCTCGGCAATCCCGGCATTACCCAGGATCAGATGACAAATGAAATGAAATTTGATAAAGCGACCACGGCCCGCTCGGTCAAGCACCTGGAGCAGCTTGGCTATATTGAACGCCAGCCCGATCCGAAGGACCGGCGCTCCTCCCACCTGTACCCTACTGCGAAGGCGCAGGCTTTTGCCCCTGAATTTCAGGCCATTCTGGACGGCCATAATGCCAGAATGACTGCCGGACTGACGGAGGAGGAGTCCGATACACTGGTGGCGCTGCTCCAGAAGGTCATCCGCAGCACCGAGAAGCTGACCTAGCTGAAGCCCCCCACTATGTTACCGGCTGCGCCGCTATGTGGGACATACACCTGCCTCCAATTTTACTCAGTCGGCCCTGCTGGAGTGGGATGAGAGGCAGTTTTGCCTCTCATTTCGCTCGTTTGGCCTGCCGGGGCGGAATCAGAGGCAGTTTTGCCTCTCATTTTGCTCGTTTGGCCTGCCGGGGCGGAATCAGAGGCATTTTTGCCTCTCTTTTCGCTCATTTGGCCTGCCGGGGCGGAATCAGAGGCAGTTTTGCCTCTCATTTTTCTCGTTTGGCCTGCCGGGGCAGAATCAGAGGCAGTTTTGCCTCTCATTTTGCTCGTTTGGCCTGCCGGGGCGGAATCAGAGGCAGTTTTGCCTCTCATTTCGCTCATTTGGCCTGCCGGGGCGGAATCAGAGGCAGTTTTGCCTCTAGCCTCAACCGCTGCTCACATCAGGCTGATGCCATCCAGAATATAATCCCAAGTAACGTTATCTCCTGCCCGGTTCGGAATGCTGAGCGAGCAGATGCCCGGGTATCCCCAGCCGTTGTTAAGCACACCGTCCAGTTCGTCTACCCCGTTCACAATCAGGATAAGAAATTCTCCTCCCGTCAAGGAGCCCAGCACCTGCCGGAGCGCAGCGGCCTCTTCATACGTGCTGCCCCAGCGGATGAACAGAGTCCGGCGGCTGGCGGCAAGCTGGTCCAGGAGGCGCTGGCTGCGCAGCTCGATTTTACTTTTAAAGCCGGGGTAAACCGCACTCCAATCCTGTCCTTCCAGCACCGGGAAATCATGGACTGAGATAACATTGTAATGAAAGTCCTTGATAAAATAGGATTTGACCGGCATAACCACTTCATTCTCCACAAATACATCATTGCCATCGACCGGCGACATATTCTCAAGCTCCATATAACCCGCAAAACGGCTGCTCAGCAGCCTGTTCACATCTGTAAGCGATAAGGAAACGACCCAGTCCAGCGGAGAAGAGAAGGTTCTGAGGCCTTTTCTCCGCAAATGAGCCGCAGGCTCACAGGAACTGCCCAGACTGACAATACAGTCATAGGCTCCTTTTATTTCGCCCAAATCCATTTGCCTCACCCCACCAAGTTATTTCTATAGTAAATGCTCGCGGCTGCTGAAAGGATTGGATGAGAGATCAAGTTTCTTTTGCCCAAACCGCAAAAAACGGTTAAAATGTAAACCTGTATGAAAACACATGAAAAACCACTGTAAACCATGATTATTTAAAAAGGAGTGTCAGCACAAGCATCATGACGAACCATTCAGCCAACAGCCTCCACAGTATGCCAAAGCAAACCAAAGAACGTTTCCCGCTGTCGCTTCTCTGCCTGACCCTCGGTGCCTTTGCCATCGGCATGACCGAGTTCATCATTATGGGGCTGCTCCCCAATGTCGCCAGTGATCTCGGTGTGACCATCCCGCAGGCCGGCCAGCTCATTACCAGCTACGCGCTTGGTGTTGCTATCGGGGCACCTATCCTGACGGTATTTACCCACAAGCTGCCGCAGAAAAAGCTGCTCGTTATCCTGATGGGCATCTTCATCCTGGGCAATGCAGTATCTGTAATTGCGCCTACCTATCTGCTGCTGATTATCGCCAGAGTGCTGACAGCCTTTGCACACGGCACTTTTCTGGGTGTCGGGACTATTATCGCCGCCAGACTGGTGCACCCGGACAAGCGGGCCGGGGCCGTATCGGTTGTGCTGGCCGGACTGACTGTCGCGAACATTATCGGTGTTCCGTTTGGAACCTTTATCGGCCAGCAGCTCGGCTGGCGTGCCTCCTTCGGTGCCATTACGGTGCTTGGCATCATTTCATTATTCGGCATCGTCCGGTTCATCCCGGTCATTGTCCAGCAGGAAACGGCCAATCTCCGCGAGCAGGTGCGGGGTCTTTTGAATCCGCAGGTGCTCCTGATTCTGCTGACCGGAGCCCTAGGTTGCGGAAGCCTGTTCTCACTGTTCACGTACATTACACCAATGCTGCAGGGCATTACGGGCTTTGCCGAGCAGAGTGTGACCTGGATTCTGGTATTGTTCGGGGTGGGTGTCACGCTCGGCAACATTGCAGGCGGCAAGCTGGCTGACTGGAAGCTGATGCCCTCACTGATGGTTAACTTCGCAGTGCTTGCAGCTGTCATCTCCACTCTTACCGTAACCATGAGCCATCCTGTGCTGGCGGTCAGCAACATTTTTCTGTGGGGAATCGCCGCCTTCGGCATTATGCCTGGCATCCAGCTGCGGATTATGAATCTGGCGCACAAAGCCCCGCTGCTGGCCACAACCTCCAGCCACTCTGCGCTAAATCTGGGCAATGCGGCCGGAGCTTATCTGGGCGGGGCCGCAATTAACTCGTTCGGCTTGACCTCCATTCCCTGGCTGTCGGCAGCCCTGGCCGTCCTGGCTCTGGCGGGTGCCTGGTTCAGCTATGCATCTACTAGAGGTAGAGCCTCTGGTGCAGCTAAGAGTGATGCTTCTGCTGCATAGATAAATTGGTTGCTTAACAGCTTCAGTTACAAAGTACCATTAGGAAAAAGACCGGAATCTCCTGAGCGGGGGATTCCGGGCTTTTTGTTTGGGAGTTGCAGCAGCGGAGGAGTGCAGCACTGGGGACTGGCAACTCAGCGCAGAAGGAGGAGAGGCCGTGGCATGTAAAATGCCTATATCCCCTCGCTTCGGGCTATCCCGCTGCCTGATACTCATCTTTGATTCAATACTGTATGGTCTAACGGACTCAAATGACGTTAAAGTAAGAAAAACGGGCACTTCCGCAGTCTAACGGACTCCAGCGCCGTTATTATGGCAGAAATGCCCGTTTTGAGCCGCAGCGAACACAAATAAAGTCACCTCGGTCCGTTAGCGGTAGAAATAGCAGTTTTACTGCAAGATAAGGGCGCTGGTGTCCGTTTAGCTTAGTGTGTAGTCGTGCTGGGTAGTGCTGAGTTAGTGCTGAGTTAGTGCTGAGTTAGTGCCGGGTTAGTATCGGGTAGTGCTGAGTTGCTGCTGGATTGGTGCTAGGTAGTGCTGGAAAGTGCCGGGTAGTGCCGGGCGGTGTTGAGTTAATGTCGGGGCACCGCCGCGTCGGTGTTAGGTCAACTCGGGGGCAACCACAGGGCAGTATTGGACGCCAGTATTGAACGGCCCTGCCATGCTCACTCCTCTTCATTCACCGGCCCGCCCCGTCAACCGCCCCCGCCACCTCCTGCGTAATCCGCTCCCCGCCCAGGCGCTTCCATTCCTGTACAAACTCATCGAATGCGCTCAGCGGCGTCTCGCCGACGATGATGTTCAGAAAGGTCTCGCTCTCCAGCGTCTGCAGCTTCGGCCATAGGCCCGGCATGCTGGGGGTGCTGCCGTAGAATACGCTGTGCACCTCTTCAATCGCCGTTGAAGTGAGGACGGCTGCACCATATTTATAAGCGTTGGTAGCTTTCCAGCCTTCAAGGTTCTTCTTGGGCTGCTCCTCTTCCGCAATCCAGCGGTCATAGAGCAGCCTGGTGTCCGGGTCGAGCAGCTCCGGATCGATCTTGCCGTGCAGCGCCTGCTGCACATCGGTGTAGTGCTGCTCAATCGCCCCGCTGTAGTCGATCAGCAGGTCAAACGGATAATAGGCGCGCGGCTGGATGCCGGTCTCTGACGAGAAGTCATCGAGCGCTTTGACCTCTGCGGTGTTCGGGTCGCGTCTTCTCTCCAGCCGGGTGAATACGTTCAGCAGCTTCACCACAGCCTCGGGGTGCTCGTAGCCCTTGCGGACCACGAGATAGCGGTCCGTAGGCGCCGCCATATGGGCAACGAACTTGCCGCTTGAGTCCAGCGGCGCTGCAAAAGCCCGCCACTCCGCCCTGGTATCTGCAGCCACCGCCTCAGACAGCGGGTAATACGGCATCCACCACGGTCCGAAGAACATCCCGGACTGCCCGGCGATGATCGGCTCCTGGGTCTCTTTATACAGGGCAAAGCCCGGATCAATCAGCCCCTGCTTATACCAGTCAGCGAGCTTGCCGAGTGCGGCCTTGGTCTCAGGGGTAATAGATCCGTAAACAACCGAGCCGCTGCTGTCCTTAATCCAGTTGGTCGGAAAAGAATGGAACGCGCTGAATACGGCATCCAGCCCGTTGATATGCGGCTTCGCCCCGTAGATGATATTTTTGTAGGCGCTGAGCCCGGTGGTATCGCGCTTGCCGTTGCCGTCAGGGTCCTGCTGGGTGAACGCCCTGGCAATCCGTTCAATATCCCCGAAAGTAGACGGACCCGGAAGCTCCAGCCGGTCCAGCCAGTCCTGGCGGACCCACAGCAGCATCGGGGAATCGGCCCGGATCGCCACATTCGGCAGGCCATACAGCCTGCCGCCGCGTGAAGCATCCGCCAGTGCCCGGCCCCCCGTAGAATCGTACATATCCTTGATCAGCTCTGAGCCGTACTGCCCGAAAACCTCAGTCAGATCGGCAATCATTCCGCTGTCCATCAGCTTTTTTAACTGATCCCGGTCAACCACCATCGCATCCGGCAGGTCGTTGCTGTCAATCGCCAGCTGCGCTTTTTGCGTATACGTCTCCTCGCCCTTTGCCTCCCAGGAGTGTGTGACCCTGATGTTCGTCCGGCTCTCCAGATAACGGGAAATCGGATTATTATCGTTGCTGTCCCCGTTATTCAGCCGGGCATCGGGCACCTTGAAGCCGATCCGCATCGTAACCGGCTGCTCATATCTGCCGTAAGCCGCAGCTTCGGCAGCATCGGGCACCGGAGCCTCGGCATCCGGACCGGTCCGGTCACCGCTGCAGCCCTGCAGCATGAGCGCCGCCAGTATAACAAGCATGAACCTTAAGCTATGCTTCATAGCCCCATCCTTTCTGCACGGCAGCGGCATGGCAGCCGGCCAGTAGCGGGCCAGCATGAACAAGCAGGTGTACCGCCCTTACTCACAGCTTCGCTCCTTGCGCGCGGTATTCGCTAGGCAGCCGGCCAACCCGTTCCCGGAACAGCCTGCTGAAGTACCGGTCGTCCTCAAAGCCTGAGCGGCAGGCGATCTCATGCACCGGATGAGTCGTCTCCAGCAGCAGCGACTTGGCCAGCTCCAGCCGCATCCCACGCAGCACCTCGCCGAAGCTCTCCCCCGCGAAGCGGGCAAAGCACTGGCTGAAGTACCCCCGGCTCATATTGATATGGGCCGCTACATCGCCCTGGTTGATTTTACGGCCGGCGTTCTGCTTCATGTACAGGACAGCGCGGATCAGGCAGAACATGACCTCTTTGCTCAGTCCGAGCTCGATCATCCGCCGCTGGACATGTCCGGCAAACTCCCGGAGCCAGGGCTTCCAGCCGCACCAGCTTATGTTACCGTCGGCGGAAGCCGCAAGCTCAGCTGCCTCTGCGGGGCTAAGCAGCAGCGGGCTCCAGCTCTTCAGCAGCGAATGCCCGAAGTCCGCTACCGCCTCAGTAGCAGGCCGGCACAGCAGCACTTCCGCAGTGAAGCTGTCCCAGTCTCCCCGCTCAAGCGCCCATCTGAGCTGATGCCCCGACGCCGGAAACGGCGCCTCCCCGGCCGCCCCCTCCGCTGCCAGCGCAAGCTCCGCATAATCAAGCCTAGGCGGTAACTCTTCGCCGCCGTAATAGAACAGCGCCAGGCGCGCCGCCTTGCCCAGCACCTGCTCCAGCTCCCGGCACGGCCTGCCCTGCAGTCCGCTGACCAGCGCCGCCTGCCAGCGTCCTGCCGGCAGGGCAGCCAGCTCACGCTGGAGCCCCTCACCACTCAGACGCCCCTGCAGCGGCACAATCCACTGCCCCTGCAGGGCAATCAGCGGCTGATTCTTCGCCAGGGGGAGCTGGAACAGCTCCTCTTCGCTCTCCTGCCCCTTCAGCGGCACCAGGAGCAGCGCTCTGTCCGCAGCCAGGCCGGCGGCACCCTCCCTCCGGCTGAGAGATTCCCGCGCGGTGTCCTCCCACCTTACCCGTTCGACCAGTCGGCTGATTGTCGCGTCTGCGTTCTCCACCTCGAGCAGCGTTTTAACAATATAATCGACAGCCCCCAGCCGCAGCGCTTCCTGCACATAGTCGAATTCATGATGGCAGGTCAGCACGACACAGCGGATAGCCGGAAACTGCTGCCTCACCTGCCGGATCAGCTCAAAGCCGGACATGCCCGGCATTGTAATATCCACGAACAGCAGATCGGCCTCCTGCTCACGGAGCAGCGCCAGCGCCGCATTGCCGTCCCCGGCTTCACCGGTAATCACCACTCCGAAGGATAGCCAGTCAATCAGCGAAATAAAGCCCTTGCGCACCAGCCGCTCATCATCGACCACAATTGCTTTAATCATCGAAGTCCTCCTTGCTTTTGCGGGGAATGGTAATGGAGATGTCCGTCCCTTCACCCTCGCCGCTTTTGATCTGCAGCTGCATTTGTCCGCCATAATAGGTATGCAGCATCCGCATGACGTAAGCGAAGCCAATGCCGAGCCCGCGCTTTTTGGCGCTGTCGTCCGACAGCAGCTCGGCGATCTGGTCCTCATTCATCCCGGAACCGTTATCCCGCACGCATAGCCGGATTTCAGCTTCCCCCTGTCCCGCGATAATGACCTCCACCCGCCCATGGTCGCTGAGCCCGTGGTAGATTGAATTTTCCACCAGCGGCTGGAGCAGGAACCTTGGCACCGCCGCATCCAGCACCCCGTCCTCCGCCTGCACCTTGAATTCAAATTCATAATCATAGCGGATGCGCTGCAGCTCCATATAGTTGCGTATCGCCTCAATCTCCTCCCTGATCGTGACAATAAGGCTCTGCTTGCCCAGATTATAATGCAGCACCTTCACCAGCAGCGTAACCAGCCGGTCGATCTCCTTCTGCCCGTTCAGCCGGGCCAGCCACTGCACCGTATTAAGCGTATTATGCAAAAAGTGCGGGTTAATCTGGCTGAGCAGCTTTTCTATCTCAAACTGGCTTTTCTGCTTCTCATTGCGCGCTACCGCCTGGATTAGCTCGTTGACCTGATCCTTCATCTGCTGGAAGTTGCTCAGTACAAAATCAAACTCCTCCACATTCGTAAAAGCAACCGGCGCGGTAACATTCTCTGCCATCCGGATAATTTCCACGTTAACCTTGCGCAGCGGACCATAGATCCGCCTCCAGATCAGCCAGGCCAGCAGACCGGCGAACAGCAGGGTCAAAAGGGCTAGCAGAATCATTTTGTAGAACCAGGCGTAGATTTCGCTGTTGAACACCGATTTTTTGACGGCAGCCACCAGCTTCCAGCCCTGCGGACTCTCATAGCGGAACAGATGATAGCCCTCCAGCTCCTCATGTGCCGGACGGCCGCTCAGCGCCGCAGCAGCGAGTATCTTGTCAGGCACCTCACCGTCAATCGCATAGGTCGACGTTCCCGCCTGATTGACCAGCAGATGGTTCACCGCCATACCGTAGGCCTGTTCATTAAAAATTTTGCGCAGCAGGCTATAGTTCGTCTCCAGATAAATATACAGCTCATGCTGGCCGCTCACCCGGACAATCCGCTGCTCCGAGAAGACCACATTATCGCCGACAGCATACATCGTCCCGTGCGGCCCAAAGTAATCCGCCCCGTTGTAGCGCATAAAAGCCGGCAGCTTCCCCGTATCGAATCCCCGCCGCATGCTCATGTTGGTGAACAGCACCGGGTCCTTGACGCCGGGCATAACATAGGCAGTCAATCCAATATAGGGATTGGTGAAATTGACGAGATTGATCTTCTGATTGATGGAATTCATAATCTGTGATTTGCGGTAAATCTGTTTTTCCTGCAGAAAAGAGGACATTTCCTCCACAATCTGCCCGTCGAGCGCAAACTGCTTGGAGGCGAAGTCCAGATTGTCGATGGCATTCTCCAGGCTGAGCGCTTCCTGGCGCAGACTTGCACTGATGCCGCTGCCTATTTTACCGGACAAAATGGAATAGATAGAGGTGTAGGATATGATTCCGACGATCAGCAGCGGCAGCAGCGTACCAACCAGCAGATAGATGACCAGTGTTCTCCTCAGGGATTTCACGGCCGGCGTGGGGCTCCCGTTCTTCATTCTGCGCATTCTGCTAGCCCACTTCGCTTTCTGTAAGCGTTTTATCTGATAGGATCAGAATACCAGATTTACCCTGGATTGAATAGAATAAGGCAGAACAGCTGCTGCGCCGCCCTGCCTCCCCTCTATTTACTGCACACTCTTGCGGGCCTCGAACAGCTCCTCCGCTTTTTTTATGGAAAACTCCATCACTTCGGCGTAACCCAGCCCGTTCACCTTGTCGTGCATTTCCTTGTTCAGCTTATCGAATTCAGCCTGATTTTTGGCAAAAACCATCTTCCAGGACATCTGCTGGATCACGGTGCCGATCTGTTTGTTTTTCTGCTCCAGCGTTTTGTCCATCGTCAGCGGCTCTTTACCGGTGAAGCCCTGAGGGGCAACGGCGAGCAGATTGTTTTTCTCAAAATATTCCTTAGGCGTCAGCACGCCCATCTTCGCTCTCCAGTCACTGTCCAGCTTGGACGGATTGCGCTCCAGCGTCGTCTGCCACAGATTGTGGTCATACGGCTCATTTGTTTCGGGATTAAGCATCGCCGGCACCACAAACGAGAAGTTCATCTGATTTGAGCCATAGTAGTAGTCCCCGCCGCCGTATTCCGCCGGAACCTGGGTGTTCTGCTGATCTGTATAGGCCTGCCAGCCAAAATCAGTTACGACCGGCTTGCCGTTTGCATCGATATCCCAGGTCAGCCCTTTCGGTCCGTTAGGTACAGCCGTTCCGCTGCCTGCCGAGAGCATCGCGCCTTCCGGGGTGTACATCCAGTTCAGGAACTCCATAATCCGCGCAGGCTCCTTGGCCTTGGCTCCGATCGCGATAATACCGTTGCCGCCGTATACGTTGAAGCCGGTTGAGTACATCAGCTCATCCTTGAACGGCACCATGGCGAAGCCTTTGCCTTCAGCCGTTCTTTCTGCGGTGTTATAGTTGGCAGCGCCAAGCCACGGGAACCAGGAGAACAGCAGGCGGCCGTCTTTATATTTTGCCACAACGTCATCAAACTTCTGGGTCAGGGAGTCCGGATCAAGCAGCCCCATCTGGTTGGCGTCGTAGTACAGCTTCAGCGACTTCATATACCAGCTGTCCTCGGACAGGAAGTCGTAATACTTCTCTTCATCGGCTTTGACAAATATCGCTGTCTCCGGAATTTCGTCGTAGCCCATCATGTTGGCGAACTGCTTCGCCAGAGTCATTTTGTAGTTGCCGTCCCAGTCGGCCCAGAGCGAGAAGGCATAGGTTTTTTTGCCCTGCTCATTCTTTGGCTCCAGCTCTTGCATCTGCTTCAGCACCGGCAGATAATCCTCGATCGTGTTAATCTCTGGCGCACCGATTTGCTGATACAGATCCCAGCGCAGATCCGGTCCCCAGGTCATATCCTTGCCTTCGGAAGGTCCGGACGGGTTGGTAGCTACACTGTTGCCGATGCCGTATACCGAATTACCGCCGCCAAAAGCGACCTTAGCCTTTTCTACAGCCTTCGGAAACTGCTTGGCAATGTCAGCGCCGTATTTGTCCAGCAGGCCGTCCTGGGTCCAGTCGAGCAGCAGCTTGCCTTTGATCGCATTCGGATAATGGTTTTTGTCATCGCCGAAAACAATAATGTCGCCCAGGTTACCGGAGGCCATCATCGCTGAAATCTTCGTATCTCCGCCGGTCAGGTTGGACGCGACGATATCCAGCTCGATATTGAATTTATCCTTGATCACTTTCGCGAACCAGCCGGTCTGCGGCCCGGCATAGTTGGCGGTTGTCGAGAACACGGTCAGCTTCAGCGGCTTGGAGTGATCCAGCGCACCGTCATCCGGCGCAGCCGTTGCCTCCGTAACGGCAGTAGCCTCTGCCGCAGGCTTTTCCGTGCTTTGCGCCGGACCTGCGTTGCCCCCGTTATTGTTGCCCCCGCCGCAGGCTGCCAGCACGAACACCATAACCGCGCTCAGCAGCAGCAGCGGCAATCTTTTCAGCTTCATACTTTTACCCCCTAATAAAGTTTATAGACCTGTACATGCATGAAGCCGGCTGCGGCCTCCTCAGCCTTTGACCGCGCCGATCATAATGCCTTTGACAAAAAAGCGCTGGAAAAACGGATACACAATCAGAATCGGCAGCACGACAATCATCGTCACCGTCATCCGCACAGAGGTCGGCGTCTGCATATTCTGCACACTGGCCGCCATATCCGGGGAATTGCGGATCAGCGCCGCCAGGGAGCTCGATTCATTCAGATAGCGCCAGAGCAGAAACTGCAGCGTGAAATATTTGGTTTCGGTCATCAGAAACGCCGTGTCGATGAAGGAGTTCCACTGGCTCACCGCTGAAAAAATGGTAATCGTCGCCAGAATCGGCGTCGTCAGCGGAACGATAATGCTCCAGAATACCCGCAGATAACCTGCCCCGTCGATGCTGGCTGACTCCTCGAGTGAGGGTGGAATCGCCTCAACAAAGGTTTTGACCAGAATGATGTTGAACGGGGTAATAATCGTCGGCAAAATATACGCCAGATAGTTGTTGGTCAGATGCAGATTGTGCATAGTGATGTACCACGGAATCAGCCCCGCACTGAAATACATAGTGACGACAATGCTGCGGTACCAGATCTGGCGGCCCCACATCTCCTTTTTGGTGAACAGGTAGCCGAGGAAGGCCGATGCGCCAACGGTCAGCAGCGTACCTACCACCGTCCGGTAGACCGACACAAGCGCCGCATGGCTCAGCCCGCTGATCCGCAGTACTTTGGAGTAGTTGTCAAAATGAATATCCCGCGGATAAAACTTGATGTAGCCCGCCGCGCTGAGATCATTGGAGCTGATCGTGTTGATGAACAGGTAGTAGAACGGATACATGCAGCTGAGCGTGAACACGCCGAACAGCACGTAGATGATTCCCTGGAACAGGGCATCGCCTGGCTTGAGCTTTTTGCGCAAATGGAATCACCCCTTAAATAATCGATTCATCCCGCACAACCTTGGATAAGGTGTTGGCTGCGAACAGCAGCGCCACGCTGACGACCGATTTCAGCATGCTGACGGCTGTCGCGAACGGAAAATTGTTGGCAAACGCGATATTGTACACGTACAGATCCAGCACCTCAATCGTGTCCTTGTTCATCGCATTCTGGAAAGCGAAGTACTGCTCCATCCCGTTGTTCACGAAGTTCCCGATCGAGAGCAGCAGCAGCACGAAGAAGGTGGGAATGAGTCCCGGTACGGTGATATGCCAGATTTTGCGGAACCGGCTGGCCCCGTCCACCTCTGCCGCCTCATACAATTCCTGGTCAATGCCGGCAATCGCCGCCAGATAGAGGATCGCTCCCCAGCCGAGGGACTTCCACCAGTACCAGGCAATCATCGTCAGCCAGATATGGGAGCTGGAGGCCAGAAAATTGAAGCCTTCATCCACCAGTCCAAGCTGTACCAGCACATGGGTTACAACGCCGTTGTCTACAGAGAACAGCGAGAACGCCAGCGCATACACGAGAATCCAGCTGATAAAATTCGGGATTGTCGTCAGCGTCTGCACCATTTTGCGGTACCAGCCTGCCTTGATCTCTGTCAGCAGAATGGCGAAGATTACCGGAAACACCGAAGTGACCAGCCCGAGTGAGCTCATTGCCACCGTATTCTTCAGCACACGCAGCACTTCTGCGGTCTGGGTCGGATTCTCGACCATTGTCCGGAACCATTTCAGCCCGACATACGGCGTATCCGACAGCGGAATGCCCGGTATAAAATCATAGAAGGCATAGATCCACCCGCTGACCGGCAGATAATAGAAAATAAAAGTGATCACCAGAAACGGCAGCGCCATCAGGAACAGCTTATACTTGTTCTGCAGCTTCCATTGGCTCCGGCGGATTGGTTCGGCGCTGTGCAGCAGCTTGCCAGAAGGTACTCCCATGCCTCTATCTCCTATGATCCAGATTTTTGTTTACGCTTTCATCTTAGCAAAAGCATCGCCTTTTCCGGGATAGAGGCCAGCCACCGGTTAAGAGAGAGCCGTCCGGTAGTTGCGGACCATTTTCGCAGGGAAGTGAACCGTTTTCGCAGGGGAGTTTGATGGAGGTAAATTATCCAAGCTTGCGGTCAGGTAAAATAACCCCGCCAAAGCCATCCCCGGCCGGATGACGGCTCAGATGCCTTACGGAGCTGCTCTTTTACATTCAAAAAGGCCTCCCGTAACGGGAAGCCTGTTATCCATCTATCATCCTATCAATTTGCTCACAAAAATCAGCATAGCTGCATTTTGTACAACTAAAACGCCTGATTTTCCGGCTAAACTCCGTTTAAGTGTACTCCGTACAACTATGTCAGCGTAAAAAGCTCCTTCGGGCCAATTTGGCCAGATTTAGTTGCACAAACTGCAGTTATACCGCGCAAGTACACTAATTTACTGTTTTTAGTTGCACCAAATACACTTATTCCGTCACCGCTGCTCCATGGAAGCTTATTTTTCACTCCGGAAAACACTTGCTGCATGCCCCTGCACGCCCGGCTTGAACTTGAACAGTCCGCCCGACAGCGGCCAGCGCTCCAGCTGTTCCTCACTCATCCCGTTGCGCGCTGTCGTAATATACAGCTCATCCAGTCCCTCGCCGCCGAAAGCACAGGAGGTTACATTAAGTGCCGGTACCTCAACACTGGCGAGCTGCTCACCGGTATGCGGGTTCCAGCGGGATACGCGCGCACCGCCCCAATGGGCGACCCAGAGCATGCCTTCCCGGTCAATGGTCATTCCATCCGGGACATCCTTGCCCTCCGGGAAATGAATAATCGCCCGGCGGTTGCTCACCTTACCGGTCTCCAATTCATAATCCAGCGCATCTACAGCTCTGGTTACAGAGTCAATATAGTACATGCGGCCCAGCCGGTCATCCCAGGCCAGACCATTGGAGATTCCGACCCCGCTCAGCACCTGACGGACTTGTCCGTCATTATCCAGCACATACAGGCTGCCCGACGAACGGTCAGAGCCCATACTCATTGAGCCGAACCACAGTCTGCCGCTGCTGTCGCACTTGGCATCGTTCAGCCTGTTGTTTGGAAGCTCGGATTCAATCTCCGCAAGCTGCTCAAGCTGGTCCGGATTGCTGCCGTCATACCTGTAGATGCCTTCCTGAAGCGCCAGAATCCAGCCGCCATCAGTGTCAGGGACAGCTGCACCGGTTCTCTGCGCGAACGTAACCGCCTGCTCCTCCCTGCCTGACTCCGGATTATAGCTGCGCAACTGCATCCCTTCAATATCTGCCCAGTACAGCTTACCGTCCTTGTCATTCCAATGCGGCCCTTCACCCAGCACCGCCCGTGCATCTAATACCAGCTCTGCCTGATCAGTCATAATGCCCCTCCTCCTAAGCTTCCTTGATGTTAGTTGCTCTCTCACGTCTATTCTACCTGTGTTCGCCGGGAGAATCCAATATGCAGCCAGCCGTTCGAACCTGTATGTATTCCTCTTTTTCATCCTTAACCTCGGACATGACAAAATCAGAAGCAAACTGTATCTCCATAGCCCGGCTCCCTCCACACTTTACTTCGTAATCTTCAGCTGCTGCTTCACTAGTGCACTCTTATGAATCTCCAGCAAGCTGCTGTACTCCACCTTCTGAATAACGCAGCCTGTGCCAATAATCACCTTTTCTCCGCGCACGGTGTCCGCATGCGTATTCTGCAGCTCTATATAGTCGCCTTCAATTAACCCGGCTGTGAACCGCATCTCCGTGTGATTTCCCGGCAGCAGCAGAGCCTTGGTCTTACTCCTTTTAACTGTAATCGTACCGCCGCCGACCTCAGCCGCGCTGCCCGGACCATACAGCTTCAGCTGTATCTTCTCTGCACTAAGCAGCCCCTTCACCTGCAGCGTACCGCTCAGCTCCAGCTCCTCGGCCTCACAATTACCACTGACTTCCAGGCTTCCGCTGAGCTTCAGCTGCTCGGCGCAGAGGCTGCCGGCCTTGATATCTCCTTGCCCGCGTAATGTTCCGGCTTCAAGCCGGCCGTTCACGGCAAGCTCACCTGTCAGTTTCAGCTTCTCCGTCTTCAGGCTGCCGGACACTTCGTTCTCCCCCGTAATGCTGAGACTCTGGCAATCCACATCTCCGTTAAACCTGCACTCTCCGGTTATCTTTACATCCTGAAAAAAACCGCCTAATGAACTTGATGTTCCAAGTACCTTAAGATTGCTCCGCCCTGCAAAATCATTCACCATACTTTTCTACCTTTCCTACTGTGGCATCCGGATGAACGGTCAGCTCTGACAGATATTCCACGCGTCCGATATTGCACCCCGGTCCGATCTTTACAACGCCGCCGCTGACCACTTCCGCGTTTGTGTATTCCAGATCCAGCACATCGCCCTCAATCATTTTGGCAATCAGCTCTGGCTTAAGCTTTGGAATGAAGCTGGACGCCAGCTTATTCCAGAGTCTTCCGTCCATATCCACCCTGCGGATTATCAGACTCCCCGCACCGATTTCTCCTGCTCTGGCCTGCCCCTGCAGTGTAAAGTTTACATGTCCTGCGCTAAGCAGCCCTTTGACTTCAAATACACCCTCGCCCTTCAGCTCTTCCAGCTCACAGTTTCCGTTTACGTTCAGCATGCCGTTCAGGCAGCAGCTTTCTCCACGCAGATTACGGTTTATCGCCACCAAGCCTTCAATCCCCATCTGCTCCGTCTGCAGGCCGCCGTTTATCTTTATTTTCCCGTTGGCTTGCAGCTCTTCTGACACAACATCTCCCTCAAAGGTAATCATTCCGTTTCCTTGAATCGTTCTGGCGCTAACCGCACCGTTAACCTTGCACACCCCATCCAACGAAACCTTATTGTAACGCCCCCCTGCTCCGCCGGTAACTCCGGTCAGCAGCAAATCCGGCAACTGCTGTTCATTCATCTTCATTTCCCCTTTGTAATAAATTCAGATTAAATTCAATTTACCGTTCAGCTGCTCAGCTAAGTCGGCAAAACTCATCCGGACTACCAGCCGGGCTCCCCTATCGAGCAGGATCTCAGCGGGTGCTGTACTGAGCAGAAAGAAGCTAACCCCCATTTTCCGGATAAAAAACAGCTCCCAGCCCTTCCCGCCAAACCTCGGTGTCTGCTCGGCAAGCGTGTGATAAAGCTGATCCGCCTCATCCAGATTCAGCTCCCCTCCGCTGAGCAGCCAGTCAACCATGAACAAATGTACAACCTGCCCGAACTCATACAGCTTCATCTTATCCTGGATGTTTCCGAACCGCTCCAGACATACTTTCGAAACAATGTTACGTTCTAAAAGCTGATCGGCTGTAAAAGCAAGCCCGTTAACTGCAGCCGTATCAGTCAGCTTATCCGCCAGCTCATCCAGGGAAAACCCGTCCTTCAGGTTAATAATGTTATGGATGCGACCAAGAATCCGTTCCTTTGGAAAAAAGGTTTCCTGACCGGTAAACACCGATTTGCGGATAAACCACTCCTCCGGTATCAGCTGCTTGCGCTTCCAGCGGTAGAGCTGCCCGTATGAGATTCCTGTTAGCTCAAGCAGCTCCTTCTTGGAAATCAAATCTTCCTCCATGTAATCACTCCTTGTCGTCATCGTAACATAACACTGTTACGTTGTAAATGCTGATAACAGGAACGCATTATGCTTTTCCCGCACCTTTCTCAGGTCTTTCCCAGCAGCAGAACCCGTTCCACGCAAAAAGGAGCAAGCCGCTCCCGCTAAGGAATGGCTTGCTCCGTCTATACACCCTGCTGTATGCCGGGATCTTATTCTTCTGTCTTGCCTTCTTCTGCATTCTCTGCGGCTGTCGGTTCTTCAGCAGCTTCGCCTTCTGCAGGCTCCTCATGGGCAATCGGCGGCGAAATCCGCACGATCAGCGTATCCTCAGGTGTCAAAATTTCCCAGCCATCATGCTTAGGCAGATCGGATACCAGCAGCTGGTCACCGATTTCCAGATTGCTGATGTCCACGTCAAAGGTCGGAGTCAGCTTGTCCGGCAGCGTTCTGATATCGAGCTCATACAGCTCGATCTGCTGGATACCGCCCATTTTCACACCGGACGGATCGCCTGTGAACTGGAATGCCACCTTGGTGTCCAGCTCCGCCTTCATATCAATTTGCTGCAAATCTACGTGCAGAATATTGCGCGAGAGCGGCTGGCGCTGGATTTCTGCGATTACCGCATTTTTAGCACCGGAATCCGGAAGCTCAACCTTGAGAATGGCCCGCGGATTTTTGCTGACAATTTCATTAAGCGCCTTGGCATCCGCCGAAAAGGATTGTGTATCTGAACCTGCACCGTAGACGACAACCGGTACAAAGCCTTTTTTCCGCGTTGCAGAAGCCGAGCCGGATCTTTCAGTCAAACGAACTGTAGTATTCATGATAATTCCTCCTAGTAGTTTTGTTAGCTTCGGCTTCCGTGAGTCTCTTAGGACAAAACTCGCTTCGAAAGCATACGCTAAGTTTGGTGAGCTGCAGCATGAATTTACATGCAGTCAGCTTAGCTGCGTCCAATAGCGCCTCTGTAGATACTGCCTTGAATTGCTGGACTTCGTATGGAAACAAGACCCGTTAGAAATACAGGTCTAATTAGTTTCTTAATTACCCTGCTGGACACTAATGGAAACATCCATATGCTTCCTCTTCTCGCTTTTTGTCATTCGGAATAGTAAAATAAAGCCATATTAAAAAGACTGGAGTGAAGAATATGGGACAAATTGTTCAGGGTGAAGGCCGTTTTTATATTGCCGGTGACGGAAAGGATCTTGCCGAGATTACATACAGGCTGGAAGAGGCTACGGGGAACTGGATCGTGGATCATACCTTCGTCTCGGAAGAGCTGCGCGGGCAGGGTACAGGCGAGAAGCTGGTGCGGGCAGTGGTGGACAAGGCCCGTGAAGAGCAGGTAAAGATCATTCCGGAATGCCCTTATGCCGCCAAGCAGTTCGAACGGCATAAGGAATATTCCGATGTGCTCAGCGGAGACGGAAGCGCATCATAAAAGCGTATCCGTTTCCTTGGGAGCATGAAGAGCATGAAGCGTGTTAGCGCTCAACCTGAGGAGGAAACGGATTGAATACTGAGCATACATTAAAAGAAATTGAAGAGCTCCAGCTGCGCTGCGAGCAATATGAGGGAATCTCCCTGAAGCTGAACTGGGACATGCTGGAGCATACCACGGAAGCCGGAGGGACAGAATGGCTCGTGACTTATGAGGAGGATCAGCTCGTCGGCTTCATCGGCCTGTACGGCTTCGGCGGCAGCATGGAGGTGTGCGGTATGGTCCGGCCGGGTTTCCGGCGCAGAGGCATCTTTACATCGCTGTGGGAGCGGGCACAGAAAAAAATCAGGCAGCGCAATATCTCTGAATTGCTTCTGAATGCCCCCGCAGCCTCGGCATCTGGTGCCGGGTTCCTGAAGAGCCTGCCGCTGGTGTTCGGACATGCCGAATACCAGATGAAATGGGAACCTTCTGCCGCCCTGCAGGGTCCGGGAGAAGCAAGCTCCGCTGCCGGAACCGTTAGTCTTCGTCCTGCACGCGAGGATGAAGCCTCCATTCTCATTAAGCTGGACAGCTCCGGGTTTGATATGACCGAGGAAGAAGCGGCGGAAATATTTAAGGAGCAGAGCCTTGAAGCGCTGCAGGAGCATATCATCATCGAGCTGAACGGGCAGCCAGCCGGCAAAATGCGGCTCTGGTCAGATAACAACGAGACCTGGATCTACGGTCTAACCGTGGACAAGGACCTGCGGGGCCTCGGGATCGGACGAAGCGCCCTGCAGCAGACCATCGACAGGGAGCGCCGGAATTACAACGGGGTGAACCTCGAAGTGTCACTGGACAATCCGAACGCGCTGAAGCTGTATGAAAGCTGCGGCTTCGTGATCGTGAACAGGCAGGACTATTACCGC
Organism: Paenibacillus sp. FSL R7-0273; assembly: GCF_000758625.1. Taxonomy (NCBI): domain Bacteria; kingdom Bacillati; phylum Bacillota; class Bacilli; order Caryophanales; family Paenibacillaceae; genus Paenibacillus; species Paenibacillus sp. FSL R7-0273. The sequence continues at coordinate 4,654,536 of NZ_CP009283.1, forward strand.
TATACAGGCTCGTTGTAGCACACCATAAAAGCCACCGCCGCCCGGCAGGTTACCGGGTGGCGGTGGCTTTTTAAAGCATTTTTGCACAAATCAGTACAGGCTACATCAGCCCGAACCCGCCGTAGGCGGTCTCACTTTTCTCATTTCTCCGGCTGGCTACACTGACGTTCCGGTCAGCGGTATGATCCTGATTCAGAAATACCGACAGCAGCCGCACATAATCCAGTGATTCAGTAAGCGGTATGCCTGCCCCGTCAAAGATATGCCTGCGTCCGTCCATCAGCGAGTAGATTTCAATAGTATCCGCCGGCATTCCGTAAGCCTTATGGCAAAACACATTAGCCATATGGAGGAAGCCGGTGATTACATCCTCATGCCCGGACACCATAAATTTCTGAATGTTCAGGCAGCGGCCGCTGCGCTCCGAATTCCAGGCCAGCTGAAAGATCATCGCCAGCTCGACCGACAGCTCCGGAACCTGGGTATGCCACTGCTCATAGAGCATAACAGGTATCTCACCTGTATGATTGACCGGTGCAAGCCGCATCAGCTCATCGCCAACCGCCGTCTTTACATCCCAATAATGCATCAGCGACGGAAAAGCACTGCTTTTGGGCGGCCAGCGCCGCTCCAGCAGAAACTGAATCGGCGTCTCCCTGCGCACCGCAGGCTGCAGGCTGTAGAAATCGTTCAGCGTATGGCCGATTGCATACTGCACCTGCTGTCTCCAGCGCGGAAGCCCGGTGGCCGCAGCACCGCTGCCAAGTGACTCTGAACCGCCCAGCATGATATGCTCCATGCGGAAATCATTCAGCCTGGTGAAACGCACCTCCGGCGTCTCCGCTTTATCTGTCTCCCGGCTTCCTGCCGCGCCGCCCATGCCTAAGAAACCGCCGCGCAGGTTTCGATAAATTGGCGTCCGAAGCTGCGGCAGGCTTCCTTTTCCTCCGCATTCGGGCCATATTCAATCTTCAGGCTGTCCTGGGCAATCTCTGCCCCGCGCTCCTTCAGCTTCTCTTCAATCAGGTCTACCGCTCCGCAGTATATGGAATAACCGGTATCTCCGCTGCCGAACGCAGCCGCTTTATAGCCGGCCAAATCGAGCTCATCCATCTCCTCATAAAAATCAAGGAATTCATCCGGCAGCTCGCCGTCTCCCCACGTATAAGCTCCCAGCAGTACCGCATCATAATGATTTATCTCATCTGCATTGCAGTCGGTTACCGATTTCAGCACGGCCTCCCCGCCAGCCTGGCGTACTCCTTCTGCAATCAGCTCCGCGATCTCCTCCGTATTGCCGGTCAAGCTGGCGTATGCCACTAGCACCTTAGCCATGATTTGTCCTCCCTATGTTAAGCATGAAGTATATGATGGCTCCATTATTTACCGCAAAGCCAAAATGAATTATCTCCATTCTATTTGATAATGATTCTCATTGTCAACCTATAAAAAAACGCAGACAGCAGCCTGTTTATAAGGCTCCTGTCCGCGTACCGCTTTTGCATATTTATCCGAGGGGTTGCTTAAACCGCCCAATTTACTGAACGGCTTAATAAGCACCCTCAAGCAGTGTAATTCCATTGCCGTCCGGGTCGCGGAAGTTCATCTCTTTGCCGCCGTATTCCATTGTAACCGGAGGCTCGCAATCCAGCCCTCTTGCTTTCAGCTCTGCATACGTCTCATCCAGGCTGCTGCAGGAATAGACCAGGTTAACAACTCCTGTCGTATGCTTGCCCCATTTGTGCTCATCCCAGATAATGATTCCCGGGAGTCCTCCCTCAAAACCGATCTTCGCCCCGTCCCCGTTGCCGAAGCCTTCAAACGGAACCGGAATCCCAAGAACGCCGGAATAGAACGCTACAAGCGCTGCTGGATCCTTGGTGTACAGATTAATGCCTTCAAATGCCGATATCATATGGGTTCACTCTCTCTTCCTGATGTGTGGTCAGCCTTGTCCGGCTACTGTATTTATTGTAACTGCAGGCTAATTCCCTGTATTGCAAAAAGACGACATTTATCGCTCCGCATACGCCAGCGCCTCCAGCGGGGTCTGTCCGGCAAATTTTTTGAAGCTGTTGTTAAAATGGGATTGATGGCTGTAACCGTAAGCATATACCAGGTCCTGAAGATTCCTGATCTGCGGTGAGGGGCGGTACAGGCTCTTCCAGACATTCTGAAACCGGACCAGATCAGCAGTCTGTTTGGGGGAAATGCCGATATTTTCGCGGAAAAGCCGTTCAAGCTGCCGGCTGCCAAGGCCGTTGCTGCTGCCGAGACTGCTTACCGTTACCACCCCTTTAGCCCGCAAAATGTCATGGACTGTATTCATCAGCCCGTTGTGGCTGCCGCGCACCAGCTCCAGACGGCGCAGTAGAACCTGCTCGGTCATGGCAATCCGCTCGGCCATTGTCCCGGCAGCCGTCAGCCTTTCACCCAGCTCCCTGCGGAAAAAAGGGAAATAGGCATCCACATCACCATAGTAGTTCATTACATTAGTGAGCGGCTCTTCCGCGAACAGGTGCACCGCCCAGAAGTGAAACCGGATGGCAAAGCGCAGCCTGGACGCAGACGGTTCAGCTCGCTCCACTTCAAAGGCCGTATCATTGATTCCGCAAAAAACACCGCCGGAAGCACCGGTATCCGCATCCCACTCCCAAATAATGTCCATGCAGGTGTCAGGGATGATAATCTCCCTCGCCGGCTGATGTCCGGACAGCTTATCCGGCTGTGCCGCTCCTTCCGCCGGCTCTGACAGGCTCCCCCAGAAGCAGCGGATATACGGCTGCAGCTCCTTACAGGGCTTCAGCTCTCCAGCACCATCCGGCTTTGCTGTAATCGGATAATACAGCTCTGCAAGATTGTACATCTGCTCTCCTCCTCCGCCCTTCCTTTAATAAACCGCTCCTTTGATCATACACAATCCGCCACATCCGCGCCAGAAGAGCATATTTGCCCGTATCCTGTTCAAAATCACTTTTAATCCTGCCCGCCGGAGACTCCGGCAATATTATGTACCGGCCGGCAGATGGGCAAGCTGAGAATAGTCGCAGCTTTGCAACCTTTTTGTTTGTAGCCGCCCGCTTAAATGTTGTACAATGAAGTCTAAATGAATTTTTGAAGGATGGATTAATGATGTATATTGCAGGCGATTGGAAAGACTACGAAGTTATTGATACCGGAGGCGGGGAAAAGCTGGAACGCTGGGGAGATATTATCCTGCGCCGTCCGGACCCGCAGATTATTTGGCCGCTGACTCAAGAAACAGCGAAATGGCGCGATGTGCACGGACATTATCACCGCAGCTCCTCCGGCGGCGGACAATGGGAAATGAAAAAGACAATCCCGGACGACTGGAAAATCAGCTACGGCAAGCTGAAGTTCCATCTGCGCCCGACTAATTTCAAGCATACAGGCCTTTTCCCTGAGCAGGCAGCCAACTGGAGCTGGATGATGGACAAGATTGCCGGCGCAGGCCGCCCGATTTCCGTGCTTAACCTGTTCGCTTATACCGGCGGAGCGACAGTCGCTGCAGCCAGCGCAGGGGCTTCGGTTGTGCATGTCGATGCAGCCAAGGGCATGGTTCAGTGGGCAAAAGAAAACATCCAGCTGTCCGGCCTCGGCGAGCGCCCGGTCCGCTTCATCACGGACGACGTATTCAAATTCGTCCAGCGTGAACAGCGCCGCGGCAGTAAATACGACGCCATTATTATGGACCCGCCGTCCTACGGACGCGGCCCGGGCGGCGAAATGTGGAAGCTGGAATCCAGCCTCTACCCGTTCCTTGAGAGCTGCATGGAAATTATGAGCGACAGACCGCTCTTTATGCTGATTAACTCCTACACAACCGGCATCTCTCCGACCGTTCTGCGGAACATGCTCAATATGACCATGGCTAAGCGGTACGGCGGCAAGCTGACCTCCGGGGAAATCGGGCTGCCGATTACAGCCTCAGGCATGAACCTGCCTTGCGGAATATTGGGCCGCTGGGAGGCGTAAGCCATGAGTACGCAGCATCGCAGCACTGGCGGGGAGCCGTCCGGCGGACAATCCCGCTTTGAGATTCTGTTCGAGGATAATCACCTGCTGGGCATTGTGAAGCCTGTGAACATTCCGGTACAGGAGGATGCTACTGGTGATCCCGACCTGCTCAGTCTGCTCAAGGAGGATGTGAAGGAACGGTACAGCAAGCCGGGGAATGTTTTTATGGGACTTGTGCACCGGCTGGACCGTCCGGTCGGCGGGGCAATGATTTTTGCCAAGACCTCTAAGGCAGCCTCCCGGCTGTCCGACAGTGTCCGAACCCATGCCTTCCGCAAGGTATACCTGACTGTTGTCCACGGCAAGCCGCCTGCCTCCCAGGGCCGGCTGGTCAACACTTTGCTTAAGGACGCCAAGACCAACACCGTCTCCATCGTCCGCAAGGGCACACCGGGCGGCAAGGAAGCCATCCTTGATTATACAGTGCTTGGAACCGCTGAAGGCTACAGCCTGCTGAAGATTGACCTGCTGACCGGACGCTCGCACCAGATCCGCGTGCAGCTCAGCGGGATTGGCTGTCCGCTGTCCGGGGACCAGAAATACGGCGCCGCCGTGAACCGGCCGGGCCAGCAGATTGCCCTCTGGTCAGCGGTTGTCGGCTTTCCGCATCCGGTTACCAAAGAAGATATCGAGCTGATCTCACTGCCGCCGCAGGCTCATCCCTGGAGTTTGTGGCCGCAGCAGGTACAGAAACAGGCCATCCGTTGACGGATGGCCTCTTTTTTATAAGCATACTATTATGAGGGTGCTGTATTTAAGGTGTCGAGCCTTCCGGCGCCGGGGCAACCGCCATCTTCCCCATCAGATACAGCAGCAGCTGCTGGTTGTGCGATGATATCGGATCAAGCGCCTCGGCAAAAAAATCACTGCGCACCTTAAGTCCGCGCGTGGTTTCCCTCCGTCCTGTCTCGGTAATGCTCACCCAGACAATCCGCCGGTCTGCAGCATCACGCTCACGCACGATTAATCCGTTCTTCTCCATCCGGTCTAGCAGCATCGTTACCGCCGCCGGACTGGTTGCCAGATGAGGCGCCAGATCAGAAGGCTTCATCGCATCGCGCTCCTGCAGCAGTTCCAGTACGGTGAGCTGGGCATCAGTCAGTGTAGGGGCAAGGTTGCTGTCCATATGTAATTTGTAATCCTTTAAGATTTTGTGCCAGATTTTACTGAATTCAGAGGAGTGCACACTTATTCCTTCCTTTCCCTGCGGATCTCTATCCGGTATACCTACAAATTCGAGAAATAAATTCCATTTCCTGCTAAACAAAAAAATAAAAAATTGTGACGGTCTGCTCCTCCAGCTATTGCGGGCTGATTCAAAATACAAAAACAGCGCATGCACCCGCTCTGTAAGAGCCGTACACGCGCTGCTATAATATCTTCTCTGTTGCTTTAATTATTTAATTGCCGGGAAAATCGTAGCTATCTCGTCCTTCTTCTCAACGGAAACCAGCAGCTTGCCTATCGAACGGCGCTCGCCAAGCGGTGCAGACTCGGAAGAGAAGGTTTGGACTTGTCCGTCCCGGGTAATTGCAATCAGCTCCAGCGGCTCCTTGCAATGGAACGCCCCCGCGATCCGGCTGCCGTTCGGTTTCACACGCTTGCCTTCCTTGAATTCAAAGGTTGGCATGCCCTTGCCGCCGCGGCTCTGCGACGGATAATCCACAAGCAGACTCCGTTTGGCATAGCCGATATCCGTTACAGCAAGAATCTCGCCTTCATCCTCAGTGACCCAGAAGCAGGAAACCACCTCGTCGCCTTCGCGCAGCTGAATCCCTCTAACCCCGCTGGCTACACGGCCCATCGGGTTCACCTCATTCTCCTTGAAGCGGATACTCATCCCTTCACGGGTTACAAGCACCAGGTCCTTGTCAGATCTGCTTAGCGACACGTTAATAATCTCATCGCCTTCACCAACCTTGCAGGCAGCTACAGCTCCTGAACGGCTGGTTGAGTACTCCTTGAGCTCCGTCCGTTTCACCTGACCCTTGCGTGTGACAAATACAAGGCTGGTCCCGGGATCATCCAGATTACCTACCGGCAGCATACTTACAACTCCGTCGCCTTTGGTGAGGCCGATTACGTTAACAATTGCCGTACCCGGCTCTTTCCATTTAAATTCCGGTATCTGATGCACCGGAAGCAGGAAGTACTGGCCTTTACGGGTAAAGACAAGCAGGCTGTCCCTTGTATTCAGGTCAAGCAGCCTTACGATGTGATCCCCGTCCTTGACCCCGGAAGCATTGCGCTCTCCGCCCGAGCGTGTAAAGGATGGCATGCCGGTCCGCTTGATGTAGCCGTCGGCCGACATAGCAACCAGAACATCCTCAGCGTTGACCAGCACTTCGAGGCTGACCTTCAGCTCTTCCACCTCGCCCTGAATCAGTGAGCGGCGGTCGATGCCGTACTTGTCGCGGATTTCCAGCAGCTCTTTACGGATGACGGAAATCAGCTTCTTGTCGCTGTTCAGAATGCCCTGAAGCGTGTTAATCCGGGCCATCATTTCATCCAGCTCTTTCTGCAGGGAATGAATCTCCAGATTGGTCAGCCGGTACAGCTGCAGGGTCAGGATCGAATCCGCCTGGCGTTCACTGAAGCCGAACATCCAGACGAGATTATTCTGGGCATCCTGGCGGTTCTTGGAAGCCTTGATGGCTGCGATGACCTCATCCAGAATGTTAAGCGCCTTGACCAGTCCTTCCAGGACATGGGCACGGTCTTCAGCCCGCTCCAGATCGAACTGGGTACGCCGGGTAACTACCTCACGCTGGTGGGCAATGTAAGCCTCCAGAATCGCTTTGAGTCCAAGCTGCTGGGGAGCTTTATTAACGATGGCCACCATATTAAAGTTGTAGGTAACCTGCAGATCGGTCTTCTTAAGGAGGTAGGCCAGAACGCCTTGAGCATCGGCATCCTTCTTGAGCTCGACTACAATACGCAGGCCTTCCCGTCCGCTCTCATCGCGGACCTCCGCGATACCGTCAATCTTTTTCTCCAGCCGGATGTTCTCCATCGAGGTGACAAGCCGCGATTTGACAATCTGGAACGGAACCTCGGTAATCACAATCTGCTGCTTGCCGCCGCGCAGATTCTCTATCTCGGTCTTTGAACGCAGGTAGATCCGGCCTTTGCCGGTGCGGTAGGCATCCATAATGCCGTCGCCGCCCATAATAGTACCGCCGGTCGGGAAATCCGGGCCCTTAATAAAGGTCATGATGTCTTCCAGGGAGATCTCCGGCTTCTGCATCACAGCGATGCAGGCGTCGATCACCTCACGCAGGTTGTGCGGCGGAATTTCGGTCGCGAAGCCGGCGGAGATCCCGCTTGTGCCGTTAACCAGCAGGTTAGGGAACCGTGAAGGTACAACTACCGGCTCCTTCGCCGTGTTGTCAAAGTTGTCCTTGAACAGCACGGTGCGCTTCTCAATGTCACGCATCATTTCCATTGCGATCGGTGACAGGCGGGCTTCGGTATAACGCATCGCTGCAGCCGGGTCATCGTCCATCGAGCCCCAGTTGCCGTGTCCGTCTACGAGCACATGCCCCATTTTCCACGGCTGGGCCATACGGACCATACCGTCATAGATGGAGGAGTCGCCGTGGGGATGATAGTTACCCATAACGTCCCCGACGGTTTTGGCTGATTTGCGGTACGGCTTGTCCGGGGTATTGCCCGAGTCGTACATCGCATACAGAATACGGCGCTGCACGGGCTTCAGCCCGTCCCGCACATCGGGAATCGCCCGGTCCTGAATAATATATTTGGAATACCGGCCAAAGCGGTCACCGACGACCTCTTCCAGAAAAGCCGGCGAAAATTGTTCTGATAAACTGCTCACTTGGCTCACCTTCTGTTCCTCAATCTATCCCGTTAAAAAAAGTCTGATGATTATCGTCATTCCGCAGAAAGTCTGGACTTGCAACCGCTGTTATTCTCGAATCCACATTATTGTCCGCTATACAGATTAACTTATAGATTTCTTATTTGGGCTTTGCCGTGACTCCAGAGAATGTTTGGACTTCCGGCCGCTGTTGTCTGCAGATTTCCTGATTTTATCCGCTGTTCGCGGTTGAAATCCGCAGACAGCATATGCTTCCGTAGCTAGCTTTTCTGCGAAAAGCTTTCAGACGGTCGCAGTCGCTCCTACAGTTCCAAAATTCCCTTCCGCCACTTCTCCTAATAAAAGTATAAAAGTTGAATCTTTATAGCAAGGTTGAAATTCAAGAATAAAGGCGAACGTTGCCGCCTTGCAGGCTTTACTCTGCTCCGTTCCTCTAATCATCAAGCTTTTAGAAACCGGAAGCAATCGTCACTTCCGCTAAGACCATGCCGTCAGAATCTGCGGCATGGCTAAAGCAAAGGCGGGTTATTGAGCATCCCGCCGTAAACTGCAGAGCTGAATGACCACCAATTGGCCATTCCTACTCAATTATTTCCGTAAAATCAACATTCTCAACGATCCAGCGCTTGCGCGGGTCGACCTTGTCGCCCATCAGCGTGGAGACGCGGCGTTCCGCCTTGGCGGCATCCTCAATCTGCACCTGGAGCAGGGTACGGGTATCCTGATTCATCGTGGTTTCCCACAGCTGGTCAGGGTTCATCTCACCAAGCCCCTTATAGCGCTGAAGCTCAAAGTTCTTGCCGAACTCCTTCAGGTAATTCTGCAGCTCTTCATCGCTCCACGCGTAGCGCACCGTCTCCAGCTTGCCCGATTTGCGGGTCAGCTTGTACAGCGGCGGCTGGGCAATAAAGACCTTACCGGCATCAATCAGCGGCTTCATGTAACGGTAGAAGAAGGTCAGCAGAAGGACCTGGATATGTGCACCGTCAGTATCGGCATCAGTCATAATAATGATTTTGGAATAATTGCTGTCTTCTACGGCAAAATCCGGGCCAATCCCTGCACCGATTGCAGAAATAATAGCTTTGTACTCATCATTCTTCAGAATATCGAGCAGCTTGGCCTTCTCCGGATTCATCGGCTTGCCCTTCAGCGGCAGAATCGCCTGAATCTTGGAATCACGGCCCTGCTTGGCCGAGCCGCCGGCGGAATCCCCTTCGACGATGAACAGCTCAGTGCGGGTTACATCCTTCGACTGTGCCGGTGAGAGCTTGCCGCCCAGATTGGAGCTCTCGCTGCGCTTCTTGCCGCTGCGGATCTCATCCCTGGCCTTGCGCGCCGCTTCGCGTGCCTTAGAGGCCTGAATCGATTTCTTCAGCAGGCTCTGCGCCACCTGCGGATTCTCTTCGAGGAACCGCGCCATGTTCTCAGCCACGATATAATCGACAGCACTGCGGGCAGAGGCGCTGCCAAGCTGGTCCTTGGTCTGGCCGACAAACTCAACCTCTGACATCTTGACACTGATGACAGCCATCATGCCCTCGCGAAGATCATTCCCTTCCAGGTTCTTGTCTTTTTCCTTCAGCAGCTGTGTACGGCGGGCGTAATCATTCATCACACGGGTGTAAGCCGTTTTGAACCCGGTCTCATGGGTTCCGCCGCTGCGGGTCGGAATGGAATTGACGAATGAGGCAAGTGTCTCTGTATAACCGGCGTTATACTGCAGCGCTACTTCAACCTCAATGTCGTCCTTCTCCGAACTGAAATGAATCACATCATGCAGCGTATCCTTGCCTTCATTCAGGAACTGGACAAACTGGCTGGCTCCGCCCTCATAGAAGTATTCGTCCTGGCGTCCGCTCCGTTCGTCGCTAAGCGTGATCCGCAGTCCCGAGTTCAGGAACGCAATCTCCTGCACCCGCTCTGCAAGCGTATCGTAGCTCAGGGATATGCCGTTTGCAAAGACGCGAATATCCGGCTTGAAGGTGATCTTCGTACCGGTCTTGTTCGTATTTCCAAGAACCTCGAGGCCGGTCACAGGCTCGCCGACATGCTCCTTGCCGCTCTTGTCCACCCAGTATTCGAACCGCTGGCGGTGGGTTTTGCCTTCACGGTAAATTTCGACCTCCAGCCACTCAGACAGGGCGTTGGTGACAGAAGCGCCAACGCCGTGCAGTCCGCCTGATTTTTTGTAGCCGGAACCGCCGAATTTACCGCCTGCATGCAGAATCGTAAACACAACCTGCGGCGTCGGCACTCCTGTCTTGTGCATTCCGGTCGGGATGCCCCGGCCGTTATCGATGACGGTTACCGAACCGTCCTTACGTAATGAAATATCAATTTTGGAACAAAATTTGGCTAAATGCTCATCAACGGCGTTATCCACGATTTCCCATACAAGATGGTGCAGTCCCGATGAACTCGTACTGCCGATATACATGCCGGGCCGTTTGCGGACCGCAACCAGACCTTCGAGCACCTGAATGTCGTCAGCATCGTATCCGGTCGGGCCGGCTAAGCCGTCCTTGGAGACTTTTGCAAACATATCGATCTGTTCGAGCATTCATGCTCCCCCTTATCTCACTTACTCATACTCTGAAATGCAAACAAACGTTTTCGTTCACTTTGTACATTCTAATTCAAAATATCCCTTTTCGTAAAGACGGCGAATGAAATGATTATCGCGGCCAGCCCCCAGACAGACAGTACTGCCAGTGAAAAAGGCAGCGTCATCCCCTCAATCGGCGCAGGCGTGCCGGCTAAATACCCCGTAAGCCCCAGGTTCACCATAAATAAATACTTTGCGGTCGACCAGGCTGCAGCCATATTCGTCAGGATGGATCCGGCGATCAGTGCGGCCATCATCACAACAATGCTCGCGGCAGTACTGCGTACCAGCACCGATACCATAAAAGCAAGCAGTGCGACAACGACGCTAACGAACCAGATCAGCCCTCCCTGCATCAGCAGGTATTGCCACTGCGGCACAGAATGCACGCCTGACATGTCCACCGTATCCCCGCTGAGCTGGAAGCCGGTAAACACCGGAATATTAAAGCCCTTATATCCAAAGGCAAGCCCTGAAACCAGGTAGCTGATCAGGAATACGGACAGCACAATTAAAGAGACGAACATAAGCAGCGCCGCCAGCTTGCTGAACAGCACCTTCCAGCGTTTTACAGGCCGGGTCAGCAGCATCTTGATGGTGCCTGTCGTCCGCTCGCCGGACACGAGATCCGAAGCAACCGCCATAATCAGCAGCGGAATGAACAGGGAGACTGAGTTATCCAGAAATTCACGGGTAAACGTTACACCGCTGGGCTCATTGGGATTCACATCATGGTCCAGATAATACTGCAGCTGCTGGATAAAAATCCGCCGGTACGACTTCCATTCCTCAGGAATGCGGTCACTGCTCAGTGAGTTCTGGTTATCAGTGATCCGCTGCTGGATTTCCAGCCTCCAGTCCGAATTGAACTTGTCCCGGCTCCGTTCAGCGGCGCGCATCTGCGCGTAGGTAAACATAGGCACAAGCACAAGCAGAATCAGCAGTATAACATAAAAGCGCTTCTTTTTGATAATTTTTGTACACTCATTACGGATGAGCGGAAGCAGATTAGTCAATAGATTCACCTTCCGTTAGCTTCAAGAATAGCTGTTCCAGTGTGGGGCTGATTTTATGCACGGCTTTTACCTTAACTCCCGCTTTAACCATGTCAGCAACAATGCCGGGAATCAGGGTCTCGTCCATCAGCGTGATGACAGAGCCTCCGCCCATTCCGGCAATTACAGAATCGTCGAGGGTAACCTCCTCAAGCTTAAGCAGCGTAACGCCGGGAAGCTTTTCCAGGATAGCCCTCCCTGCCGGAACAGGAGCAAGGTCCCAGAGCACATAAGGGGAATTGCGTGCAACAAGCTCGTCTACACCGCCGACAGCCAGCACACGCCCTTTGCTGATAATCGCCACCCGGTCGCACAGCAGCTGGATTTCACTAAGCAGATGGCTGGAGACGAACACGGCCAGACCGCCTTCGGCAAGGTTGCGGATGAATTCACGCAGCTCCTTGATCCCTTTGGGGTCCAGTCCGTTTGTCGGCTCATCCAGAATGAGCAGCCGCGGACGCCCCAGCAGCGCCTGGGCAATGCCAAGCCGCTGCCGCATGCCGAGCGAATAGGTGCTTACCTTGTCATGAATCCGCTGATCGAGCCGGACAATATCAACCACCTCAGTAATCCGCTGCTCGTCCACTCCGGGCTGCATCCGTGCAAAATGCTGCAGATTTTCCCAGCCGGTCAGATAGGTATATACCTCCGGATTCTCAACGATCGATCCGACGAATTGGAGCGCTTTTTCCGGATTACGGTTGACATTATAGCCGCAGACCGTAATCGTCCCCTCTGTCGGACGGATCAGATCCACGAGCATCCGGATGGTTGTTGTTTTGCCGGCTCCGTTAGGACCCAGAAAACCGAAGATTTCCCCCTGCTTCACATCAAACGTAACATCATCAATGATCCATTTGCGGCTTATTTTCTTGCGGACGCCTTTAACGGACAATACAACCTCTCCGGTCTCCGCCGCCTTTTCTTTTTCCATATCCCCACAGCTCCTTGCTGACATTCATATCTGGTTCGGGTTCATTCACATTTAATGATTAACGTATCGCCTGCACAATCCGTTCGCTGATCCGCTGGTAGCCGTCGCCGTTCGGGTGAAAATGATCACTTGAAAGGTACTTGTCCAGATGGCGGTTGAACAGATCAAAGGTCGGCACCAGGGTCATATTGCTGTGCGTATTGATGATATCCATCGCCGCATTGTTCCAGGCTGTAACTGCCTGATTCCCCGGTACAAGCAGATCCTCAATATCGCCGAAGGGGTTATACAGACCTACATAGTAAACCTGTGCCTGCGGATTGATCTCCGCAACTGTCTCCAGAATCTCACTCAGCCGCTTGGCAGCCTCAGGCAAAGCTGATAACAGTGCCTCCGGGGTCAGTTCGTCCTCACCCGGCTTTGGAGTGGAGGTCACAAGCGCACCCGGCTTCCCGTCCAGAATACCGGTTGACTGTACAGAAGCCCCGTCTGCTGCCGCATTGTCTGCCGGAGCTTCAACACTTCCTGCTCCCTCTTCAGCCTGAACGCCGGTCCCGTTGCCCAAAATATCAGAGCCCCTGAACAGGTCATTGCCGCCGATGGATATAAGCACGACATTTGCCTGCCGCAGCGCGTACTGCACGCCCTCCTCCTGCAGCTTCGTCTGCAGCCCGGAGGTGGTCAGTCCATTGATTCCCATGTTCCCGATCAGCCCGGCTGTACCGCCGGCTCCGCTCAGCCCGTCCAGCGCCCGTCTGACAAACCCGCTGCCGCTGTTGTCACCTGTACCCTTGGCCAGGGAATCACCCAGCGCCAGAATCCGCAATTCGCCTTCAGCAGCGGCTTCAGGCGCTTCTGTCACCTGCGGCAGGGAGCTGGTCAGCGCTTCACCCTGCGGGTTGATAATATCGCCCACTGCATATACAAAGCCCACGATTAAAAGAAGTGTAGCCGCTATGGAAATCACGCTTACGCTGCGCCAGGTCCATTTTGCATCCTTCAAAGCAATCCCTCCATATGCCTCTATTCTCCATTGTTCCACATTTTACAAACTTCTTAACGTATGTAAATAAACATAATTCTTCTATACACAATTTGCAAATGAGCAGCAGGTATTACAATGCCGGCAAGCCCATTTCACTTTCTTTTAATATTGGGGAGGTATGCTGGAGAAAACTACGTGACTGAGGGGTGGACCGGAATGCCAAACATTTGGATGCATCTGGAGTACGGACAGCAGCTCGCCGGGGAGCTTCAAGGGGAATTTGCTTGTCTAGCTGACGTTAAGACCCGTCCCGAGCTGTATCAGCTGGGCTGCCAGGGACCTGACATCCTGCTGTATCACAGCTTTCTTCCCTGGCAGAAGGAAGCAAGGGCACTCCGGCTCGGCGATGATATGCATACAGAGAGCTGCGGCCCGGTGCTGACCGAGTTCTGGGAGCGGACGCTTGCCCTGCCTGACGGAGAGCGTCTGGAAGCCCAGCAATATTTTCTCGGGTTCATCACCCACCACCTGCTTGACCGCAATCTTCATCCCTATATCAACTGGAAAGCAGGCTACCAGCACCGGAACCACCAGCGTTTTGAAATAGTGCTCGATACTTTGTTCATGAAGTCGCTGAAACAGATCAATACCTGGCAGCATGCAGCCTGGAAGCAGATTAATGTGGGCTCTCACCTGCCCTTCACCGTCCACAGCATTCTGCATGAAACAGCTTCCCGCTGGTATCCGGAGACCGGCCGGCTGCCTGCCGAAATATGGGATGAGGCTTATCTGGATATGCTGCTTGCCCATAAGCTCCTGTTCGATCCGAAGGGCTGGAAAAAATCCCTGCTGCGCGGCAAAGCCCTCCGTCTTTTCTCTCAGCCGCTCTCTCCTGCTGAGGAGCAGCTAGACTATCTGAACGAAAAACACGGCGAATGGCGGCATTCCGCCCTCTATTCCGAGGTGCGGACTAAAAGTGTATGGGATCTGTGGGAGCAGGCACTGGCTGAAGGCCGCACCGTTCTCCGGGCGCTTGCAGCCTGGCTGAACAGCACGTCACCGGCAGAGGCCGCCAGAGCGCTGGAGCATTTCCGGCTGGTGCTGGGTGACCGTTCCTATGATACAGGCAAGGATTGCAGCAGCCGGCTGAAGAACCTCTATGCCGAGCCAATCTGGGAGGCGGGCATTTCCTGAAGCTCCTGGATTTCTGCAAAAAAAAGGACTGCACTGGAACGGGCCGCTTTCGCGGCTTGTCCAGGCAGTCCTTTTATATATGAGCTGCAGAGAGTGTTGTACGGTTTATTTACCGATAAACTCCTGCACCCAGTAGTTATTATCAAATCCTACCCCGATATAGTTAAAGTTCGCGCTAAGAATGTTGGCACGGTGACCCGCACTGTTCATCCAGGCTGTCATAACCTCCTGCGGCGTTTTCTGGCCCATGGCAATATTCTCGCCCGCTGCCCGGTAAGTTACACCAAAGGACTTCATCATATCAAAAGGTGATCCGTACGTAGGCGAAGTGTGGGAGAAATAGTTGTTGACCCGCATGTCCGCTGCCTTGGCAGCCGCCACCTTGTTCAGGCTGTCCAGCGCGGTAACCGGAGACAGCCCAGCTGCAGCGCGCTCCTTATTCACCAGGTCTACAACCTGCTTAACATAGGAAGACTGTGCAGCTGCAGTAGCGACTGGAGCTGCGGTTGCTGCAGGCTTAGCTGTTGCTACCGGCTTGGCAGTAGCTGCAGGTGTTGCTACCGGCTTAGCGGTTGCTGCAGGTGTTGCCACTGGCTTGGCTGTTGCGGCCGGTGTAGCGGCGGCTGCAGGCTTCTGTGTAACAACCGGCGGCTTGAACTTCGATACCACTACGGTCGTTCCTTTAAATGCAAAGGCTTTGTTGCTATATTGAGTGAAGTTTTGCAGGAATTGGGCAAAGCTGGCAGTGTCAGCTGCTGCTGCAGTTCCGCTGGCTGCATCTGCCTTTAGCGGCATGGAAATGCTCAGGGCCATTACTGCTGCTACGCTTCCACCTATCATTGCTTTTACTGTTTTGCTCTTCATTATGCCATCTCCTTGTTCTTGTTGTATTTACAGTGCTGAAAGTATGCCGGCACCAAATATTACAATCTTGTCATTTCTTCCTCAGTCATTGTAGCACAAAACTATCAGCTGTGCGCTGCTAAATGTTTACAGTACTAGATTTGCAGGACGGCTTGTCCAGCAAGAGAACCGGGTAAGATGCTGTGCAGGCATTCAAAAAACTGCCGCCCGGTCGAGGCAGCAGTCTTTGCTGTGTAGTAGGCTACTTATTCTATTTATCGGCCCGGCGCTTAGTTGTATTTAGTGAAAAGACTGCCAGAAATCGCCTTCTGTCGAGATCAGGCCCATAATTTCAGCATATGGAATCCGGAAGGTCGGAAAGCCTGCCGCGTATGGAGCAATCTCATATGGCGCAAAATACAGATACAGTGCCTCTTCATCCACATAAAACGGCTGATCGGCGGTAATCCCCTTATACGTATCCGGAAAAATATAAGTATACTGTGGGTCATTAGCGATCTGCTTGCCGACGATGTCGCTAAGCTTCTCGACATATCTGCTGCCCGGCTTGAACAGGTCACTTAGCGTATAAAATCTGCCGCTGCGCAGATTGACATGCTCATACAGCATCGTAGGCATACCATGGGCTGCGCCGAACGGGTAATTATAGCCGCTGAGCTCGAGCACCAGCAGATTTTTACGGAAAAATTCAACGGCGAAGTCTCCGGTATAACTGAAATCCTGCGCTGCTCCTCCGCTTCCCACGCCCTCTGCCTTGGAGAGGCTGCGCAGCCTGCTGTTGACGGTTTTGGATACTTCGATATCGGCAATGCCCTCAATCACCGGATAGTAGACGAGGTAGTCCCGGTTCGGCTTGTATTTCTTCTCCAGTACGGAGTAAGGCGGACGGAGCGGAATAACGCCGTTCTGACGCCATACCTGCTTGCCCCTGCGGTCGTAGTAAGCGGTACGCTGATCAATATCCGCACGGATCAGGCTGCCGCTGAAGGATAATGTGCCGGAGCCGGCAATCACGGGCGGCTGGGATGCTTTTTTACCGCTTTTGTCGATAAAATAGGTGTCCTTGGCATCAAAAACCGAAGCCAGCCCATGCTGATAGTTATTCACTCCGAGCAGCGGATGATTGCTGAGAACCCTGCCCGTTACGGCATCTACTATTACATAACGCGATCCCCGGTACGGCTGGTCGGCATAGAGCGGAGTTCCCAGCGCAACGCGGTTTTCTCCCAGCTGCTGCACCTCATAATAGGTGGCCGGAATGATCTGCTTCCCCTGCTTATCGATCAGCCCGTAGGCGTTCCCGTAATCCTCCGCTGTATTGATTACCGCCCGGCCCTCCGAAAATGGCAGCGCCGACGTAAATTGCGGCTTGATTGCCACAGTGCCGTCCAGGTTAAGATAACCGTATTTGCCGTTCTCTGTCTCCTGGTAGGCCAGCAGCCCGTCGCCCGGATTTCCGACAAACGGATGTTTGTACGTATGCAGCACCTTTCCATCCGGATCAATCAGCGCATATTCGCCTTCGGCGATTTTGACCAAAGCTGTCCCGTTCATGAAATCGCCCGCATCCAGATAGACCGGAGGCAGCACTTCCTTGCCCTGCGCATCGATATAGCCGTAGCGGGAGCCGCCTGCTGTAGTACTTTGCTTGGAAAAGAGCGCCCGCCCCTCATGCAGCGAATTCAGATAATCATAGCGCGCCGCAGTGACTTCCTTACCTTTTTCATCGATCAGTGTGTACCCCTTAGCATCCGACACTACCGCCCGGCCTTCCGCAAAAGGGGCAATGAAGGAGTAGATTGGCTTTACTTTTTCACGGCCGCTGCTGTCAATCAGCCCGCTGCTGTTCTTACGCTGCACGATTGCCAGCCCGTTCTCCTGAAAATCCTCGGCATACTCATACCTCGGTTCAATTGCGGTCCGCCCTTCATTGTTGATATAGCCCCACAGCGTCCCTTCCTTGGTCTTAAAAGGCGCCGGATGCAGCACTTCCGCCCGCAGACCGTTCACATCCGCAGCCTCGAGGAACTGGAGCGGTTCCAGCGGCTTAATATAATAATCAACACGGTACAGTCCCGCCTCTGCGGGGATCGTCACGAACAGATCATCATCGGCACGGATGAAATCCTCCTCCTGCTGAGCCACATATTCATTCCACCCGATCCCGTCCCATTTCCACACTTCCGTCTGCAGCAGACCGTTGTCATTCCCTTTTGCCAGCTCATTCAGCCTAATTCTCAGCATTCCCGTCGCTCCCTTACAAAGGCATTTGCCTATAGAGTATGAAGGGGATGGGGAAAGGGTGTTTCTGTGCCCTGATTTGTAAAAGTGTGCGGGAGTGCTGGGGGGCTGTAAAACTGTGAGGATACTGGGGAGTAAGGACGTGAAACTGCGGGAGTGCGGACTGCGAGGATACTGGGGGACTTCCGCAGTTTTTGGACTTCCGGCCGCTGTTGTCTTCGGATTTCCTTTATTTTTACCGCTGTCAGCGGGTGAAATCCGAAGACAAAGGCGGACACTACCGTTCCTCCAGTTCCAAAATCTGCTCCGTCCCTTTCATCCTCTTCGGCGGGGAAAGAAAAGCACAGAAACACCCTCTAGGAGGGTGTTGGCCGGCAGAACAAGGGCAGCTCTGCCCTGCCCTTGAAAAACATATGTGAGAATAGAGCAACATGAATGAGCGCTTGAATGGGACTAGCTGAATGGGCAGATTAATGAACAATTTGAGTAAAGAACGTGAGGGACAGAATGAGTCAATACCTTGCCTTGAGTGGACTACTCGAAGACAGCTGTTCGAGCAACATTAATGAGTGCATATATACGACTACTCTAGTGGCAGATTTAATGAACCAAGTTACTGGGAAGAGCAAAGCTCCCAACTCGACTGTGCCGCCCCCCGCTAACGGACTCAGATGACCTTATCAGCAGGATTCAGGACGCAAGGTTACTTTAACGGACACCAGTGACCTTATTCGGCGCATTTTCGTACAAAAATGGGATCAGCAGCACAAATAACGTCATCTGGGTCCGTTAGAGAGGCAGGAAACCAAAAAAAGCAGCTAATAAGGGCTCCTGGGTCCGATAGAGACGTGCAAGCAGGGACTGGCAACACAGAGTGTGCAACCATCAGGGACACATCATGCGATACTGCTGAGTTCCCTATGCAAAGGGGAGTTTCGAATAAATTCTTTATAGTGGTAACCAAACCGTAACCAACCGGCAGGTTTACCCGACAAGTTATTGCCCACAAACACAAGTAAACCGTACGGATAGCCCCGTACGGTTTACTTGAACTTATAATCATCCCGTAACAAACGGGACCCTTAGTCTATTTCCAAATCTCATCCGCAATTTCTTTGATATAGGCAAGCTTGTTCCACTGCTGCTCTTCGGTCAGGTGGTTGCCTTCTTCTGTAGAAGCGAAGCCGCATTGCGGGCTCAGACAGATCCGGTTCAGGTCGACGTACTGCTTGGCTTCCTCAATCCGCTTCAGGATCTCTTCCTTGTTCTCCAGCTCCCCGAATTTGGAGGAGAACAGGCCGAGCACCACCTGCTGGCTGTCCTTCAGGAACCGCAGCGGCTTGAAGTCTCCGGCACGGTCTGTGTCGAACTCCAGATAGTAGCCGGAATAGTTATCAATTCCGAGCAGCGCCTGCACGATCGGCTCATAGCTTCCGCCCACACCGGCATAGGTCGATACATAGTTGCCGCGGCACACATGCGTCGTAACCACAAGATCTTCCGGCAGGCCGGCTACAACGGCTGCGTTCACCTTGGCCAATTCCGCAGCATAGTCGGCTACATTCACGCCGATCTGCTCCATGATGGTGATAAACTGCTCGTCGCACAGGGCACCCCAGGTGCAGTCGTCGAACTGGATGCTGCGGCAGCCGGCATTGTACAGATCGAGCACTGCTCCCTTGTAGGCTTTGACTGTATCCGCAAGCAGCTCTTCCCGGTTCGGGTATAGCGCAGTTGTACTCTCCTTATTCTCCGCACGGTCCAGCTCGAACAGGAACTGGGCAGCGGCCGGCACAGACTGGCGGGCTACAACGTCGTCCCCGACAATGCTTTTGAGGTAAGTGTAATGGGCAACAAACGGATGGCTGCTGTAGCTGATTTTGCCGGTCAGGCGGGCTGTCTCCGGTCTGGACTGGGCTCCGTTGAACTGGTATCCCTGGTCAATGAGGGTCTGCTCTACACCGTCAAAGCCCCAGAAGAAATCCAGATGCCACCAGGAGCGGCGGAATTCACCGTCTGTTACAGCCAGAAGACCCACTTCCTTTTGCTTGGCCACAAGCTTGACGATTTCGGCGTCTTCAACCTCTTTCAGCTGAACGGCACTAATCTCACCGTTCTTATATTTCACTCTTGCATCCTTCAGAGCCGCAGGGCGCAGGAAGCTGCCGACAATATCATAGCGGAATGGGGTAACAGTACGTTTCAAAGGTTCAGTCTGGGTGCTCATCGGTTTATCTCCTCTATCTGTTTAATTAGTATAGTTACTATAGCACACGCCCCCGGCCATCCCGTTCTACCAATGATCTATCGTCCGTTATAATTAATAGCTATAGCCGCATTTCTGTGGTGACTGAGCCGCAGGCGATTTATAATAGAAGCTGTGCGGCAAAAGTCTGTTCACTTTAGCAATAAGCAGTATTTTATCACCCTTAGGCTTGGAGGAATTCCTGTGTTTCGGATCATGATTATAGAAGATGACGTAAAAATCAGGCAAATCGTCGCAGATACGCTGCGCAAATGGAAATACGAGGTTTCCGAAGTGACAGCCTATGAGCAGATTCTGGAGGAGTTTAACAGGGTTCAGCCCCATCTGGTGCTGCTGGATGTGAACCTGCCCATGTATGACGGCTTTTACTGGTGCCAGCAGATCCGCTCTGTCTCCAAGGTTCCGGTCATTTTCCTGTCCTCGCGCACACAGAATATGGATGTCATTATGGCAATCAATATGGGAGCGGATGATTATATCCAGAAGCCGTTTGATTTAAGCGTGCTGGTTGCCAAGATCAGCGCGATGCTTCGCCGCAATTATACCTACCAGGATGAGAACCTGCAGCTTTCGCACCGGCAGCTTATTTTCAACCTGTCCAGCTCCTCTATCCAGTATGGTAATCAGACAGCAGAGCTGTCACGGAATGATTTTATTCTCTTACAGACGCTGATGCGCAGTACCGGAAAAATTGTCTCCAGGGATGAGCTGATGCAGGTGCTGTGGAATGACGAGCAGTTCGTGGACGACAACACCTTAACGGTAAATGTGAACCGGCTGCGGCGCAAAATCGCACTATTGGGCCTTGAGGATTTCATCGCTACCCGCAAAGGAATGGGGTATATTATCGAATGAGCTTCTGGCGTTTTCTGAAATATGAACGGCCGTACCTGTACCTCTGCGGGGCCTGCTTTCTGCTGACTGCCGCTGTATTCGGCATTAATCCGAACAATGCGTGGGACTGGGAGAGCTTTTACTATTGTCTGGCCCTCGTTCTGCTGCTGATGACTTCGTTTGTCCTTTACCGCTATCTGAAAAATGTACAGGTTATCCGCAAGCCGGACGATGAGGACGCCGAGCCCCTGTCACTGGAAGCCGAGGTATGCCGGGAGGAGATGCGCCGGCTGCGGATCAGCCACATCCGTTCACTCAATGCCATTCAGGACCGGCAAAAGGAAACCTATGATTTCATCGTCTCCTGGTTTCATGAGATCAAGACCCCCATCGCCGTCATGCGCCTGATGCAGCAGACCGAGATGAACCCGGCAAGCCTGGAGGAGGAGCTGTCCCGCATTGAGCATTATGTGGATCAGGCCCTCTATTACGCCAAGCTGGACAGCTTTAACAAGGATTATGAAATTGTGAACTGCAGCCTGGAGCAGCTCGCCAAAGCGGCAGTGAAGCACCATTCCAAGACCTTTATCTCCAAAAAAATAGCGGTCCGCCTCGAGGTGGACGGTACAACTGTGCAAAGTGATTCAAAGTGGCTGCTCTTCATCCTTAATCAGCTGGTCTCGAACAGCCTTAAGTACACTGCCGATCAGGGTTTGATCGCCATTACAAGCCGGACTACACCGCAGGAGAAGCTGCTTGTGATCCGGGATAACGGCGTGGGCATCGACCGCAAGGATCTGCCGCGGATTTTTGAGCGGGGCTTTACCGGCACTAACGGGCGGACCTTCGTGAAGTCCACGGGCATGGGATTGTATCTGGCCCAGGAGCTGTCCAAAAAGCTCGGCCACTACATTACCTGCGATTCAGCTGCCGGCAGTTTCAGCGAATTCACTATTCATTTTCCCAAAAATCATGATCCTTACCTCAGCATTCTCCGGCACAACAACGAAAAGACGCAATGACCTGTAAAAGGCCGATTGCGTCATTATGCCATCACTGGCTGGCATGCTTTATGGGTTCTCGCTGACTATTTTATAGTACAGATTCGTGGATGAATGGTACAGCAGCAGATAGATCAGAAAATAAACGCCCATGATTCCCCATACCATGGCTGTAAGGCCGGAATAGCCGGCGACGGAATCGAGAATGTAGTATTTAATGATGAACCAGCTGTAGGTGATCCCCAGCAGCAGCGGAGGCAGAAACACGAACACCAGCTGCTTGCGGATGACCTGCTTCAGCTGTCTGCTGCCGACGCCGATTTTGCGCAGAATTGAATATTGCAGCCGTTCGTCTGTCGCCTCGCGCAGCTGTTTGAAATAAATAATGCTGGCCAGGGCGAAGACGGCGATCAGCGACAGGAAGCCGCTGGCGAAGAGCATCAGCGAGGAGCTCTCGATCTGCTTGGAGTACACATCGGCAAAGGAGGAATAATAAGCCCCCGGCGTCTGTGTCACGATAGCATGGATCTCCTTCGACAGCGCCTCTGCATTGCGGGCATTGTGCAGGCCGTATATTTCAAACGTTCGCAGCTCTGCATCTGCCCCGCCGCCTGATAATTGTCCGTAAGCCTCATCGGAGATAATCAGCACGGCAGGCTTGTAAACCATGGAGCGCACCGGGTCGGAAGCCCAGCCAAGATAAGCATAATCCTTGATTTCAGCCAGCTTGAATACAGTCTCCGCACCTGCCTGAACGGTAAATTCCGGCTGTTCACCGGCACCATACACCCTCGGGAAGTCAGAGCCCTGCGCCAGTCCGACCGCTTCATTACCCTGCAGCTCTACAACCTCATCGTCTCCCCGCTGTGCAATCAGTTCGTTATAGGTGTGCTCCGCTACCAGCAGGACATCCGCCGAATAATACTCCGGATTCTCTACGAGCGTGTGCATATCACTTACAGGGGTAACAGCCACCCCCTCCTGTGTTAAGTGAAAGCGTATCTCATGATCCGAGTCTCTGATCATCCCGTCGATGCGGCTGTTGGTCTGCTGATCCAGTGACTGAAAGGCGATATCATTGGGCAAATTTCTGCCTACTGCATCAAACTGCACCTTATAATTGATCGTCATGAAGCACATCAGCATCATAATAACGGCACTGAACAGCGTGATAAAGGTCAGATTCAGCGTATTGCCTCTGATCTGGAACCGCAGCGACGAGGTCCACAGCACCGTATTCCCCTCGTGATATTTCCTGCTGCGGCTGAGCCGCTGGAGCAGCCAGCCGGCAAACTGGCGGAAAAACAGATACGTCCCGCCTAGAATCCCGCCCGTTACGCCAATCATGCTCCAGGCCGGATAGTCCTGCCAGAAAACCGAGCCCTTGCCGCTGCTGATCACAGCAAAGGACAGGACCAGCATCAGCACGGAGAGCAGCGCCGGGACAGCAGAGACCCGTACAGGCTTGTCTGCCTTCTGCTTGGCATGAAACAGCTCCATCAGCTGTACCCGGTTCACCATGATATGGCTCTGCACACTGATTATGACCGCCAGCAGCAGGAAGAGCCCCGCAGTGGACAGAATGGACTGGACTGGGAAGGACAGGGAAATGACCTGGTCATATTGCATCAGCCGGAGCAGCAGCATGCCGAACAGCTTGGACAGAAGGCCGCCGAGCAGCACACCAGTAACCAGCGAAATTGTGCTCAGGATTAGCGTCTCATAGAATACCATAATGGTGATTTGGCGCTCGCTGAGCCCGTGTAGCAGGTACATGCCGAACTCTTTTTTGCGCTGCTTCATGAAGAAGGAGTTGGCATACAGGATAAAGAAAATGATAAAGAGAAAAACAACCACAGACGCAATAGCCACGCCATTCCTGAAATTATCGCGGTTCTGCAGCGCATCCATAATGTCCCCGTTGTACATCAGGGAGGAAAAGGTGAACTGGATAATGACCCCTATAATCATCGAGAACAGATAAATGGAATACAGCCGGAAATTACGTTTTACGTTGCGTACTGTCAGATCAAATAGACTCATCGCGCCTGGCCCCCCAAAAGGCTCTGCGTTTCCAGTATACGGTCGTAGAACGCTTGCTGCGGCTGGTCCCCGGCG
Organism: Paenibacillus sp. FSL R7-0273; assembly: GCF_000758625.1. Classification (NCBI taxonomy): domain Bacteria; kingdom Bacillati; phylum Bacillota; class Bacilli; order Caryophanales; family Paenibacillaceae; genus Paenibacillus; species Paenibacillus sp. FSL R7-0273. The sequence continues at coordinate 4,678,515 of NZ_CP009283.1, forward strand.
TACAGCTCATTAACAATCATGCCGTCACGCAAAAAAATAACTCTCCGGCAGTAGCTTGCCGCATAAACATCATGTGTTACCATCATTATGGTTGTATTGAACCGTTCATTTAAGCCGGCCAGCTGCTCCAGCAGCTGGGTAGCCGATCTTGAATCCAGCGCACCCGTCGGCTCATCGGCAAAGACAATTGCCGGATTCGTAATAATCGCCCTGGCCGAGGCCGCCCGCTGCTTTTGTCCGCCGGAAATTTCATTCGGATACTTGTCCATGATGCCTTCAATGTTAAGCGCCTGTGCAATCGTGGACAGCCGCTCTTCCATCTCCGCCGCCCTGAATTTGCGCAGCGACAGCGGCAGCAGAATATTTTCCTTAACCGTTAAGGCCTCCAGCAGATTATAATCCTGAAAAATAAAGCCCATCCGCTCCTGGCGGAACTGCCGCAGCGCTTTCTTGTTCATATCCAGCAGTGACCTGCCTTCCAGCCAGACCTCGCCGCCGGACAGCTGGTCTATGGTCGACAGCACATTCATCAGTGTGGACTTGCCTGATCCGGACGGGCCCATTACCGCAGTGAGCTCCCCGGCTCCGATTACGAGATCAATATTTTTGAGCACAGCGGCAGCTCCGTAATTTTTGGACACATTCCTCGTTTCAATCACCGTTGTCATGCTTTATTACCTCCCCTTCTACTATTCAATATAGCCACAACGGGTAATTGCAGCCATAGATGTAGCAGAGGGTAAAGTGACGTTTATGTCACTTAGCGGGACTAGAAGTCCGAAGGCTCAGCCGTGGCAGGGATTGTGATCATGAAGGTGGTTCCGTTTCCCTTTTCACTCTCAACCTCAATAACTCCCCTGACCTTATCCACTGTGCTGTAGACCATGAGCATTCCAAGTCCCGTTCCTTCCTCTTTGGTGGAATAGTATGGCTTGCCGAGACGTGAAATCTCCTCCTTGCTCATACCGACCCCGGTGTCGCGGATGCTGATTACGATGTTTTGCCTCTTTTCCGAGATGTCTATCGTCAGTGTGCCGCATTCATCCTCTTTCATCGCTTCTATTCCGTTCTTGTAGAGGTTAATCAGGCACTGCTGGATCTGGTTTTTGTCATAGCTGGTGTTCAGCGTATTACTGAAATGGAATTCGACGGTTACCCTATGAATGGTGGCAAAGGGCATGATGATATTCTTGGTATACTCCGCTTCAGTCCGCAGGTTGGAAAACACCATATTACCGGATTGCGGCTTGGCAAAAGAAAGAAAGTCACTTACGATCTTCTCCGCCCGGTTCAGCTCCTGCAGCGACAGCTCGACGTATTCCTTTTCCTCAGGTGTAATATTCCCGGACTTGTTCAGCAGCTGTAAAAAACCGCTCGTTACCGTCAGCGGATTCCTGATTTCATGGGACACGCTGGCCGCCAGCTCACTGATGACATTCAGGCGCTCTGACTGGTTAATGCGGTCACGGTTCTTGATATTGGTAATGATCTGTTCAATCAGAATCATGATAATGCTCATAACACCGACATGGGTCGTCAGCGCATAGAAGGTCAGAATCCAGAACTGCCTGTCCAGCGTCCCCTTCATTACACCAAGCGTAACCAGATAGATGCCCATTGTAAGGGCAGCAATGAAGGTAGCACTAAAGATCCGGCGGTTGGCGCTCTGTCTGATAAACCATTTACTTAAGTAAGGCACAATCAGCAGCACCGTTGTAGAGAACAGGAAGGACGGAAGAATGCCGGCCCCGCCAATGTACAACCGGTATACATTTAGGATCAGATAAAGCGGAAGGACATGCACGTAACCGCCGAATAACCCCACAAGAATGAACGGAACATAGCGCAGATCGTAAATAAAGCCCATCTCCAGCCTGATCGGCTTGGCTATGCACAGAATCATCGTAACGGCAGACATGAATACCAGAATTTTGTTATTGTAGCGGTTTGCTCTATTTTCAAAGAAAATAACAACAATCAGCACCGGAAATAAGATAAATAAAAAGTTAAGCAACAGGGTTTCAAGCAAAGATTTAACTTCCTCTCAGATGTGGTAAAACTATCAATCCCTCTATTATATGAAAGTTCCGGATATTTCCCTAGAGTAATTGCTGGAAATTTATAGCCTACAGTTAAAAATTGTGTTAATTCATTGGCTGATAGACTGGACCATGTAGGGCTTTTAAGAGGGGATTGCATTAAAAGGAACGGGGGAGACGGTTGAATGTTTAGGCGGAGTTTCACTGCTTTTGCCGGTACAAATAACAGGGCGGCAGGTCCACTAAGCCTCTAAGGGACCTGCCGCCTTAATCTTTTTAAATTGTGGGCACTTATAGATTAATAAGCGGTATTATTATTTTCGGTAACATGCTTGACGCCAATCCATTTATCACCGACATCCGAATACAGCGTATTTGTCATTGTGACCGAGCTGGTTGTGCTGTCTGTACGGAAGATGGCTTCACCCATGCCCGCGATATCACAGCTGTCAATGAAGACCTTGACGTTAAAGGTCGAACCGCCCAATTGCCGGATGAATTTGCCGGCGTCACGTCCGACAAAATTGTATACGTTGAACGTGCTTGCTGCGTTAATCTGGAACATCTTATCTGAGCCGTTATAGGCAGCGCCACCGTTAAGTGTGACCGTTCCGGATTCTTTGATGGTCAGCGCATCTTCGCCGATGTCTGTCCAGACGATGTTGGACAGGTAAGCGTTACCATAAGTGTGAATACCATCGGCCGCCGGTGCTCCGAGCACTACGTTCTTCAGTGTGGCTCCGTTCTCCAGCTTGAATACTGGCTTCTGGCCTTCGGCCTGGCTGCCGTCACCAAGCGATGAACCGGCTATAAAGGTACGTCCCTTGCCGTCATATACCTCTCCGGACTTGACCACTATCGTGGAGTTGACCGTTGTTGAGCTTGGTGAGACCTTGACCAGACTCCATTGCTGGTTAGGATTGTCGAGATCGGTCCATTGGCTTATATTTGCACCTGCCGCTGTGGAATGAGAATAGACCTCGGCTACCTTTCCGCTGTGCCGATTTTTGAGCTGCACATAGCCCCCGCTGTCTTCCAGCTTCCAGTGCTGATTATAGCCGTTGATGTTCTGCCACTGTACAATATTGCCGCCATCGGCTGTAGAATATTGATAAACCTCCAGTGCCCGTCCGCTGTGGGCGTTGATAATCTGATAATAGCCGCTGCCGACGCTGACAAAGCGCCACAGCTGGTTGTCCCCGCCGAGGTCGTTCCATTGTGAGACATTGGCGCCGTTCTCATGAGCCCAGTTGATCACTTCCATAGCTTGTCTGCTATTGCGGTTAATAATTTTGTACAGCCCGTTGTTCTCTGCGGAGGCAGCATCGGCTTGCGGAATGTGTCCCAGAACCAGCACTAGAATAAAAGCAGTTAACAGGGAAATGCCTTTTCTCAACATCACATAACACTCCTTCAATAGGATTTAGTTAAGCGCTTTCTTGCGATGAGCCAAAACAGAGAAGCTGGAATCCATCCACCCCCTTAACCATTAATTTCCATAATTATAGCAAGAAAAAATTTAGATTATAATGAAAATATTGAATGTTTTGTGAAATGAAATAAAAAAGATTATATAAACTGCAGCGAACTGCAATGCAGGTGATAGCCCATGGTTTGCAAAGGATTTGCACTTTTTATTTTTTTTGGACAAATGCAGCAGTGTTTACATATCCACCTTGAAAAACGGTTGTTTATTTTAAGATAATATAAAATATTGACCCATTTCTTCCGCGCAGCTAAGATGTACATAAATCTTGAATCTGTAATCTTATTAAAGCAGGTGTTGACATGAAAATCTCGATCGAACAGATTGCCAGAGAACAGGAAGAAGAAATTATAATCCGCTGCCATGAGGAGGATGATGAAATACAAGGCATTGTACATAGGCTGCAGACAGACAGTCTCGTGCTGCTTGGTTACCAGAATGAACGGGTCCACCGGATCAGGCTTAGGGATATTTATTATTTTGAGGCTGTAGACGGAAAGGTGTTCATTTACTGCAGGAGCAGCGTGTACGAGGTCAAGCAAAAGCTCTATGAGCTGGAGGCCTTGTGCAGCAGGCTGAGCTGCTTTCGCGCATCCAAATCTACCGTACTGAACATCGCCAAAATTGACATGGTTCGTCCGACCATCAGCGGCCGGTTCGAAGCAGTGCTGGATAACGGGGAACGAGTGGTGATCTCCAGACAATACGTGCCTGTACTCAAAAATATGCTGGGATTATAGGGGGAAAAAGCATGAAGCCGGCACAAATGATAAAAGGGCTGCTAACCGACTTTTTAATGATTTTTGCAACTGTTATTATCATCATCACGATTCTAAGATCGCTCTTTGACCCTGACGAGGCCTTTGAGCTGACAACCGTTTATATCATAATGGGCTTTTGCCTGGTAAGCACATTAATCGGAATTATCCTCTATACGCCTGAAGGGGTAAGCGAGCGGAATATGCGGATCAGGGTTATCATCCACTTTGCCGCTCTGGAGGTGATTCTGGTCTCCCTGGCGCTCGTGACCGGGATGTCAAAAGGGGTTGTACCCACAGCCATTATGGCTGTGCAGATTGCCGTAGTCTATGCTATCATCCGGCTGTTATCCTGGCAGCAGGATAAAAAAGAAGCGGAGCAGATTAACGAAAAACTCCAGCAGCTGAGGACGGATAGACGGCAGGATTAAACACCTATTCAACTTATTTTTACAGCTTATTGGCCTGTAGCTACAGCTTATTGAATTTCTATATACTTCCTTCCGGCGGTTTCATAAGATGAAGCCAGCATTATGATAAACACCGGAAGGGGACAACCAAAGATGGAATTTGTATTATTCACAGCTGCGCTTATTGTTGAGATTGCTATGGCTGTATATTGCATGGTAACGAAGCAGAAGCACAGGAAATTAAAGAGCCTAGTCAGAATTGCTGAATTTATCGTATTGGCAACACTAATTCTGCTCCCTGTCATTGAATGGAGCTTTTATTGGATTGTATGTACAGGCCTGCTGTTCCTTTTAGCGGTGAGAGGTGTATTTTCGCTTATCCGGCAGTCCAAAGCAGATCTGCGTGTATTCAAACGCTCTACCACTCTGGTAAAAGCAATCCTGCTGCTCATTATGCTGACATTGGCTTTTACACCTGTTCTGCTTTTTCCGCAGTATCGGTTGCCGGAGGTAACCGGTGACTATCCTGTCGCAACAGCTGTGTACACCTACACTGACAAGAGCCGGATAGAGCAATTTACGGATACAGGTGAGCACAGACAGGTAAATGTGGAGTTCTGGTACCCGGAGCAGGCTGAAGGTAATTATCCGCTGCTGGTATTTTCCCATGGGGCATACGGAATCAGGTATAGCAACACCTCAACCTTTACAGAGCTTGCCAGTCACGGCTATGTTGTCGCTTCAATCGACCACCCTTATCATTCCTTTTATACAGAATCCGAGGATGGGAAGCTGACAATGATTAGCCCGGATTATTTTCAGGAAGTCAATGATACTAACAAGGCTGGGGTGTACACGGCTCAGGAGCTTGACGGAATCATTCAAAAATGGATGAAGCTTCGCACGGGCGACATGGGTTTGGTCATTGATACAGTGGTGGAGATGGCCGCAAAGGACGACAGCCCTGCTGTCTATCAGCTTGTTGATCCGGCCAAAATCGGGGTATTCGGCCACTCGATGGGCGGCGCAGCCAGTGTCTGGCTCGGGCGTGAGCGCGATGACATCGGTGCCGTTGTCAATCTGGACGGCCCGCTGTTCAGCGAGCTTATTTATGACCGGGCATCGGACAATTTTGCTGCAGCTAATAAAGCCTATACTACTCCGCTGCTTAACGTTTACTCCGACGATGTCTGGAAGCAGCTTGACTATGTCACTGTGTATGCCGGCAACAAAACGGCTGAACAAACTTTCGCCGAGGTTTACTCCGTGCATTTTCAGGGAGCCAATCACATGAGCCTGACCGATCTTCCGCTGTTCTCCCCTATTCTGGCTAATATGATGCCTGTTGGAAAATCGGTCATTGATAAATACTACTGCATCGAGAACATGAATCAGCTGGTGCTGCAGTTTTATGATTATACGCTGAAGGGGATTGGCGGGTTTACGCCGAAGGAGACGTACTGAATGGTGTAGGAGCAGCCCTCTCTGGATGGAAATATTGCTTCCTCAGTTACAGGCTGTACTGCACAACAAGCTCTCTCATATAAGGAGTTAGTTCGAATCCTTCATAATAATCTTCATCTATTAATGCCCAGTAACGGATGAGATCCCGGAACATATCGAGGTCGCTGATCAAGCAGTCTCTGATTCTGCACCAAAGTCCCGGTGTAACTCCTGTCATATTAAGAGCATCATCAAATGAAGAAAGAATAAGATTCATTAAGGCAAACTTTTCATCCTTGTTAAGAGTACTTTTCTCATAGTAGGTGATAAATTCAGCAATTCTAGTGTGGTCTGAAATTTCAAGCTGCCAATCTTGAGAACGTTCATCTAATATGGGAAGATTAAGTTTTTCAGTGAGGGTAGCGATTGCTTCTTTGGTAACAAAATACTGTATGGGGTTGTTCATTGTAAGTCCCTCCTGTTTAGGAATCAATCTGTTCTACCATAGCTCCAACCGGTATAAGCCCCATATTTCTTACCGTACATGCTCATGAGATGGCTCTGATAATCAATTTGCGCTAATGCTTCCGTCTTGACAGCTGTAAAAGTGACCCGGTTATCTGTTTCGAAAACCCGCTCAATCTCAAACGATGTGAACGCAAGCTCCCTTGCAAAATGATCGGCGTTCACGGAGGGAATCTCGAAATGATGTGCTATACGACAAGTATTGATTCGTCTGAGATTGATGCCGGATTCAACGACCTTCTTGTTATTACTCTTCCTGCGGGCTTTTTGTTCTTCGTCCGTTTCGATGATACCGGCGAGACCCTCACCGAAAAGATTGTCAATTTGGTAACGGTTATAGTCCAGAATCCATTTCCGGTGTTCATGATAAAGAGGCAATAGAACGTCTTTATCGGAACTGTAAACATCACAGCCGCGATCATCATACATATGAAACAAAACTCCTTTTGTTTTGTTGTACAGGTAAATTTGGCCGCCTGCTTCCGGTTTACGTCTGAAATCTAAATTTTCAATGGACTCCAGTACATACGGTATCCGGATTTCTTTGGCTTTAATTTCAGCCTTCCATTCAAAAGTGTAGAGATCTTCTTGTGATTCGTCGAATTCATATGGCAGCACACATGAGCTTACCTGCTTTAACCGGGTTTTGAAAAAGCGCTTTAATCGTACAATACTGACACGTTTTTCATTTCTGCTATAACTGGTACGATGTAAAAAAACTACATGATCCTCAGGATCAAAAATGGAACGGCAAATCGTATTTGCGCGATGCAGACCTTCCCTGCGGTAGGCCTCATCCATTAAGCTTCCCAAACCCAGTTCAAAACGTATGTATAGCGCATAGGCTGTCAATTCTTTTACAATACTCACTGCAGATGTTCCCTTTCTTTATATATAATACGAATTCACAAAGGCCCATCCCAGGATGGACCTTTCTTGTTTAAATGTTCTTTTTACCCCTGATAATCCCTTTTGGATTCCAGCTCGGCCAGTATGTCCTTGTCTTCCGCATTGTCCCGGGTAACCTTCTGCACGCCGATTGCACTGTACGAAATCAGCAGAATAACAGCGATGTAGTATCCTTTTACATTTAACTGAAACGGAGCGTTGTACAGGCCGATAAAGAACATGCCGTAACCGATAACCAGCCCGGCTATCGCCATCCCTGTAAAAGCTGCCGTATTTCTCATCCGGTGCTTAGGATTCTCCAGGCGGATTTCTCTGTCCTCCGTATTGTCCCGGACGACCTTCTGCATGACGATGCAGCTGATCGTAATCAGCACCATACACAGAATATAATACCCCTTCACATTCAGCTCCCAGTTGTCGTTGTAGACACCTAGGCAGAATAAGAACAGGCCCGCTGCCAAGGCAAAATAAGAGGCCAAGGTGAAGGCAGTTGTGTTACGCTTGCGGTACGTTTGATTCATCTGCTGATTTCTCCCCCCACTGCAATATGGAATGCACTATTCCTCCTCCACTATACCGTGAACTACCGGTAAAATTCTACCAAAATTTACTGTTCTCCCGCTGTATCTCCATTTATCAACCGCATTGTGCATTTTGCCGATGCCGCAGCCGCCATTTTCTATCCGATTGGACATTCTGCGCATATACATCACCCAGCCCTGATCCTATAGTTAAGACAGGAAGCATGCGCAGAAAGGTGGAGGACAGCTATGGAAGCAGTAAAGGATCACGGCAGCCGGGAGTTTTACGAAGACCTGCTCCTGTCGATGATAGAGCCCCTGAAGGAACGTTTCAGCCCGGGAAAAGCCAGGCTTCAGCTTGGCGCTGAAACAGCCGGATACGGTAACAGAGTCGCGGGAATGGAGGGTTTCTCGCGCCTGCTATGGGGACTGGTCCCGTATTGGGCCGGCGGCGGTAAAGATGTCAGCCTGCTGCCGGTTTATCTGGAGGGGCTGGCGAATGGAACCAATCCAGCTTCTCCCGAGTATTGGGGGGAGCTGCACCATAAAGACCAGCGGATGGTGGAAATGGCCGCTATCGCTTTCGGGCTGCTGATGATTCCGGAGAAATTATGGGAGCCATTGGCGGAGCCTAGCCGTAACCATCTGGCAGCATGGCTGGGGCAGATTAATCTATACTCCCTGGCCGATAATAACTGGCAGTATTTTAATGTGATCACCAACCTGGCTCTAAAGCATATAGGCATGCCCTACAGCAATGAGCGTTTGGAAGAAGCAATGGCTAAATATGAGTCCTTCTATTTGGGGAACGGCTGGTATTCCGACGGGCTGCGTCCTCAGAAGGATTACTATATTTCGTTTGCGATTCATTTTTATTGTCTTCTCTACGCCAAGTTTGTGGGCGCGGAGGATCCGGAAAGATCAGCGCTTTTCAAAGCGAGAGCCAGGGAGTTTGCCGGAACCTTTATCTACTGGTTTGATGATGAAGGCAAAGCCCTGCCCTTCGGAAGGTCCATGGCCTACCGGTTTGCCCAGGCAGCCTTTTGGAGTGTTAGCGCCATGCTGGAGCTTGATGTTCTGCCAATGGGCGTATTAAAAGGACTTATAGAGCGGCATATGGAGCAGTGGCTGCGGCAGCCTATTTTTGATAATGGCGGCGTGTTAACAATAGGTTACGCTTACCCCAATCTGAACATGTCAGAAGGCTATAATGCCTCCGGCTCCCCATACTGGGCCTTCAAAAGCTTCGCGCTGCTTGCCCTTCCTGCGGACCACAAGTTCTGGACCGTGAAAAGTGAGCCTCTTCCCAAGCTGGAACAGCGGCTGGCCATCGCCGAGTGTGACATGCTTATCTGCCGCCGCAGCTATGATGTCACCGCGCTTACGGCCGGGCAATATCCGGTTCTGCAGCTTACCCACGCAGCGGAAAAATACGCAAAGTTCGCCTATTCCACCCGCTTCGGATTCAGCTGCCCCAGATCGTACAGTCATTTGCATGAGGCGGGAACGGACAGCATGCTGGCTTTTTACGTTCACGATATGATTTATGTGAGAAAAGCCTGCCTGGAATATAACGTCACCGGAACAGAGGTGTATTCCAGATGGAGCCCGGTGGAAGGCATTGAGGTCGAGACTTGGCTCATTCCAACAGATGAAGGGCATATCCGGCGCCATATGATTACCAGCGAATTGGAGTGTACCGCTTATGACTGCGGCTTTGCTTATCCCGACCTGCCCGGAGAGACCCGCAGAGAGCTCAGCGGTACCTCCGCTGCTGTCATAGATACCAACGGCAGAAGCTCAGCAGCATCTGATACCGGCAGACCTATGGTGATCGCCAGCGCACCGAATACCAATCTGATCTTCCCGACTACAGCAATCCCGGCGATCGAATACCGGATTCCAAGGGGAAGCATTCGTGTCGAAACCAGGATTGAGGCGGATTTTGCAGATGTCAAAATACAGATAGGACGTGGACATGGCTATGAGATATACAATCAGTGAAACGGACCGCCAGTGGGCGGCCCGGGTCTGGGACAAGCTTGAAGTAAAATTAAAAGCAGAATGCCGGCGCGTCGGTCCGATTATGCCCTATATTCCAGTCAATGGAACCTACGAGGACATGGCTGAAAAGAATCTCGTCTGGTGGACTAACGGCTTCTGGGCCGGCATTCTGTGGCAGATGTATCATGCTACCAAGGAGGATCTATACAAAGAAACAGCTGAACAAATCGGAGCCAAACTGGATCAGGGGCTGGCTGACTATACAGGCCTTGACCATGATCTGGGATTTCTCTGGTTACATACGGCAGTGGCCGATTACCGGCTTACCGGAAATCAGCAGTCGCGTATCCGCGGGCTTCATGCAGCAGGCATTCTCGCCGGACGGTTTCAGCCGGCCGGCGAATATATCCGGGCCTGGAACGAAGGGCAGGAAGGCGTCGCCATTGTGGATTGCCTGATGAACCTCCCCCTGCTCTATTGGGCAGCGGATCAGCGCAACGATTCCGGCCTCAAGCAGATTGCCGTCAAGCATGCTGACATGGCGCTGCAGTACGTATTACGGCCGGATGGCTCCTGTAACCATCTTGTGCAATTTGATACGGAGACCGGTGAGTATCTGGATAATCCGGGCGGGCAAGGGTATGAGAGCGGCTCTTCCTGGACCCGCGGCCAGTCCTGGGCCGTCTATGGCATGGCGCTTTCCTACCGCTATACGCTGAAGCAGGAGTACCTGGATGCCGCCAAACGGTCAGCACATTATTTTATCGCGAATGCAGCCGTCAATGATTACGAGGTACCGATTGATTTTCGTTCGCCGGAAGAGCCTGTGTATGTTGATACAACTGCTGCCGTATGCGCTGCCTGCGGACTGCTCGAGCTATCCGAATTTGTAGGTGAGTATGAGAAAGGGCTGTATATAAAAGCTGCGGTCCGGCTCCTGAGGAAGATCGATGAGAAATTCTGTGACTGGAACCCCGGGACGGATTCCATCGTCTCCCACGGCTCCGGAAGATATCACCGGGAGTCGGACCGTGAAGTGCCGATTATTTACGGCGACTACTTTTTTCTGGAGGCCATCCTGCGGCTGTTAGACCGGGATTTTCTGATCTGGTAGCTTATTCAATATATCGCATGGCCAGCTCTGTATGATATCTGGACAGATTCCTTGAAAACTGCTGATCCGGATATCCGCGGTGCAGCAGCTTCAGCCCGGCCGAGATTAAGGCGATGTGATGATGGAAGCGGTAAAAGCGCATTCTGTCAGGATCAAGGGAATCGTTCTGCAAATAGCGGTAATACTCGCCGAATCTGAATTCCAGAAAGCTATGCTCATGCTCGATATCAAAAAAACGCACGCCCTCAATGTCAATCAGATAAGGCTCCAGCCTCTCATTCACCAGCAGATGGTCGGGGCCGAGTTCATCGTGGATCAGCCCGTATTCTGTCCTTGGACTGATCCTGGCTGCAAGCTCCTCCAGTTTATCCAGCAGCTTCTCTTTGTTAGTGTTAATGAGGTCGATATACTGCACTGCGTAAGCTAACTGCAGCTTTGCATTATCCTGCAGCACCAGATGACATTGGCCTGTTGTACGTACGTTGCGATGCTGCTCAGGTGCCCCGAAGGTACTTCTTTTAATGTTATGCATTGCAGTAACCAGAGTCCCTACCTGCTGCAAAACATACTCCTTAACCTCCGGATCAGGATGGCTGAAATAGGCTTCTGCCTTTTGCCCGTCAATATACTCAACCAGCGCGTAATCAAATGTATAATCCGTTCTGTCATTATTCAAGTCGTAAAGCGCCGGCGTGCGGATGGAATGCTCCTTCAAAAACCTGTTGCTGGATGCAAACAGGCCGCTGCCGTAGGATCCTGCATTGATCGTATTTTGTTCGATTTCCTGCTGAAAAAAATTCATGGACAGGTCCCACACATAGAGCACACTGCTGAAACCATTAGTGCAGTCCACCTTATAAACTACCTTTTGAGCACCACCATGCATTCTGGACACACCTGAAACCACATAGGAGCTTCCAAAAACCTGGCCGATATATTCCTGCAGCGCAAGGGGGTCGAGGGGGCAGCTAACGTTAACGTTCATTGAACAACACTCCTGATCATTGTATTGCCGGCTAACTCACTGTATAATAATCCCTGGAAAAAATATAGACTGTTTCTTTCCGTTCTGCTATGATGTTGAATAAGGTCTTGAAAAAAATAGCCATACGCAGCAGCCCTTCGATTTGATCGAGCGGCTGCTTTTTTTGTTGCTGCCTGGCTGAATGAACCGGTTCAGAGAACATAGCCGATCCCTTACCCGCGTATATCCTCGCTGACCTTTTGCATGCTTTTTGCGTGTCCTTCGTGTGCGCCTGCCTTTTGTAGCCCTTCGCATGTCCTCCAGGTCCCATCCGCGTGCCTCCACATCCTCTACCCGGCTAACGGACTCAGATGACCTTATCCGCGGCAAAATCCCGGGTATCACATTCTAACGGACTCCAGCGCCGTTATTTGTCTAATTCAGCCTCAAAATAGCCTGCCCGGGGCGAAATAAGGTCATCTCGGTCCGTTAGCTCTCCCAAATGCGCCGTTTCGCAAAATTAACGGCTGTGGTGTCCGTCCCTCGTATTTAAGAGTTTCTCTCACAAATACTCACTCATTCGCAGGATTTCAACGTACTGGAGTAACAGGGAGTGCGAGTTAATGGTGGGGGTTGAGCTGCCAGGAGCGCTAGGGGCATGCAGGAACAAAAGCAGCGTATGACGTGCTTTAATCCAAGGATATCCTGCATACTCCACTTGGCCCATGGAGGTTCACCCTCCCAGATCTCTACGGGTCTATGCCCTCACATTCCTTCGTTACACCTGTCCATGGCGTGGAGACCGATAGCGTTTAGTTAACGGGTCAAGGCCCTTCCGGACACACACACTCGGTTCTCTTATACATGCAATGTTGTAGAATCCTGCGAACAAGTCAATTCTCGTGGTTCCAATTTATGCGGCAACTGGGGCTGCAGATGCACTTTGGTATGATTCCCCTCGCTGGACCATACCGATCAGGATACGAGCCAGCTTGCCAATCAGTTTAAAAAGCGACGCCTGCTTCTTCATGCCCCGTTCCTGGTTGTGCGTATGCCACCGCTTAAAATCCGGGTTTTGCCGCACCAGATTCAGCATTCCCCAGTAGAAGTGCTTGCGGAGCATGCTGTCCCCCCGCTTGGAGAGCTTGATTTGCCCTTTGAACTTACCGGAGGTACACTCAGCCAGATTCAAACCGGCTCGTCGTAACAATTGCCTGCCGTGCGCATACAGGCGCAGGTCGCCCGCTGAGGCTAGAATGGCTGCCAGCGTCATCGTGCCAAGACCCGGGATACTTCGTAATTGCTCAGCCAAAGGAATTTCTTGCAGGATCCGCCCGAGGGCCTCCTCTATTTCACCGAGCATGACGGTTACCTGCTTGTAGGTTTGAATCAGGCGGTAGAGGTCTTGCCGTGCTTCTTCCGTTGCTCTCGTATCCCCAATACTGCGCGCTGCTGCTGCAAGTAACGCGCCTGCTTTCGCTCTGCCACTGACGCCGGAGGCCCGTTTCATCCCTTGCTTGCGCCAAAGTTTAATCACCTCATCCACACTCAGTCTCTTTAGATCACATGGCAAAGGACAAGCGTGGAGCGATGCTAGCGAACGAAGCACTGTCCAGTCCGGAAAGACTTGGCGGAATTCGGGGAAATAAAGGTCGATCCAGCGGACGATTCGATTGCCCAAGCTTATCGATTGCTTTACCCAGTACTCTCTGTCACTCATGAGTGTCTTTAGACGCTCAAAAGTGGCTTCCTGAGTCACATAGTCTGTGTAGTAGCCGCGACTGACCACGTCTGCAATGACAAGCGCATCCTTGGGGTCATTCTTGGATGGGCTATTGTCCCGGTTTTCCTTATTACGGTGGGTGGTCACCGGGTTCACCAACACCACCTCAATCCCTTGTTGAAGCAGCCAATTGGCAAGGTTAAACCAGTAATGCCCCGTAGGTTCAAGTCCAATAAGAAGGGATGTTAGCCGGTGCTTGCTCTGGGCTTCTTTTACCCAACGCAAAAGCTTCTCAAAGCCTTCTAGCGTATTGGGAAAAGACAGATGGCGGGGAGTAAGCGAACGCCCGCGAAAATCGGTCATCTGCGCGGCGTGCATATCCTTAGCAATGTCGATCCCAACCACTACATGCTGCACCGTAATTCGCTCAATACGTTGATTCGTTGTTTCGTTTCGGTTAAACTTCATAGTAAGCGCCTCCTGATGAGTTTTTGGGCTTCCGACCCCTTATACTCTCATCATACGAGGCGCTCTTGTTTTTGTCTAAGCCAATAACTTAGCGAATACAGGAATGTTTAGCCGCCGTGAGAGTGGCCGGCGGGTAGCCTCTACAAAGTTTTTCGGTTGTGATGTGCCGGGCTTTTGCACACATGCAGGGAATTGCGGCTTGCTTGAGTTTGAACTAATGGTGAGGTTGGTGCGGCCAGTCGAGGTTAGACATTTGCAGTTAGTTTGCTGAGCCGAGGTTACACTAATATTGCCTTTGGTTTACTGTGCCGGGGTTTTACTAACATTGCCGCTAGCGTGCTGGCGGACTTTGCCCAAAAGCTGATTTGGCATTTAGGCCTTTTTTATTGGTCTTTTGTTCTTTTTCTTGGTCTATTTTTTTCTTGGCGTTTTGTTTCGGAGCGCAGCAATCGAAACACCAAAAAGCGTTTGCTATGCAGTGCTAGCAAACGCTTTTTGCTGCTTTCCCCCACCTTGGCGAGGTGATGGGAGTAACGGAGGGAAAGTTTGGAGCTGGAGGAGCGGAGCGACCGCCTTTGTTCTCGAATTCCCACCGCAAAGGCGGTATGGAATCAAGGAATTCGAGAACAACAGCGGCCGGAAGCCCAAAGCTTTCCCGGAGTTACGCCCGAGCATTGAGCCGCCCGAGCATCGAGCCGCCCTGAGCCGCCCAATCACCGAGCACAAGGCCTACTTCTTTGATGAGTACTTCCGCATATCAAACGACACCGCAGCGATGATAATTAAACCTTTAATGATCAATTGATAATAAGGGCTGATGCCGATGAAGGTCAGACCGTAGTTAATCAGGGTGAAGATGATAACCCCTACGAGGACGCCAGGAACGGTACCAATACCGCCTGTGGTGGATACGCCGCCGACTACGCAGGCTGCGATTGCATCGAGTTCATACATGTTACCGTAGTTGTTGGTTGCGCCGCCTGTTCTTGCAGCTTCGAGTACACCAGCCAGACCATAAAGAGCACCGGCGATTGCGTAGATGTAGATCAGGTTCTTGGATACGTTGATCCCGGAAACCTTGGCGGCCTGCATGTTGCCGCCGATGGCGTACATGTTTTTGCCCAGCTTGGTTTTGTTGAACAGCACCCAGACTATCGCGGCGACGACTATCGCTATGATGACGATGTAGGGTATGGAATACTGGCCGCTGCCGATAAAGCCGGAGCCAATCTTGGTGAAGTCCTCACGCAGTCCGCCGATTGGCTGTGACTGGTTCGGGTCCATATCGAAGTACAGGGAGTTTACTCCGTATACGATAAGCATGGTGCCCAGCGTGGCAATGAACGGCGGAACATTGAGCTTGGAAACGACGAGACCGTTGACCAGACCGCAGAGAAGACCGGCCACGATTGCGATAACAATCGGAAGCAGCACATGCACCTGCGGGAGATCCGGGAAGAACCGGCGGGAATAATCCGGAATTTGCAGCATTGAGGCTGAGATAACGGCGGTGAAGCCGACTACGCGGCCTGCCGACAAGTCCGTACCTGCGGTAATGAGGATAAAGGCAACCCCGAGGGCGATAATAACGCGGGTCGAGGACTGGATCAGTACATCACGCAGCGTATTAATCGACATAAAGCTTGGTTCGTATACGATAATTCCCATGATGAGAATGACAAGTACGATATAAATCGCATTTTGGGTTATAAAGGATTGTGCTTTTTTAACATCCATGAGTAGTGTTCCTCCTTAGTTGTTACGCGAAGTTTTGCTTGTCTATCCTAAGCCGGATCAGCTTAATTGAAAGCAAATGGGTCTTCGCCGTGCTTTATGCTGCTCCTATCCTAATGCTGTGCGGCGAGACGCATAACTTCGGTTTCCGTAGCCTGGTCGCCTTCTAATATTCCTGTAAGCCGTCCTTCCGACATCACCATGACACGGTCAGACATGCCCAGCAGCTCCGGCATCTCGGAGGAGATCATGATAATGCTCTTCCCCTGCTTCGCCAGATCGGCGATGATAGAATAGATTTCGAACTTGGCACCGACGTCAATTCCGCGTGTCGGCTCGTCAAGCAGCAGAACCTCCGGCTCGGTCAGCAGCCATCTGGCCAGCAGCACCTTTTGCTGGTTACCGCCCGACAGGTTCATGATCTGTACCTTGGTGGTCGGTGTCTTCGTGCGGAGCTTCTCGATCATCCGGTCCACCTCAACCTTTTTCTTCTTGCCGTCGAGCAGAAGATAAGGCTTCCGGTAACGGTCCAGATTAGCGATCGCCCCGTTCTCATGGACAGACAGCACCGGGAAAATACCGGTCACACGGCGTTCCTCCGTCAGCAGCGCCAGCCCGTGCTTTTTGGCATCCTGCGGAGAATTGATGTTCACCTTCTTACCCTCTATTGAAATACTGCCGGATGCAATCGCCCGCAGTCCGAACAGAGCTTCAATAACCTCAGTACGCTGCGCGCCTACCAGTCCGCCTACTCCGAGAATTTCTCCCCGTCTGAGACTGAACGAGACATTCTTAAACGATCTTGGCTCCGGAGAGGTCAGCCCTTCCACCTTCATATAGACCTCGCCGGGAACATTGCTGCGTTCAGGGAAGCGGTTGGTCAGATCGCGTCCGACCATCCGGGAGATAATCAGGTCCGTCGTCAGTTCAGCAGACGGCCAGGTACCGATTTTTTTACCGTCACGCATGATCGTTACTTCATCAGAGATTTCCAGAATCTCTTCCATCTTGTGGGATATATAGATAATAGCTACGCCTCTTTTTTGCAGGTCCCGGATAATCCGGAACAGATGCTCAACTTCCACGCTTGTCAGGGAAGAGGTCGGCTCATCCATTACAATGACGCGGGAATGAAAAGAAACGGCCTTCGCGATTTCAATGGATTGGATTTTGGATACAGACAGCTTGCCCACCAGCGTTTCGGGATTCAGATCAATATCCAGATCCTTAAACAGGCTTGCTGTATCCGCATACATTTTCTTGTGGTCTATGAATTGAATCGGCCCGATTCCCTTAGTCGGAAAACGTCCGAGCCAGATGTTCTCCATCACGCTCCGGAACGGTACCGGATGCAGCTCCTGGTGAATCATCGAAATCCCGTGCCCGAGGGCATCGTTGGAGTTGGTAATGCTGGCTTTTTCGCCATCCAGAAAGATCTCACCGGCGTCCGGTGAATAAATACCAAAGAGACATTTCATCAGTGTTGATTTGCCTGCCCCGTTTTCTCCCATCAGTGCATGTACCGAACCCGGTCTAACCTTGAGGCTTACTCCGTCCAGCGCTTTAACGCCGGGGAATTCTTTTGTAATATTGTTCATTTCCAGCAAAAACTCAGCATTAGCCATGTTGTTACGCCCCCTACGCTTTTTTCTTTTTCCATGAGAGGCACAGCGGTTCTATCCTGCTCCCTACCCTTAAGGAATTCCGGGGAACGGGCGGACCCGCTCCCCGGTTATCATTTTTATCTATTTGCTCTGTGTACCAGAAGCTATTATTTAGCGTCAGCTACGTTGTCTTTTGTAATCTTTTTGTAGGAGATCCATACATATTGGTTGTCTGTGATATCAAAGCCTACGTTATCTTTAGTTGGAGTTTCGCCCTTAGCCAGCAGAGCTGCAACGGTAATCGCCGCTTTACCCTGGTTATTCGCATCGTTCAGTACCGTTCCGAGCATGGTTCCGTCCTGAAGAGCCTGAACCGCCGGAGCCGTAGCGTCAACGCCTACTACCGGCATGTATTTGTCGCCAGTGAAGTAGCCTTGTGCTTTCAGAGCTTCGATTGCGCCGAGTGCCATGTCATCGTTGTTAGCCAGAACTGCTTCGATTTTGTCGCCGTGGGAGCCAAGGAAGGCCGCCATTTTTTCCTGTCCTTTTACGCGGTCCCACATTGCAGTATCTTCAGCCAGCTTCTCTACCTTAATGCCGGCATCTTCGATAGCCTGGATGGAGAAGGTGGTACGCAGCTCAGCATCCTGGTGGCCCGGTTCGCCTTTGAGCATTACGTACTGCAGCACGCCGTCGCCGTTTTTGTCAGCTTCAGGGTGAGCTTTCCAGTAGTCAACAATCAGCTGGCCGGACATCGTGCCGGACTCTTCTGCTTTTGCCCCAACATAGTAGACCTTATCCCATTTCTTCATATCCTCAGGCAGCGGCTCGCGGTTCAGGAATACTACCGGAATATCAGCAGCCTTTGCTTTATCGATGATTACGCCTGCAGCGGTGCGGTCAACCGGGTTGATCAGCATGCCGTCATATTTCTTGGTAACAAACAGGTCAACCTTGTCATTCTGGGTCGGCTGTGAGTTCTGGCTATCTACGATGTCAACCGTTGCAATGCCCTTTGCCGCTGCATCAATCGCATTACGCACGCCGGTCATGAAGGTATCATCAAACTTGTAAATCGCAACACCGACCTTCGGAGTTTCACCGCTGCCGGAGTTACCGGAGTTTGCTGCCGCGTTGCCGGCAGGAGCATTTGTTGCTGCTGTATTGTCAGAGTTGTTATTGCCGCCGCAGCCTGCCAAAGCAGCACCCAGCAATGCACTGGCTAGTAATACGGAAGTAAGCTTTTTCATAATTTAATGACCTCCTGGTGATGTTTCTTTATTAGTGTGTCCGTGTGTCTCAGGCACAACCTTATTATGCCTTACGTGAAAACGGTTGCGAATATAAAATCCTACTGTCTTTTATGAAAATTCTCATGTTATAAAAATCCTACTTTACGAACGGAAACAGCAGCTTCTGGTTCTCAGGGTAGAGCATATTGTCCAGATCAATCAGCTTGGTTCCTGTATCTACGCGCTCCGGCACATCTATTCCCTGCAGCAGCTCTACTGCATATTTCACGGCGAGATAGCCGTTGCTGAACGGATTCTGGATGACGGTAGCCTGAACAGTACCGTTCTGCAGCAGCTCCAGCATGGAGGGCGAGCTGTCAAAGGCGACCATTTTAATAATATTATCTAGACCCTGGCTCTGAATAACCTTGCCTGCTCCCTGCGAGGCCGTTTCGTTCAGTGTAGCAATGCCCCGCAGTCCGGGGTGCTTCTCCAGCATTTGCCGGGTCAGCTCTTCGGCTTCGGTCGTATTGGATGAGGTATACGAAATCTGCACCACATGAATGTTCGGATAACGGGCGGCATAGTTAAGAAACCCCTTTTCCCGCTCATCCGCATCCCTTGCCCCGTAATCTATCGAACCACTCTCCTGCTGACCGTTCAGGGACGCGCTGGTAAAGTTAAGAATACCGATCTCACCGGTGCCGTTCAGCAGCGTTATCAGGCGTTCAGCAGATTTCTGGCCGGCCTCATAGCCGTTAGAGCCTACATAGGACCGCACCTTGGCAGAGCCGACTTCGGCATCAACTGAAATAACCGGTATTTTGGAATAAGCAGCCTGGTCAACCACCTGGGCTAATCCCATATAGCTGCTCGCTGCCAGAATGATTGCATCCGCGTGCTGGCTGATCGAATCCTCGACCATGGCCACCTGCTCATCAATCATGCTCTCCGAATCCGGTGCCTTGAAGGTCAGATTGACATTGAACTCCTTGGCGGCCGCTTCCGCGCCCAGCTTGACCGTATTCCAGTAATCACCCTTGTTCATTTTGACGATCATATGGATATTGCGCGTGTTTTTGGTGTTGATATATACAGGTGACGAATTAAAAAAGCAGGAGGTCACCGATAGCCAGACCAGCGCACACATCAGCACTGTCAGCAATATACGTGTTATTTTCATGATGATTCCTCCCCTCCTTCCTCAACTGCCCTGCTGCTGACTGCCGGAAAAACAATGGTCACGATGGTCCCTTCCTCCAGCTCACTTTCGAAGGTAAGCCCGAATTCGCGGCCGTAATAGAGGCTGATCCGTTCATTTACATTTCGTACCCCGACACCCGAGCCGCTGCCGGTTTTGCCGCTTTTAACGCCGCCGCTGAGGATAGTATTCAATGTCTCCCTGGACATGCCGATTCCGTTATCGCTGACCCTGATTACAATCAGACCATCCTGCAGCTCGGCAGTAATCAGCACCAGCCCCTCGTCCGGCGACATTTCAATCCCGTGATACAGGGCATTCTCGACAATCGGCTGCAAAATCAGCTTGATGGTCTGAAGCTGAAGCACCTCGTCCTGCGCTTTGATCTCAAAGCAGAATTTATTCTTGAAGCGGAAGCTCTGGATCACCAGATAATGGCGGATATGATCGAGCTCCTCCTGCACCGTAATGATGTTATTTCCTTTGCTCAGACTGATCCGGAAAAACTTCGAGAGTGACTGGATCATCGTGATGACCTCATCATTTTTGCCGCGCTCAGCCAGCCGGACGACAGAATTCAGCGTATTGTACAAAAAGTGGGGATTAATCTGCGATTGCAGCACCTCAAGCTCGCCTTTGCGTTTCGTCTCCTGCTCATAGATAATCTGGTCCATCAGCTGGCGGAT
Organism: Paenibacillus sp. FSL R7-0273; assembly: GCF_000758625.1. Taxonomy (NCBI): domain Bacteria; kingdom Bacillati; phylum Bacillota; class Bacilli; order Caryophanales; family Paenibacillaceae; genus Paenibacillus; species Paenibacillus sp. FSL R7-0273. The sequence continues at coordinate 4,699,336 of NZ_CP009283.1, forward strand.
CCGCTGCAGCATCAGATTAAAGCGCCTCGACAGCTGCTCCACCTCATAAGCGCCGCTAACGTTAATAGGTGTATTCAGATCCCCTTCACCCACCTGCTTGACCGTGCGCTCCAGCTTCCGGATCGGACTTGCAATCAGCCAGGACAGGAAGACGGAAACAGCGATAACACAGAGAATGACGACAGCGAGGAACCAGATCAGGAACTGGTTGAGATCCCGCTTGGTGGTTACAATCTCATCGTAGTAAGCAACACCGACGATTTTCCACCCGGTCTCCTCCACGGTACGCACCGTAATAAACCGTTTCTCCCCGGTGGATTCATCCAGATAGCTCCGGTAAGCATACTCAAGAACCGGCTCCACATTCTCATACTTCAGGCCGGCATAGATCAGCTGCTGCTGCGGATGATAGACGATATTGCCCAGGGGGTCGAGGATATAGGCATATCCACGCTTGCCGAGCTTTACCTGGCGGCTAAGCTGGTCAATCGTCCGGAAGTTAAAATCAATCAGCAAAATACCGGACTTCAGCTCCCCGTTCTGCTTGTACTGGATCATTTTGCTGATGGAGACGACCCATGTATATTTCCCTTTGAACAAATTCTGGATATGCGGTGCGGAATAGGAGATGTCCGGCGTTTTCTGGGCGCTGGTGAACCAGCTCTGGCTCTGGAGCTGCGTATTCAGCCGCATCTTTTGCCCGGGAGTACCAACCACATACTGGCCCTGGGGAGTAAAAACAGCCACAGACACCAGATCCTCACGGCTGCTCATCAGCGTATCCATGCGTTCATTAAGCAGAGGCGAATCAATGGATGCGCTGGTGGTAATCTGCTTCTCAGCCGTATCAAAGATATTGCCCATTCCCTTCACGTACAGCTCCAGGTTGTAATTCACCTGCTCAATAATCTGCTGCATGTTCAGGTTCGCATTCTCCTCCGCTGTCTTGGCAAATTTGCTGTACAGCATAAAAGCGACAATGACCGCTACAAGAACGGCCACTGTCGTGAAGGATAACGTTATTATCAGCTGGATGCTGCGCAGCTTAGCCGAGAGGCGCAGCCGGCCGCGCTGGCCGGGCTGCGGACGCAGCGGGAAGAAGTCCGCCTTGCTTTTGTTCATCGTTTATCCTCCCCGGGAGCTGTTCTTATACTCTTTGGGCGACTGCCCGTATTTTTTGCGGAAGCAGAAGCTGAAGTAATTTGGATCGGAGAAGCCGATTTTTTCGGCAATTTCAAACGCCTTCAGCTCTGTGGAGCGGAGCAGCTCCTTGGCCGCCTCCAGGCGGATCTGCAGCAGATAGCTGACAAAGGTCATTTTCATTTCTTTTTTAAAAATACTGCTGAAATAGCCGGTGCTGATGTGCAGATGCTGACAGACCCGGCCGATGGAAATATCAGATTCCTCATAATGGCTGCGGATATAATCCTTGGCCTGATCCATCAGCTGCTTGTAGCTGGACTGGCGCTCCGAGGCGATGGAGTCCATCAGCCGGGTACAAATCCTGATTATCCATTCCTTGGCTTCACCCATATTGTTGAACTTATGCAATTCCGACAGCGTGGACAAGCCGGGACCGATGAAATCAGCCGCTTCACTGCCCGACTCCCTGGCTACACGCAGGATAGACGTAATAATCTCAAGTAAAAAGATCTGATAATCCTGGGTCGAGACCTGTGCCGTATCCAGGCCGCCGAACAGCTCGTCCACCACCTGCTTCAGCTCCTGAACGGTACCCAGCTTAATCGTACGGATCAGCGACTGCTGGGTCAGCTCATCAAAGGCAGGCAGCTGGTGTGCTCTGGACTCGACATCCTCAATCCAGATTACTCTGTTATTGCCGAGTATGAGCCGGTAATCCAGCGCCTGCACCGCATCCGCAAAGGAATTGAACAGCATGCCGGCAGACCGGCAGACCGTGCCTGCCCCGGCCGTCACCGTCAGCTTGAGATAACGCTGCACGTTCTGGCGGATCTCTTCAAGAACCGTTAATGTACTGCCTGTGATTTCGGCTTCATCAGCCGCCTGACTCGCTGACAGAAGCACAACATCATCCCGGTGAATGAATACTCTGCCGAAGGCATGCTTCTGGCATATCTCCTCGGCGATATTCAGGATGGCAAACAGCTGGAGATTATGGTCCCCGGTGTCCCGCAGCGAGATATGCCGGCCGGCTGCCGCCCCCTCCTGCTCCCCGGAATGAATATAGTCAATGCTGATGACCGAGGCCTGGAACTGCCTTCCTGCAAGATCAATGCTATACTCAGAGCTTTTATCACTGATCTCCTGCAGCGGCAGCCGGCGGGATACGAGCGAGGAGAGGAACTGCTCCCGCAGCACGGGCAGGCTTTTACGGTAATGCTCGCTGAGGACATATATATTCTCCTTCTCGGCGATTTCAGCTTCAATGGCTGTCCTTACCTTCAGCAGCACATCAATCAGCTCCTGTGATGAGAACGGTTTCAAAATATATTCATCAATCTGCAGCTTGATCGCCTTCTGGGCGTATTCAAATTCATCAAAGCCGGTCAGAATGATGATCTTCGTATTAGGGTGACGGCTGCGGATCCACTCGGCCAGCTGCAGGCCGTTCATAAACGGCATCTGGATGTCTGTTACGACTACGTCCGGCATATGGCGGTCCACTGCCTCAGCCGCTTCCCGGCCGTTCTCTGCCTGCTCAACCACCTCAAAGCCGTATTGCTCCCAGTCGATCTGGGCGATTATCCCTTCCCGTACATCCTCTTCATCTTCGGCAAGAATCAGTTTATACATGCTTCACCCTTCTTTGGTTTACCCATATAGTTTTATCCGGTTTATCGTTATATTAACATGCCTGAAACAGAGCGCCTTAGTGAAAAATGGGCACAGGCTGTTTCGTTTCCCCGCATTTTTGTTTAAAACAAATAAGTCTGCTAATATCGGCGGGATTTCACTATAATATTAGTCTGGCCGTCTGGCAAGGGTCAACTCAAATAATCCTTACAGCCGGAATAGCTGCAGAAACAAAAAAAACCATCCCGTAGCTCCGGGATGGGGATGATTGCACGTATAAGATTTAGACCAGGGCCTTGCTGAAGCGGTAGCCTGCGCTTTTTTCGAACCCGATATGACGGTAAAACGCATGAGCCGGCGCGCGTTCCACGCGGTTGCCGCTTCTGAGAAACAGCTGGCAGCAGCCCTTTTGGCGGGCCCAGTCCTCTGCGGCAGCGACCAGTCTTTTGCCAAGTCCGTTGCCTCTAAGCTCCTCTGATACGATCAGTGCGGTAATCTCCGTAATGCAGTCTGCCTGCTTGTAATAGGATTTCACCTGATGAAGATCAATCATACCCACAACCTCATTGTCCAGCTCAGCAACCATTGTGCAGTGGAACGGATCATGCTCCATGCCTTCCATTCTCTCTTTCATCACGCTAAGCGTTGTCGGATAGCCGAATTCACGCAAAAGAGCGGTGACTCTCTCCAGATCACATTCACTCCATTTGCGAATTTGCAGTACCTGCTCCTGAGTACTACTGTTCATCCTCATATACCTCCACTTTTAGCATAGACGCCGCCTGTTTGGCTGCCGTCCGCGCGATATTCACATCTTCCGCAGCACTTAACGTTACTGCCATCCGCCGTCCGTGACGGATTTCAGGCTTACCGAATACCCTTACCTGTGTGCGCGGCAGTGCCAGCGCCTCACCGATACCGGAGATTGTAAAGGCTTGTCCTTCAGCCTCCGCTTTCAGGGTAGCCGATGCCCCCGGCGTGATAAGCGTTACCGAGTCCAGCGGAAATCCAAGAATGGCTCTGACATGCAGAGCAAATTCCGATAAATCCTGTGTAATCATAGTGACCATCCCCGTATCATGAGGCCGCGGCGACACTTCGCTGAACAGCACTCCCTGATCCGTCAAAAACAGCTCCACTCCGAAAATGCCCAGCCCGCCAAGCTGATCGGTTACCGCAAGGGCAATGGCTTGTGCTTCAGCCAGCTGCTCCCCGCTCATCTGATGCGGCTGCCAGGATTCGACATAATCGCCGTCCTTCTGGATGTGGCCGATCGGCGGACAGAATACAGTCCCGCTTACCGTCCGCACCGTCAGCAGAGTGATTTCACTTTCAAACGTTACAAAGCCTTCAACAATGACGCGGGTTCCTTTGGCACGTGCGCCTTCAAGCGCAATGTTCCAGCAGGCTTCCGCATCCTCCGGCTGTCTGCAGATGCTCTGCCCTTTACCCGAGGAGCTCATGATCGGCTTAATGACACAAGGTGTGCCAAGCTCCTCAAGCGCTGCGCGCAGCTCTTCCAGACTGTCGGCAAAGCGGTAAGGGGCCGTCTTAAGTCCCAGCTCCTCGGCGGCAAGCCTGCGGATGCCCTCACGGTCCATCGTCAGACGGGCTGCACGGGCGGTAGGAACAACGTTGAAGCCTTCCTCCTCCAGCTCCAGCAGTGCATGTGTGGCAATCGCTTCAATCTCCGGCACAATCAGATCCGGCTGTTCCTTGCGGATCAGCGCTTTGAGCGCGTCTGCGTCCAGCATATCGATGACATACGAACGGTGGGCAACGCCCATCGCAGGAGCATCCGGATAACGGTCTACAGCTACGGTCTCTACGCCAAGGCGCTGAGCTTCAATAATGACTTCTTTACCCAATTCTCCGCTGCCCAGGAGCAGCAGCTTACGGCTTCGGGCTGAAAAGGGAGCTCCCCACATTGTCGGTTCAACCTCTTTCGCAAATTTGTCTGCTGATTTTCAAGGTTTCTGTAAACGGACAGCAGTTTCATTGTAAATTTCCAGGCTTCTTTATTTTCTTCCATCAGCCGTTAATTTGCAAGTGTTCTTCGACATTTTCCTACAATCTTCACAGAACTTTATTTAAAAGCCCGTCGAAATTTTGCTCCAGATGCTGCAGCCGGGTGACAACTCCACTCCAGTGCTCTGCTGAATCACCTCCTTTCAGCAGCTCTGCCATAGCTTCCTCGCGTTCATGCAGCGCTTCCCGCAGCCTGTCTGCGGCCTGTGCCAGCGCGGTGTTCACAGCATTGGCGTAACAATCGAGCAGGACCTGCTGCTCCGCTTCCGCCGCCCGGGTGAGCGACTCCTTCAGCAGCGGCTCGGCAGCGGCCCGCAGCTCTGTACGGCCCGGCCCTTCAAAAAAGTGGCGCGGCGACTTAAAGCGGCTCCAGAAGCCGGGCCAGTCGAGCGGGGCCAGCACCGCCTCCAGCTTATCCGGCGCAGCCCAGCGCTCCTGCAGCTGAAGCTCACGGCCGGACAGGGCCAGCTCCTCTGCAGCTGCCAGTGCAGCCTGCCTGACCAGCCGCACTCCGGCCGCTTCCAGCCGCAGCGTGGTTGCCCACAATTCCTGCTCCAGCTCCCGCTGCAGCGTGCGTTCCAGCTCCCGGCCGCAGGCGGTGAAGATGTCCTTGAGATTACGCGCGTCCTCACGCAGCAGGGACGGGTGGAACGATTCCTGAAAATAGCTTCCCAGCGCAAACCCGATCCGCTGGCGCACATGATAGATCAGCTCTTCCCCTTCACGCCGCAGGTCGCGGGCAGGCCGTTCTTCCGCAGCCAGCAGGGCCAGACGCTGAGCGGCTGCTTCTTTGCGCGCCTGCAGCTCCTGCATGCCCGCTTCCCGCCTGCCCGCCTCCGCTGCCGCCAGCTCCTGCCATTCCTCGGCCCTTTGCCTCACTGAGGTGAGGCTGTCCCGGGCGGCATTCAGCGACAGCTGCGGCAGCTCGCCGCCGGCGAACTGCGCCAGCGCCTCCTCAAAGCTGCCAAAGCGCGAGGCTTCATACCGCTGAGGCCCCATTCCTGTTTTGCCCTCCAGGGCCAGCAGGCTGGACAGGGCAAAGATTCGCGGTGCGGTCAGCCCGCCGGCCCGCAGATTCCGGGTCACATGCCCTTTGACCTCCTCCAGCTCCTCCTCGCTGCCTGCCAGATCAGAGGCATTGATGATGAAGAACATTTTATCCAGGGCGAAGCTGTCCTTGATCCGGCCAAGCTGGGCCAGCAGGCCGCGGTCCGCCTTCGAAAACGCATGATTATAATAAGTCACGAAGCAGATGGCATCGGCATTCTTCATGTAACCAAAGGTCACGCCGGTATGGCGCGCATGCAGGGAATCTGCACCCGGCGTATCGACCAGCACGATGCCGCTTGCGGTAAGTGGACAGTCATAATACAGATCCGTCTCCTGAATGAAGCAGGCCCTCGTCTCGTCCGCGACCAGGCTGCGGTATTCCTGCAGACCGACAGTCCGGACGTTGCCGAGCAGCCCTTCCGCCTGCTGCCAGCCTGCCGCTGCCGCCCGCAGAAAGCCGATATGCGGCAGCGCCGACGGATGCAGGCCGCCGGCCTGCAGGCTGACCGCAGCAGTGGTCCATGTCTCACGCTGCGGCTGCGGGAGCTGCAGTACCCCGAAGGAATGGACAATGTCATCCCAGAATTCCTCCGGCGACTTCATGGTAATAACGGCATCCCCGTGCCGGTACCCGCCCTCCGGCGCAAGAATGCGCCCGACGGCCGCTGTTGCGGGATGCGGAGACACAGGCAGCACGTCTTCGCCCAGCAGGGCGTTGGCGAAGGAGGACTTGCCGGCGCTGAACGCTCCGAACAGCGCCAGCGTAAAGCGGCCGCCGGAGAGGTCCTCCGCCCGCGCCGCCAGACTGCGCGCTGCCGAGGCCATCGCCGGCTCGCCGCGCAGCAGCTCCGCCGCAGCGTCCAGCACCGCTGCGGCCTGCCCCAGCCGGCGGCGCCCGCCCGCCGGCCCTTCCGCCGCCGGAGAGGCCGGGGCGGCGGAAGGGCCGGCCGCGGCGCTGTGCCGCGGCCGTGCTTCACGCGGCGCTGCCTCCGGCGCGGCCGCGTAGGCTCTGGCCCTCACCTCCGGCAGGGAGCCGGGGGTGAGGGCGCGGCGCTGCGGCAGCAGCGCCGCAAGGGCTGCCGCGCGGGCCTCCGCCGCGCGGTCAAGGGCCGCTAGCGCAGCGGCGGCCTCCGCCTGGCGCAGCAAGGCGGCTTCGCGGCGCGCGAGGGCACCGCGCCGCTCCCCGATGAGCGGCGGCAGCTTCGCCAGCAGCTCATCGCCGCCGGCGAGCGCAGCGCGGCGGTACTGCGCTTTGATTTCTGCCGCAAGGGTGCGGCAGAAATTGAGCAGCGCCTCGCCGCTGCCGGAGGTTCCCGGCTTCACCTGACCCGCGAGCCACTCGCGGCTCACCGCCGGGAGGCTGTCCTTCAGCCGGGTTTCTGCCCCGTCCTCCCAGACATCCAGGCCTTCGGCCCATTCACGCACCGCCTGCAGAAGGTGCCAGTCCAGCTGGCCGGAGATTTCCCGGCTCTGCAGCCCGTGCCAGGCATCTAGGCGCTTCTGCTGCTCCTTCTCCCGCTTGGCCGCGGTGAACAGGAGTCCGCGCCGGAATCCGGGGGCAAGGCTCTCCACATAAGCGCCGGCGGCCTCCCTGACATCCGCAGGCGTCAGATTGCTGTTGCCAAGCAGCGCATCAACCCCGCTCCGCAGATTGTGCCTTGCCTCTTCCGGCAGCCCTGCAAGAGCCTCCTGCTCCAGCGCCAATGCCTTAAGTGCTGCCTCTACCTCTGCTACATCCGCTCCCTGCGTCACTTCCTCCAGCTGCTCCCGCTGCTCATGCTGCTCTTCCGCAAAAACGGTTACCAGTGTGTCTGCAATATGACGGGCTGACCGGGACAGGCTATATTGCAGAAGCTCCTCACGCCGGTCCAGCAGTGCTGCAATCAGCTCTAACAGCTCCTTCCACTGATTAAGCGGATGGTCTTCCACCTTAAGCGAGGTGAACAGCAGCCCTGCGGCCTGAATGCCCCAGGCATCGAAAGCGCTTTCCAGTTGCCGCCGGTATTCTTCCAGGGTGATTTCCCGCTCGCGGTGCTTGTCGATCTGATTGACTATGAGGTACAGGGGCTTGCCCCAGTCACTGAGATTTTTGGCAAAAGCCAGATTATTCTCTGACTGCACATGGTTATAATCCATCACATAGAACACCACATCAGCCAGATGCAGCGCCGAACGGGTCGCCGCCTGATGTCCGTCATCCGTTGAATCAACCCCCGGAGTATCCAGCAGCACACCATGCGCTCCAAGCACAGGAACCTGATCCCACACTTCGATCGACGAATACCCGCCGCCGTTACGGCAGTACTCCTGCAGCTGGTCAGGCGTAGTCTCCCGGGGAATTACCGGAATATCCTGCCGCTCTGGCACCGGATACAGCACTGCACGCGGCTCTCCGCAGCGGATCGATACCACATTCGCACTGGTCGGAACAGGACCGGAAGGCAGCACATCGCTGCCGCACAGCTTGTTGATCATGCTGGATTTGCCCGCAGAGAAATGCCCGCAAAAAGCCAGCGTAAGTTCCTCCTTCTGCTGCTTCACCTGTAGATCCGCAATCACCCGGGCTGTTTCCTGTTCCCCCCACTCCTCCATCAGCTTTTGTAATGAGGGTAACGATAAATCCTTTACCTGTTTCTGTTTCTGTTCCAGCTTCGTCTGTTCTGCCCGCACAAGCCCACCTCCGCCGTGTCCTGGAAAATATCTTCAGCTTATAACTAACTATGTACTTAGCACATCATATGTCCATTAAATGTAAATAACCGCTTTCAATTCCTTAGAATCCTACTCCTGCACAATGCTTTAAAATAAATTATTTAAAATTTAACACTCCAAAGATTATTTACATTTTATCACCAGTCTGCCATAAATCAAATCATCATGTTTTACAAAATCAGCTATAATCCTCCACAAAATCTCCTATCCCAAATACTAATTCATTAAAATACAAAAAAATACAAAGCAGCAGTGTTTCCACTTGACAATGTTATTTTATGGAATTAATGAGGTGAAGTATTGTCCCGAGCTAACTCTTTAGAGACAGAGCAATTAACAGATTCGGCCTACTATATCCTTCTGGCTCTAATTGTGCCCCGGCACGGCTACGCCATTATGAAGTACATTGAAGAGCTGACAGACGGAGAAGTCAAGATCGGACCCGCTACGCTATATACCCTTATCAAAAAGATGCAGAAGAACGGTTACATTTTGCTGAATGAAGATGACGATGAGCGGAGGAAAACTTATCAGTTGACAGCCAAAGGTGAAATGGTGATTGCCGCTGAGATTGAACGGAGATTGAGAATGGCAAGGCACGGAAATGCTGCACTACATCAATCAAAGGAGGAAGCTTCAGATGAAAAATAACAGCAAGCAGACGAAGCATGTCCTAACGATGGGGTTGGCTTTTGCTGAAGAGGCCGAGATGAAAAAGTTAAGCAGACTGGCTGCACAAGGCTGGCTTTTGGACCGTTTATCCCCATTCGGGTTCATTGTCCGCAGAGGAACGGCGCATAAGCTGGATTACTGCCTCGATATACGGATGCTGCAGCCTGCTGAAGAGCATGAATACAGAGATCTGTTCGCAGACAGCGGTTGGAATCATGTATGCTCATCCGGGGATCTCCATATTTTCTCGGCAGAACCGGGCACCGTTCCTATCCATACCGACCGCGAGACCCTTTATGACAAATATTCCAGAGTTGTCCGCCAGAGCCGTACAGCAGCTCTTATTGCACTAATGCTGACAGCAGTAAACTTCATCTTGCTGCACTTGTCAGCAAAACTATGGGACTATGTACTGATACATAACATCTCCTTGATAGGCGTCATGCTCAGTGCCATGCTGCTTGTGCCTTCAGTCATGGTCTATTTCGGCTTCCGCCAGCGTCTGAAGGCACACTCTTCCTGAACGTGATCAGCAAACGTACGTTAACTGCACTCTGTACAACTAAACCGCCCGCTTTTCATCAAAACTACCGGATAGTTGTATTTCGTACACTTATTTCTCCGTAAAAAGCGCAATTTTACCTTTTCGGCCGAATATAGCTGCACAAACTACACTTATATAGAAAAAGTCTGGTCTTTCACTGATTTTAAATGTACAAAGTGCAGTTATACCGTCACTCAGGGTCTGTTGCCTGCGTTGCGGAGAGATTATCAGTCGCCTGAACAGCCTGCTTCAACGCCCGAAGCCTTCTTTCCAGCAGCGTCCTTTGCGGACTGCCGGCTTTGGATCTGGCATAGCTGTTTTCAACAGAAGAGATTAATCCAACTAGAACTTTACGGGCTTCAGCTGATTCTTCAGGGGTATAGGGATAAGGCTTGTTCTCCCATATCTTTTCAAGGACAGCTAAACCGGCGTTCACAGCCAGGAGCCGTTTTTTTACCAGAGTTGTGTTAGCACCGCTTTCGGTCATTTGGCTTAGAGCGCTTTCCAGCTTATGAATGGTTGATTGCATTGATTTTAATGATTCAAGCTGTTCTATTCTTGATGCATTCACAGATTCAGCTTCCATATTGGCGTCCTCCCTTTCGGATATTAAAAAAACCGGCCCATACGGGCCGGCTCTGCATGTTAATTAATATTAAGCTGTTTCCAGAACCGGAAGCAGAATTTCGAATACTTTGCCATGCTGGAGAATAGTCAGGCCACGGGACTTGTCTCTCATAACGACAACCTCAGGCTTCTGGGACATGCGCTCCAGGTAGTGCTCAGGAACATCGCCGGAATGGCTGATCGTGATGCCTTCCACTTCCTGCTCTTCATTCTCTTCAAGCGGACTTTCAACTACGCGGTCAAAAATATCGGAAAAAGTCTCAAAATTATCGGTATACACAGAAATGCACTTCATCTCTATCCCATCCTCTTCTTCATCTCTAACTTCTTGATTGCTCCCGCCTCAGTCTTAGTTTTCCTGATTGTTGCGGTTTTCATACGTTTTTTACCTTCCCGGCATACATCGAGCAGCGGACATATCTGACATGCCGGATTCTGTGCTTTACAGTGATAGCGTCCGAAAAAAATCAGCCGGTGATGCGTAAGTGTCCACTCCTCACGCGGCACCGCCTTCATCAGCTTCTTCTCCACCTCAAGCACGGAATCATCCCAGCCCGCCAGCGCCAGCCGCTTGGCTACACGCTCAACGTGAGTATCGACGGCAATGGCCGGAACTCCAAAGGCATTGGAAACTACGACATTGGCTGTCTTGCGCCCTACGCCAGGCAAAGTAACCAGCTGATCATGCGCCTCCGGCACTTCTCCGCCGTACTGCTCAATAAGGATCGAGCAGAGCTTCTGAATATGCTTGGCTTTGTTACGGAACAATCCGATACGCCGGATATCATTCTCCAGCTCCTCTAGAGGAACTGAAACATAATCCAGCGGAGATTGATACTTTTGAAACAGGTCCACTGTCACTTTATTTACTGTTGCGTCCGTACATTGGGCTGACAGCAATACCGCAATCGTCAGCTCGAAGGCGTTCTTGTGGTTCAGCTCGCAATGTGCATCAGGAAACAAGTCTCCAATAGTATCCAGAATGTGGCGGACCTCTGCAGCTTTCATAGCGTCCCCTCCACGGAGTGTTTACACCCGGAGTTACTTATGCGGGCGTGCTACCTCTTCTTATATTTCAAAAAAAACGTCCTGACGCAGTCAGTCTTACCTCTGCGTCAAGACGGTGTTTCACACGGAAATCCACCATAACATTATTGTTTCACAATTTCAACTATAAAATCGTTGTTAAAATACAATATAATATTATCATTTTCTTTGAGAGATTGCACGGATAAAGTCGTGTCACCTTGATGAATATATGCATTGGCTGCAAGTGAATAGCGGTAAGGATCATTAAGATTGGAACGTTTGACCTGCAGCTCGTTAGTGGCGGTATCTACCCTTGAGAACACTTTGTTGAGCTGGGTCAGCACACGGACCAGAATGACGCCGTCCGCATCCTTACGTACCTCTACGCGGTCAGTAGTTGTTACATTAGCCAGCGAAGTTGTCGTAACACCGTCACGGACCACTCTGACACCGCTGCCTGCCGCAAAGGTCTGGGTGGTTCCGTTATAATCCTTGACTGTAAGTGTAGCCGCTGCCGCATCAACAGCAGTTACCTGACCGCTGCTTACCCTAACCGCCTGTATGGAGGTTGGTGAGCTTCCGTCAAATTTAACATTGATAAAGCCGCCGACCTTCAGGTCGCTGATTGTAATCGTCTGGCCCGCATCATTGGTCATCGGCATAGTCAAAGTGTACAGCTCAGTCGTGCCGCCAGCCCATTTTACCCCCAGCTTGTTGGTGGTGCTGTTAAGATTGGTAATTTCAAGCTGCGCTGCAGTATGGACACGCAATACAGAAATGATATCCTGGTTACCGGACAGAACAGCTGTAACCTGACTGTTGACTGCCACATCCGCCATACTGGCAGCTTGTTTACCGAAATAATCTACAGCCTGAGGATAAGGAAGTGTCAGCGACTGGCCGTTTGTCAGCTTCAAGACAAGTGTCCGGGCGGTAGCATTCAGCGAAGCCACGGTCCCGCTGTATTTGCTTGTGCTTTCCACAGACAGCGCACGGTCCCCTACAGAGTTAACATCCACCTTGCGGCCTTCAGTCAATCTTGAGGCAATGCCGGCCAGTGTAGGTGAAGCTACACCTTCATAGGCAAGCTTCGTGCTGGCATTCAGCTGCACAACATGAGCCTTATTGCTGCTGTCTGTAAAGGTGAGCAGCTGTGTTTTGCTATTATAGGCAACAACGGTTGCCCCGCTGTATTGCTCGATCTGGCGGCTGGTCACTTCAATCTTTGTCACCTGATCGCTGCTGTTCAGTGTAAGCTGGACATTGTCGCCTCCGACGGCATCGGCAATCAGATCAGCTGCAGCCGGATTCGTTAGGTTAGGAATAACAATGGCTGGTGATGCGGCAAGCAGCTTGACTTCGCGTGTGCCGTCAGATTTTTTGTAGACAATCGTTGTGCCTGTAAGCTCTACAATATAACCCTGTACAATCCGTTCAGTAGCTGAAGTGACCTCAACCGCTGTAAGGATGTTATTTCTTACCGTATAATTCACTGCGGAATTGGTTCTGAGATCAGCCGGCTGCAATACAGCGTTCTGCGAGCTGAACAATGTGCTGTTATCCTCCCAGCTGAAGCTCTCAACTGAACCGGCAGCATTTTTGAAGGTGATTTTTTTTCCGGCGATGTCGATGCTTTGAATTGTTCCGGCAGCTGTCTTGTTGACAATTCCGGAGGTCACCTGCAGCTTAACCACCTTATGCAGTCCGCTGTAGGTTTCACGGGTCAGCTTAATCTTGCTGCCTGCCGTAACCGCTGCAGCATTAATGGCAGCATCATTCACATCCGTAAAGACCGTGTTCTCATCATAGCTGTATTGATCATACCCTGACGGGGAATCTACCCAGATCACGCCTGGTGTCACTTTGGCAAAGGTCCCTTCAACCGTATCAATCTGCTGTACCGGATCAGTCAGCTCTACATATGCCGCGTTGTAGGTCGCACCGATAACCGTAACCTTAGTATAAGGCTGGATATCATTCAGACTGATTCTGGATTCCGAGGTGCTTGTAAAATATGCCGTTGCAGCTGTCAAATTGTATGTGGAATTAGAGCCGCCTCTGTAAAGCGAAAGCTTACCGTCCTTCAAGGAGCTTACCGTTCCTGATACTGTATTATCGAACTGCACTGTGCTGTGAGCTTCAGCCCGGCTGAAGAAGGTCGCCAGCTGCGCGCGGGTTACCGCTCCCTGCGGATCAAAACGGTTACCGTCCAGTCCGTTGGCCAGTCCGAGATCCACCGCTGCATTAATATAACCGCGCTTGTTCGCGGATACCTTCGAATCGTCAGCGAATCCGGTTGGCTCGCCTGACACAGCTGCTGCCTGAGAGCTCTTGCCCAAGGCCCGGATCAGCAGCTCGGCGATCCATTCACGGGAGGCTTTACGCCCGCCCCAGGAGGTCTTCAGGTTGTCTGCAGCCATTTCAGCTGTCTTATCCAGCAGACCGGACTGGAATGCCAGCACTACGTAAGGCTTATAGTAATTGTTGACTTCAAAATTGGTTGGCAGCACTACATCTGTTGCACTGTCCACATTGTCCTGTAATTTCATGAAGCGCAGTGCCATCAGGACAGCTTCCTGCTGGGTAACAGAGTCTCCCGGACGGAACAGTCCGTTGTTGCCGACTACGATTCCCTGGGAAGCCAGCTTGTAGATATGCTTTTCGGCCCAAAAGCCGGTCTTCACATCGCTGAAAATGCCGCTTGCCGCTGCCGCGGTTTGCGTTGCTGCAGTTGAAGTAGCCGATGGAGTAACAGCAGTTTCGGCAAATGCCGCCCCTGCCCCGCCAAACGCAATGGCGCCGGCCAGAACGGCGGAAGCCGCCTGGGTAGAATAAGCTCTAAGAGTATGTTTTGATCTTTTTTGACCGGACAATGCGTTATTCCCCTCTCTATTTCCCAAATATTATTCAGTTAGTGATTCGCCAGCTCTTGCCTTCATTCCTGCTTACAAGCCTTATAGCCCGCTGTTCTCTCTGGTTATCGGATGCTCCAGATCCACATGCCCCATCAGGCTCTCCACCTGCTCACCGTCAACGAGAAGCTCGATGGAGCTCACTTCAGTGAACTGGAAGAAGGTCTTCGCCAGGGAGCTGATAGCCATTGCTTCGCCGCCGGCGCCCAGCTGAGCTTCATCCGGCTTATGAATATCCAGTGTAATCTGCCCGTCTTTGAACTCAAGCGATTTGAGCTCAATGCCGCCCCAGAGAGTTACCTGCTCCGCTTTGCTGCTGGTTTGCAGCGCCTTGAAGCTTTCTGTGTACTTCTCAGTCTCATTGCCGAAGCTGATCGTAACGGCCGCAGGGGTCAGGTCCAGCTGCTGCGGATCGGTAAAATACACCTCAATGCTCTGGCTCTGCTCCTGCGGCTTAGCCGGTTCAGCGGTTGCAGACGGAGTAGGACTTGGATCTGCCTGTGGTGCAGCTGATGGTGTAACGGCTTCCTCTGCACCGTCCGCTCCGTTACCCGGGGTTCCTTCAGCTCCGCTTACAGCTGCAGTACTGCTCGGCGCAGCCTCAGCAGCCGGTGGTGCTGCAGTCGGTTTATCTCCGCAGCCGGCAATAACCATCAGAAGTACAGCCGAAACGGCTGTATACATTAATTTTTTGTTCAACATCATTACCCCCTTTAGATGAATAGGGGCAGACAGGACAGCAAAGCCTGTCTGCCCGCCACTTCAGGCCGGACAAGGCTTTGCGGCCCGTATCTGCCGCTTAGCTGCTATTTCAATCCGAGATATTCCTTAATTCCGCTGACAATTCCCTCTGCTATCTTGTTCTGTACATCATCCTTAAAGAGCACTGACTCATCGCCTTTATTGCTCAGATAGCCTGCTTCAAGAAGAACTGCCGGCATCTTTGTTTCACGGATGACGTGGAAATTACCATACCGCACGCCACGGTTGCTGAGTCCTGTGGACTGCACAAGATACTTCTGCATTACGTTGGCAAGCGCCTTGCTGGACTCCCGCTGGTAATACGTTTCTGTGCCGCTTGCCGCCGAAGAGCTGCTGCTGTTCGCGTGCACGGAGATAAACAGATCCGCATTCAGGTTATTGGCGATCGCCGCACGGTCCTTAAGCTCAAGGAAGGTATCATCGCTGCGGGTTAGTACAACATCGACGTTATTTTCCTTTTTGAGCAGCTCAGCCGTTTTAAGCACAATTGCCAGATTGAAATTTTTCTCATATTTGCCGGTAACGCCTACAGCACCTGAATCCTTGGCTCCGTGACCGGCGTCCAGCACAACCAGCTTACGCCCGTTGTTGCCCGGCTGGGTTGACGGATTGTCCGTGGTGACTGCATTCAGATCTACCACCACCAGCCTTGAGGTATCGCCTGAAACCTCAACAGAATAATTCTTGGAGCTGGTCGTATCAATCACAAAGCGCACTGTATAAGGGCTGGTACTGTACAGCGAATAACGCACTGCAGTAACATCCGGGTAGCCTGTTACTGCAAGGCTGCCGTTAAGGTTCGGATCAAGCACCTGCCCGGATCCGAACAGATCGGAGAAGGTCGCATTCTCCAGATCAATCACAATCCGGTCCGGTCCGCTCACCTTGGATACCTTTGGTACCGCATTTCCCTCCATGGCAATGGTCAGCCGGTTTTCATTGAAGCTGATTCCGTTCACCATTGTCAGGTCCTTCGCAGGCTCAGCCGGAGGAACGACTACGGTTGAGCCGCCGTCAGCGGACCCACTCCCAGAGCCGGTGTTACTTCCGCCGGTTTCCGGGGTAATAAGGGTTACAATCTTCTGTGTGTTGTCCCAGCTTACAGTCAGCCCGAACTGCTCACTGATGAACCGGATTGGCACCAGAGTGGTTCCGTTACGGTTGATGGGCGCGTTGGTGAGAATTACAGTCTTGTCGTCTACAGAAGCTGCAGTCTGGTCTACAACCAGCTTGACCGTTGTCAGCTGCTGTGCAATCGTGACCGTCTTGCTGGGCTGATCCCAGTCCACCTTGTAGCCGAGGTTCTCCGAGATCATTCTCAGCGGCACCATTACGGAACCGCCCACATTCTCGACTGGAGCGCTCTGACCTGCCGTCAGTTCCTTCCCGTCGAGAAAAATCTTGTTGTTGGCGGCAGCAGCCTGTCCATGCTCCGGCAACACCAGTACAAAGAGCATCAGCAACAGCGTAAAAGCAAATTTCTTCATCCTTCACCTCTAAGAATCTAGTATTCCGCCAGATAATGGCGTTCATGATGACCATGCCACTGACAACCTTCGACATTGGTTAGACGCCCCTGCAGCTTAAAAGTTGCGAATTAATTCCAGATTACGTCCTTTTTCCTCCCAAAATGCTAAGCAAAGCTCCCTTTACAGCCCGAGATATTCATAGATTCCGGCAACAAGCTCATTTGCCAGATTATTTTGCAGTGTTTCAGTGAACATGGCAGCTTCATTTCCGGGATTAGTCAGATAGCCGATCTCCAGCAGTACTGCCGGCATGCTCGTCTCACGGGTAACATGGAGACTTTTGCTGCGGACTCCGTTATCCTTAAAGCCGGTGCCTGCTACCAGATGCTTATGCAGAACCTGGGCCAGCGGCAGACTCTCCGTGCGCGAATAATAGGTTTCACTTCCGTTAATCTTATCCCGGTTAGGATAGGTTACATCAAGAGAATTTCCGTGAATGGATATGAACAGATTAGCCTTGGCTGCCTCGGCAATCTTCACTCTGTCCGCTAGTCCAAGTGTGAGGTCAGTAGTCCGTGTATATACAACCTCTACTTTACCGTCCTGTGCGAGCAGTGCACCTACTTTGCCGGCAACGGCAAAGTTCACATCCTTCTCCAGCTTGCCGTTTGGACTGACAGCCCCCGGCTGCTTGCCGCCGTGTCCGGCATCCAGTACCACCACAGGCTTGCCTGAGCCTCCCGTACCGGCAGCAGGAGCGCTTCCGTTATTAACTGCGTTTAGATCAATGGTCACAAGCCCCGTACTCTCGTCTGTACTGAGCTGATAAGGCTGGTTGCCAACCGTCTGGATCACAAACCGGACGGTAGAGGGGCTTGTACTGAACAGCGCATATCTTACTTCAGTAACCAGCGGATACCCGGTGACCTCAAGCTTGCCCTGCGGCGTACCGTTTGGTGCAACACCCGGCAGACTGCCTACGAAATCCGAAGCAAACGATGCACCTGCAAAATCAACAATAATTCTGTCAGGGCTGCTGAGCCTTGACACCGCAGGCTTGGCGCCTCCAGCTGCCGCAACAATGAGCCGGTTCTCGCTGAACACGGCTCCCAATACCTGCGGAGTAACCGCTACATTCCCGGCACTGCCGGGAATTGGTGTTGAGGCCGGACCTGCAGCAATGTCATCATCCTGGCCTGTTACCGCTGTCTGGACAGGTGTAGCTGACGGTACTGCTGCTGGCTGAGGTGTTGCCGTTGCCACAGGCTGCGGGGATGGGGTCGCCGCCGGGAGCGGATCTGCGGACGGCATAGTACCGCCGGCTTGTCCGCCGCTCAGATAGACGGTCTTGTCGCTGTTATCCCAGCCGACCTTCAGGCCGAATTGCTCGCTGACGAAGCGGATCGGAACGAGCACCGTTCCCCCGTTCTGCTTGGGGGCCGCATTAAGCATCAGCGTTACGCCGTCAGCCTCTGCGGTCTTGCTGCCGACCGCCAGCTGAACGGTCTTTCCGTCCTGCTGTACAGTCACCTTCTTCGTGGTCTGCTCCCACAGCACCTCGAAGCCCAGATTCTCTACGACGACCCGGATGGGTATCATAACGCTTCCATTTACATTTTCAAGTCTGATTCCCTGGGGCAGCGACAGCTCCTGATTGTCCATAATGATCCTGCCGGCTCCGCTTCCGGCTGCGGCAGCTTCCCGGCCGGCGAAGGACAGCAGAAGCAGCGGCAGCAGCAATAGTAATAACACCCGTTGTCCGGCTTTTCTCATCCCTTACTCTCCCTTTTGGCAAATAATAGTTACTACTAAAAACACAGATAATGATTAGACGACAGAAATCCCCAAAAGTTGCCTGCAAAGGCAATGAATATATCGATTATAGCAAAAAAACTTCTATCTCCGGTACACGGAAATAGAAGTTTTGTGTAAAATTTGTAAAGTTTAAGGTTACTCTTGTCTTTATCTGGCGAACAGCTTCGCAGCATGACGCTCTTCATAGGCTGCAATCTCATCTGCATGCTTGAGGGTAAGACCGATATCGTCCAGACCCTGCAGCAGGAACTGGCGGCGGTGCTCATCCAGCTCGAAGCTGATGCTCAGCCCGTAATCATCGCTCAGCGTGTTAGCTTCCAGATCCACATTCAGCTTATAGCCTTCGTGCTCTGCTGTGCGGTTAAAGAGCTCATCCACCTGGGCTTCCGACAGCTTAATCGGCAGAATGCCGTTCTTGAAGCAGTTATTATAGAAAATGTCGGCATAAGACGGTGCAATAACCACTCTGAAGCCGTAATCCATAATCGCCCATGGCGCATGCTCCCGGGAGGAGCCGCAGCCGAAGTTGGCACGGGAGATCAGCACGGAGGCTCCCTCATAACGCGGCTTATTCATTTCAAAGGCAGGATTGTCGTTGCCTTCTTCATCAAAACGCCATTCGTAGAAGAGGAACTGGCCGAAGCCGGTCCGTTCAATCCGCTTCAGGAACTGCTTTGGAATAATAGCATCCGTATCTACATTTACCCGGTCAACCGGGGCAACGATTCCGTTTATTTTTTTGAAAGCTTCCATATTGTTATTTCCTCCCGCTCTCTCTCAAAGTTTCTATGCGTTGACGGCTTCCGTCTTGTAGTTCCAGTCACGTACATCAGTAAACCGGCCTTTGATGGCAGCGGCAGCGGCCATTGCCGGGGATACAAGGTGCGTACGTCCTCCGCGTCCCTGGCGGCCTTCAAAGTTACGGTTGGAGGTTGAGGCACAGCGCTGTCCGGGCTGGAGAACGTCAGGGTTCATCGCCAGGCACATACTGCAGCCTGCTTCACGCCATTCAAAGCCCGCTTCGGTAAACACCTTGTCGAGACCTTCCTTCTCCGCCTGCATTTTGACGCGTCCGGAGCCTGGAACTACAATTGCAGTAACTTTGTCAGATACCTTGTGGCCTTTGGCTACCTGTGCAGCAGCCCGCAGATCCTCGATCCGGCCGTTGGTGCAGGAGCCGATAAAGACATAGTCAATGCCGATTTCGGACATCGGGGTGCCGGGTGCCAGATCCATATATTCAAGCGCCTTTTCAGCAGCCTTGCGTTCATTTTCGGTAGTGAAATCCGCCGGATTAGGCACGCTGGAGCTGATGTCCGTACCCATACCCGGGCTTGTGCCCCAGGTTACCTGCGGGATCAGTGTTTCTACATCAAACTCAACAACTGTATCATATTGCGCACCTTCATCACTCACCAGTGCTCTCCATGCAGCAACGGCAGAGTCAAAAGCTTCACCTTGGGGTACATATTCACGTCCGCGCAGATATTCAAAGGTTGTATCATCCGGAGCAATCAATCCTGCTCTCGCTCCGCCTTCAATCGACATATTGCAGACGGTCATGCGTTCTTCCATCGACAGCTCACGGATCGCTTCACCGGTGTACTCGATAACATATCCGGTTGCAAAATCAGTGCCGTATTTGGCAATAACGCCGAGAATCATATCCTTCGCAGTAACGCCGGGATTGCGGCTGCCGGTAAAGCGGACTTCCATCGTTTTGGCCTTGGACTGCTGCAGACACTGGGTAGCGAGCACATGCTCAACTTCACTTGTACCGATACCGAAGGCCAGAGCGCCGAAAGCGCCGTGTGTCGAGGTATGGCTGTCTCCGCAGACAATTGTTTTACCCGGGTGGGTCAGACCGATTTCCGGCCCCATAACGTGTACGACGCCCTGGTCAATATCATTCAGGTCAAACAGTCTGACGCCGAAATCGCGGCAGTTCTGTGACAGCGTGTCAATCTGCTGCTTGGAGATCGGGTCCTTAATATTGAAACGGTCCTTCGTCGGAACGTTGTGGTCCATCGTTGCAAAGGTAAGCTCCGGACGGCGGACCTTGCGGCCGCTCAGGCGGAGGCCTTCAAAAGCCTGCGGGGAAGTAACCTCGTGCACCAGATGCAGATCGATATAAATGATGCTTGGCTTGCCTTCCTCAGAATGAATAACGTGATTGTCCCAGATTTTCTCAAACATTGTCTTGTTGCTCATGATTTCACCTCATTAGTAGAATCGTTCATTGGAAGAGAGTGTGGAGTCTCTCTTGAATGCTCTAAATATAACACCGCCGTGTTTATAATTCCAAGATATGATTTCTATAAAACTAATAGCCAGTGCTTATAAGCAGCTTAGGCTGGTTAAGCTGGTTAGAGGCTGTTTTTGTATTCACTCTCAAGTCTGATAGAATCAGTTAGACCCTATTATTAGACAGATCAGGAGGAAGACTTATGAAGAAACCATTTTATAAAAGCTGGCTGTTCTGGGTAGCTGTAGTTGTGCTGGGCAGTATCATCGGGCAGATTGCCGCAAGGAATCAGCCGGATGGCCAGGCAGATCCTGCTGCCACGCAGCAAGCACAGCAAACGGCACCTGCAGGCACTTCTGCTGCAGAACCGGCGGCCGGGAATCCCTCCGTCAGCTGGGAATCTGCAATCAAGCAAATCGCCCAGTCTGATACAGAGCCTGCTCAAAAGGCTGACGCTGTGGAAGTTTTGGCCAAGTCCTACTCTCCTTCTCCTGAAGAACTGACGGACTTTGAATCGCAAGTGGTTGAAGAGTACAATGCCGGGAATTATCTGGCCCATATCGAGGACGCGGAGTACATGCTGACCAATCTCTTCAAGGCTGTTGTTGTTGAGGGCAAGCATACGGACGGGGAGCCGATTAAGGAATTCGCTTTTGATTTCTACCAAAATACCAAGAATACCTACCGCGGTGCTGATGCTGTTGACGGTGACTCTGTCAAAGCGAACGAAGCGCAGATGGATAAGGCACTTGCCGAAATGAAATAAGAGGACCCTACGGGGTTCTCTATATTAAAAAGACCACTTATAGGCTATACTTATAAGTATTATAAGTATACAAGGGGTACATTATGGAATTAAGACAATTGCAATACGCGCTGCAAATAGCGGCAGAACGCAACTTCTCGCGGGCTGCCGAGAAATTGCACGTGGCCCAGCCCTCGCTCAGCCAGCAGCTGTCCAAGCTGGAGAAGGAGCTTGGCGTAATGCTGTTTCAGCGCAATACCAGCTCCGTAGAGCTTACGCATGCCGGAGAACGGTTCGTAGAGCAGGCAGAAGTGATTCTGGGTGCGGTTGAGCTGCTGCGCCAGGAAATGTCGGATATTTCACAGCTGCGAACCGGACGTGTCGTTGTGGGCAGCATGCCGATTACCGGCGCGCATCTTCTGCCCCACGTGCTGCCTGTATTCAAACAGAACTATGCAGAGGTTGAGATTTCATTGCTTGAGGATTCTTCAATGAATCTTGAAAAGCTGACCGCCAGCGGCCAGACAGACTTAAGCCTGCTATCACTTCCGCTGGAGATTCCGACCCTGGCGTATGAGGTGCTCGGGGAGGAACGGATCGATCTGGCTGTTCCTCCGGACCATCCGCTGGCCCTGCGCAAAAAGGAAGGGATACGGACCTCGCTTGAGGAGCTGAAGGACGAGCCGTTCATCGTGCTCAAGGAAGGCCAGGGCTTCCGCAAAATGACTATGGAGCTCTGCCGCAAAGCCGGCTTTGAGCCGCGGGTCGTCTTTCAGAGCAACAATATGGAGACAATTCAGTCACTGGTTGCTACCGGGATGGGCGTTACCCTGGTGCCGCATTTCATCGCCCGTGCACCGCGCAGTGAATTTGTTCCCGTCTACCTGCCCTTGGCTGAGCCGGTGCCGAGCCGTACGCTGGTCATCGCCTACCGCAGGGGCCGCTATTTATCCAAGGCTGCAGAGGTGTTTATTGAAACGTTCAAGAACACCGTTGCCGGACTGGCGGAAGCGTAAAACTGTTCGTTCAACAAAGCCCGACACAAAGAAAGGCTGCCGGACCTTCGCTTATCAGCGGAAGTCCGGCAGCCTTTTGTGCTCTTTATATTCTTTTGGCAAACTCATATCATCCGGGTATTATTGTATAAGCTCCACCTGCATCATCACTACATCTGCCGGTTATGCTGAGTAATCATCCTGTTCTGGTTATCCGGCATTCGGGCTGTGCTCTCATCAACCGGTCCCTTGGTTCTAACGTCAGCTGCGCGTTCCTCCACAAAATCCCGGATAGCCTGATTCTGAAATTCCGCCGCCTCTTTGGCATTTTCGCTCTGCTCCTGCGCGGATTTGTTGTCTTTACTCAAGTGGATGCACCTCCTGGTAACAGATTATAAATACTTTACCCGATCCCCCCGGGGATAAACATCATATTCCGCTAATGCTGCAACGCATAAAAATATTCCTGACAACTCCCTTTGCAAACCGCACACCGCCATGGTATTCTAATTGTCAAATAGTGAAACGTGCAGACGGGACCAGTAAGAAATGCTATAGCCGTGAGCAGAGAGTAAATTCCGGAAGGCTGAGAGAATTTACCGCGGTTGATATTTCTGAAGCCTACCCCCGAGCGGCCTGCCCCTGCAGGACGGATACTCCCGTTACGAGAATGAAGTCGGATGATCCCTCATCAATGAAGGTGGTACCGCGGAAGTTAACCATGCTTTCGTCCTTTGCGCAAGTCTTAGGATGGGGGCTTTTTGTCGTTTTCAGATGTTCAATTCTAAAGGGGAAGTGAAGATAAAGTGGCAACACGTATTGTAGTCAAAATCGGCAGCAGCTCGCTGACCGGACCTGAGGGCGGCTTAAACCGCGAAGCCGTAGCGTTCTTTGCCGCCGAGCTTGCCGCACTGCGGCAGGCCGGCTGTGAGGTGCTGCTGGTAACCTCCGGGGCAGTGGCTGCCGGATTCCGCGGCATTGGGTATATAGCCCGGCCGAAGCTGCTGCATGAGAAGCAGGCTGCAGCCGCGGTCGGACAGGTGATGCTGATGCAGGCATACCAGGAGGCTTTTGCACAGCATGGTCTGCCGACCGCACAGATCCTGCTGACCCGCACAGATTTCTGCAGCCGCCGGGCGATGAACAATGCCATGATGACGGTAGAGGAACTGCTCAGACAGGGTGCAATCCCTATTTTTAATGAAAATGACACCGTATCAGTGGATGAGCTCAAATTCGGGGATAATGATACCCTGTCGGCGCTCGTCGCCAATCTGCTCAAGGCCTCGCACCTGCTGCTGCTCACCGACATGGACGGACTGTACAGCGGAGATCCGCGCAAGACCCCTGATGCAATCCGCTTCAGCCGGGTGCAGGAGATCACACCTGAAATCTATGCTTATGCGGGCGGAGCCGGCTCCAGTGTCGGCACAGGCGGAATGCGCTCCAAAATTGACGCTGCCAAAATCGCCACCCGGGGAGGCGTGCCGGTGTTCATCGGACGGGCATCCGAACCAGGCGATCTGGCCCTGGCCGCGGCCGGAGACGGCAGAGGAACTTATTTTGATACTACCCTTTCCTCCCTGCCGGTCAAAAAGCAATGGTTAGGATTTATGTCAACACCGCTCGGCTCCCTGTATGTGGATGACGGAGCGGTAGAGGCCCTGCTGCACGGCGGGCATAGCCTGCTGCCGGTTGGCGTTAGACGGATTGAAGGCAGCTTCCACTCGGGGGATGTTGTTGAGGTTCTTGGACCGGATGCAACCCTGTTGGGCCGGGGCATTGTCAACTATGATGATACCCAGCTCCGCAGTATTCAGGGCTTGCCCAGCCGGGAGATTGTTCCAAAGCTCGGTGAAGTTCATCGGCTTGAGGTTATACACCGGGATGAATGGATAACGCTGCGTTAAGAGAGCTAACAGCAGACTCATAGAGCTGTCATCCGAATTGAGAAGATTATTTAACATAGACCACTATCCAGGAGGGAACGTTATGAGTGAAGTTGTAAACAAGGCATCCCGGGCTAAAGAAACTACGGGAGTACTGGCAGGACTAACCACCGGCCAGAAAAATGAGGCGCTGCTTGTCATGGCCGACGCACTGCGGCAGGAGGCACAGTCCATTATTGCTGCTAACGCGGAGGATCTGGAGCGCGGTCGTCAAGCCGGAACTCCGGAGTCTATGCTCGACCGCCTGGCACTGGATATCAGCCGGATCGATGCCATTGCAGAAGGCCTGCAGCAAATTGCTGTTCTGCCTGATCCGGTCGGAGATACACTTGAGACCTTTGAGCGTCCGAACGGCCTTTCGATCGAAAAAATCCGTGTACCGCTCGGCGTAATAGGCATTATCTATGAAGCCCGCCCGAATGTAACGGTAGATGCTGCCGGTCTTTGCCTGAAGACAGGCAATGCCGTAGTTTTACGCGGGGGCTCTTCTGCCCTCTCCTCAAACCGGCGGATTGTTGAAGTGCTGCATACTGCTCTGGCGAAAACGTCCCTGCCTCCCGGCGCCCTCCAGCTGATCGAGGATCCGAACCGTTCTTCCGTTGACGAGATGCTCAAGCTTAACGGCCTGCTGGATGTAATCATTCCGCGCGGGGGCAGCTCGCTGATCCAGAATGTTGTAATGAATGCCACTGTGCCTGTAATTGAAACGGGGGCAGGCATATGCCATACTTATCTGGATGCTGGATGTCAGCCGGAAATGGCCGAGCGTATCAGCCTCAATGCCAAAGCCCAGCGTCCGTCCGTCTGCAACTCTATGGAAACTCTGCTCATTCACCGTGAATACGCCGCTGAGCATCTGCCTGCGCTTGCTGAAGCCTTCCGCAAGGCGAAGGTTGAGCTGCGCGGCTGTCAGGAAACGTTAGCTCTAGTTCCATGGGCGGTACCGGTCACTGCAGCGGATTACGCAACCGAATATAATGACTATATTCTTAACATCCGGATTGTCAGCGGACTGGATGAAGCATTGGGTCACATTGCGGAGTACAGCACCAAGCATTCAGAATGTATTGTTACCGAAAATGCAGAGCACGCTGTCCGGTTCATGCAGGAGGTGGATGCCGCAGCTGTATACCATAACGCCTCAACCCGGTTCACTGACGGCTTTGAATTCGGCTTTGGCGCCGAGATCGGCATCAGCACCCAAAAGCTGCATGCGCGCGGACCGATGGGCCTGCCTGCGCTTACTTCCTGCAAATACAAAATTTACGGGACCGGCCAAATCCGGGGATAACCTTCAGTGAGGTTAAGCTCACAAAACTTAGGTCTATGCTTACGAAGTGAGTTTTGTACGCAGATCATTCAGTGAGGTTAAGCTCACAAAACTTTTAGGGGGACTCATACATGTGTCAGCAACCTTCTGCTCCGCTTATTAAGGAGCGCATTGTCTTTTACGGTGCAGGCTCGATGGCTGAGGCCATCGTACGGGGCATGATTGCCCGCAGCGTTATTGCATCAGACAGCATCACTATGCTCAACCGCAGCAGCAGCGAGCGGCTCGCCGAGCTGCGCAGCCGTTACGGCGTACAGGCCAGCAACGATCCGCAGCAAAAAACAGAAATCCTTAAGCAGGCCCAGGTCATCGTCCTGGCAATGAAACCGAAGGATGCTGCTGAAGCACTGCGCGGCCTTGCCCCGCTGCTGTCCCCGGGACAGATTATCGTCTCTGTGATTGCCGGAATTACAATCCGCACGATTCAGGGGCTGCTCGGCACACAACAGCCGGTTGTACGCACCATGCCGAACACCTCCAGCACGATCGGGCTTGGTGCAACCGGCATCGCCTTCTCCAAGGAGGTCGATGAGGCCGGCCGCCGTCTGGGGCTGAATATATTTGAATCAGTGGGCATCACGTCCGTTATTGAGGAAGAACGGATGGAAATTCTCACCGGAATCTCCGGCAGCGGGCCTGCTTACATCTATTACATGATGGAAGCAATGACGGCTGCAGGCATCCGCGGCGGCCTGACACCTGAGCAGAGCTCGGAGCTGACTGTGCAGAGCGTACTCGGAGCTGCCCGCATGGTACAGCAGACCGGCGAGGACCCGGCTGCGCTGCGCAAAAAGGTCACTTCACCCAACGGCTCCACCCAGGCGGCGATTGAAGCGCTCGAAAAGGGTGATTTCTTCGAGACCGTTATTTCTGCAGTAAACCGCTGTGCCGAACGCTCCCGCGAGATGGGTGCCGCAGTGGAAAAAGAGCTGTTTAAGAACCAGTAGGCTTTTGACAGTCCATCTTGCCGGAACATTATCATTCGGCTGTGATGTAGACCGCGCAACACTTTATACCCGGCATATATTTATCAGCCCGCCCGCGGGACGTTGCAGTTCTTTGAGCATAAGTGTATTTTGTACAACTAAAAGTAGAGATTTTCCGCTTTTGTGTCATATAACTGCACTCCATACAACTAAAACAGCCTAATTTAGCTTAAACCACTCCATTCCGGAATTATAGCTGTATAAACTACACTTAAAAGGCGGATATGCTAGAAAACAGCTGTTTTAATTGCACAAAGTACATCTAAACGGCAGGAGCAGCATCCTAGCCACCGCCTAACCAGCAACTCCCCCGTCAGCATCCTCAAGGATGACTGGCGGGGGAGTTCTTGTATGCGGGCCCTCTATTAGTGTCAAGTTAGACAAGCGGACCTGTGAGCGCTTCATCCAGAATCAGACGGAAATGAGCCTCTTGTGCAGCATGATTTTTGATATACACCCGGTAATCCCCGTCCTCCGGCACCGTAATTGTGATTTCCCCTGTACCACCGGGAATCACTTCACTGTACACTTCATCGCTTGATACGGACAAAATGCCGATTTCAAGCTTATTTCCCTCGTCTGATTCTACTTTCATAACCAGAACATCACCTTGTTTTTTGTTCATAACTGCAAAGTTTGTGCCCATTCCAGCCGACAGCCTAACGGATAGATTCTGACCATCAGTTGTGTCTATTTCACCAGTTGCGATATTGCTCTCCGCTGGCGGCGTTGTTGCCGGATTACGGATTGGTTCAGTTTGTTCTACGGCAGAATTTACGGCAGCCTGCCCCGCACCGTCTTCTGAGTCTCCCATTATAACTGCGACAATTGCGGTAATGCCGAGTACAACAGCTACAGCAGCCAATGTGATAGCTATACCTTTTATCCGCATAATTAGTCCCTCCATATCAGTAACGAAAAATAGTAAGCCGCAGTCAGCATAACCTGAACATCCGTTCCATTCTGCAATAGTTAAATTTTACCTTCTCCCCCTTTTCCCCGCAAGCTTGTCTTTCTTACTTGTCCTGCGCTTTAAAAAAACAGATGGTACTTGCACCATTCTGCTTACACAATTCTGTAGGAGGAGCTACACAATTCTGGCATACTGCTTACAAAAAATGTGGCGGGTGCTTACAAAAAACAAAAAAGCCTGCCAGCTTGGTTTCCCAAGCCAGCAGGCTTTGCATAATAACCATCATCTTCCGCCGCCCCGGAATTTCTGGTTATAGTTCTTAACGTCCTGGGCGTTCTTCACCCGGTTACGTGACCACTCCAGCAGGATTCGGTCGATATAACGGAAATGAACCTTGCCGGCAAAGACGGATTCTTTCAGTGCCAGCAGGATAAGCTCCTCCGGATACCGGTCCTGATCAACCCAGCCGGAGATCGTCTCGCATTCCATCGGGGACAGGGGACGGCCGAATTCCTTTTCGAAGATGCTGAACAGATTGCGGCTCTCAGACTCTACAGCCGCAGCTCCAGCTGAGTTTACGCCAATCCTTGATCCAGCATACCCGGAATGATTAGTACCGGCAGGCTTGCCGCTAGCAGCCTCTTGTGCGGCTTCAGCCAGGACAACCCCCAGCTTATTGAACAGTCCGGTAAAGTTGTACTGCTCATAATGAAAATCTCTCAACTCGTCATTTGTTCCGTCAATGCTGATAAAGCCTTCCTTCATCAGCTTCTGCAGCTCTCCGGCAATTGCGGATATGCTCCGGCCGGTCACAGTTTGCAGATCCTCCAGCGACGGGAACTCAATGCCCTCCACCTGCCGGAAAGACAGCAGGTGGATGAGCAGCATGGCTTCTTCGCCGCTGAGATTCAGCTTCCGGTAATATTTTAAGAGTGCATAAGGAATGACGGCCATCCCGTGCTGAAGGCCAAAAGCTGCGCCCTCACCCCAGGTATTCCATCCTTTGCCGTCCATGCTTCTGCCCCTTTCACTTTATTTACGGGTACAGACGGTACAGTGTACGCGGGAACGGAATGGTTTCACGTACATGATCCAGACCGCAAATCCAGGCTACAGTACGCTCAAGTCCCAGACCGAAGCCGGAGTGAGGCACGGAGCCGTAGGTGCGCAGGTCCATATACCATTTGTAAGTATCCATAGAAAGATTGTGCTCCTTGAAGCGCTGCTCCAGTAATGCAGGATCGTCGATACGCTGCGAACCGCCGATAATCTCCCCGTAGCCTTCAGGCGCGATCATATCTGCGCAGAGTACTACCTCAGGACGCTCAGGATGCGGCTTCATATAGAACGCCTTGAAGGACGCCGGGTAATGCGTAATGAACACCGGCTTGTCGTTGGCTTCAGCAATCGCTGTCTCATGCGGTGCACCGAAGTCATCACCCCAGGCAATTTCATGGCCGTTATCGTTCAGGAACTTGATCGCATCATCATAAGTGATCCGCGGGAACGGTGCTTTAATATTCTCCAGCTTGGAGATATCGCGGCCCACCGCCTCAAGCTCGGCGCGGCAGTTCGTCAGGACGGATTGCACGATAAAGCTGATGAAATTCTCCTGTACTACAAGGCTCTCTTCATGATCAGTAAAAGCCATTTCCGGCTCGATCATCCAGAACTCAATCAGATGGCGGCGGGTCTTGGATTTCTCTGCACGGAAGGTTGGACCGAAGGAATACACCTTGCCAAGTGCCATAGCTGCAGCTTCCATATACAGCTGGCCGCTTTGTGTAAGGTAGGCATCCTCATCGAAATACTTCGTATGGAACAGGTTGGTGGTTCCTTCAGCCGAGGTTGGAGTCAGGATCGGCGGATCCACCTTGGTAAAGTCATTTTCGTTAAAGAACTGCTGAATCGCACGGATAATCTCCGCACGGATAACGAGTACCGCACGCTGCTTCGAGGAGCGAAGCCAGAGATGACGATGATCCATCAGGAAGTCAACGCCATGCTCCTTAGGGGTAATCGGATAATTCTCAGTGAGATGCAGCACTTCAATTCCGGTAACCGTCATTTCATATCCGGACTGGCTGCGCGGCTCCTCGCGGATAATGCCTGTTACATACAGCGAGCTTTCCTGGGTGAGGCTCTTGGCATCCTCCCAGACCTGCTCAGGCACTTCTGATTTCACCACAACACCCTGGATATAGCCTGTACCATCCCGAAGCTGCAGGAATTGAATTTTACCGCTGGAGCGTTTGTTGTTCACCCAACAGCCAATGACAACACTCTCTCCGACATGTTCATTCACATTCTTGATCACACTTTTGTTAGCCATGCCTAAGATCTCTCCTCTAATTTAGCCGTTAATTCCTTGCACCAGGCGATAGGTATCGCGGGCAATGACAAGCTCTTCGTTTGTCGGAACCACCAGCACCTGCACCTTGGAATCAGCTGTGGAGATGCGGCGCGGATCGCCGGAACGTACTTTGTTAGCCTCAGCATCCAGCTCGATGCCCAGGAACGTCAGATTGTTCAGTACCCGTTCACGCAGCAGTGAGGCATTCTCGCCGACACCTGCTGTGAAGACGATAATATCCACACCGTTCATAGCTGCTGCATAGGAACCGATGTATTTACGCAGACGGTATTCGTACATTTCAAAAGCAAGCGTGGAATTCGCTTCGCCCTTCTCTGCACCGTCAATAATGTCACGCATGTCGCTGCTCACGCCGGAAATAGCCAGCAGGCCGCTGTGCTTGTTCAGCATGGAGTTTACTTCGCCGACAGACAGCTCTTCCTTGTTCATAACATAAGGAACGATAGCCGGATCGAGGTCACCGCTGCGTGTACCCATCATCAGACCTTCCAGCGGGGTCATCCCCATTGAAGTGTCAACGGATACTCCGCCCTGAACCGCAGTTACGCTGGCACCGTTACCGATGTGGCAGGTAATGATCTTCAGGTCTTCCAGCGGACGGTCCAGATACTCGGCAGCAGCTTTGCTTACGAAGTCATGGGAGGTACCGTGCGCGCCGTAGCGGCGAACCTTGTATTTGTTGTACAGCACTCTAGGAATGGCGTACATATAAGCTTTTTCAGGCATAGTCTGGTGGAACGCAGTGTCAAAAATAACAGCCTGCGGAACACCCGGCATATTGATTTCTGTTGCTGTAATCCCCATTACTGCAGCAGGGTTGTGCAGCGGAGCAAGGTCGAACAATTGACGGATCTTCGATTTAGCATCGCCGCTAACCAAAGAGGATTCCTTGAAATATTCGCCCCCGTGTACTACACGGTGTCCTACAGCATTGATTTCTTCAATAGAGCTGATTACACCATGCTCGCTGTCAGTCAGGCAGGCAAGCACCTTGCGGATAGCCGTGTTGTGCTCCAGAATTTCGCTGACCTCGGTTACTTCCTGCTTGCCGGTCGGCTTGTGGGTCAGAATGGAGGAATCCATCCCGATGCGCTCTACCAGCCCTTTGGCCAGCACAGATTCATCAGTCATATTGTACAGCTGATATTTCAAAGAGGAACTTCCGGAGTTGATTACTAAAACGTTCATATACGGTCACCATCCTTGTCATACTTGAAGAAGCCTTCGCCGGATTTTGCACCCAGTTGTCCTGCACGCACCATTTTTCTGAGAATGGTGGACGGGCGGTATTTCAGCTCGCCGTATTCCCGGAACATGTTCTCAAGTGCGGCAAGTACGGAGTCCAGACCGAAGCGGTCAGCCATCTCAAGCGGCCCGTGCTGGAACTGGTAGCCGATACGCATTGCGTCATCGATATCCTCAGGAGAAGCAACACCCTCCTGCAGAACATGCATAGCCTCGTTAATGAACAGGCAAATTAGGCGTGAAGTTACAAATCCCGGGGATTCATAAATCATTACGCCCTTCTTCTCAACGATTTCATCAACAAAGGTTTTGGTATCTTCAAAGGTGCTGTCAGAGGTTTTCAGACCGCGCACAATTTCAACAAGATCTACCTTGCCGACAGGATGTATGAAATGCATGCCGATAACGCGTTCCGGATACATTGTAGAGCTGGCAAGCTCAGTCAAGCTGAGGGTAGAAGTGTTGCTGGCCAGAATAATGTGGCTTGGACATACCTGGTCAAGCTGGTTAAACACTTTTTGTTTATCTTCCAGATCTTCAGTAATGGTTTCAATCACCATGTCGCAGGAGCTGAGCTCGGCAAAATGTGTAACTTTCTGGATACGGCTCAGAATCAGCTTCTTCTCAGCCTGTGTAATTGCCCATTTCTCCAATTGCTTGTCGAGATTTGTCTCGATCATTTCATAGGAGTAGTCCAGTCTTTCTGCGTTTTTCTCCACCAGTAATACATCAAGACCTTTGGCTGCCAGCATTTCGGCAATCCCCTGTCCCATTGTGCCACCGCCGATGACACCGATCTTTTTAAACTTCATGTAAAAGTCTCCATCCTTTCAGGTATCTATACTTTTGTATTGTACCTTGTCTGTCGAAAAAAAATATATGGCCCGACATATAATAATATCTTAGCATGTCTGAAAAGTAAAAAAAAATAACCGGCATAAATATTTATGCCGGTAATTTTACACTGTCACTAAATTGACAACGAAATTGCTCTCCGGAGAGGACTTCTTCCTTCATCAGGATGTCGAGGGAGTATTCAAAAATACTACGCTGATTCTCAAGCAGCTCCCGGGTGCGGAGCATAAGCTCGTCCAGTATTTTACTGTTTTCCTTCATAAGCTCTTCAGTGGTAACCATTTGCAGATTGGCAATCCCGAGCGAGGTAAGACCCGACTTCATCATTGTCTCTACTATATTCAGCGCCTGGTCAAAATCACCGCGCGAGCCGGTGCTGCGTCCGCCGTAAAACATTTCCTCAGAGGCTGCACCCCCAAGAGCGATCATAATCTGGTCCTCCAGATAGTCTTTGGTATACAGATACTGCTCTGTCTGAGGATTATGCCGTACATAACCAAGTGCCTGGCCGCGCGGAGTCAGAGTCACCTGGCTTACGCTTCCCGGGCGCAGCAGCTCCGCCATAATCGCATGGCCCAGCTCGTGGATCGCCACCCGCCGCTTCTCCTCCTGGTTGGTTTCGCGGTCCGTCTTCTCGCCCATCATAACCTTGTCGATCGCCGAGGATAAATGGCGCTGCTCCACCTCGGTCAGGTTTTCACGCATCATATAAATCGCCGCTTCGTTCATCACGCTCTCCAGCTGGGCGCCGGAGAAGCCGTAAGCTTCCTCGGCAATTTTGTCCAGATCGACTGCAGCATGCAGCGGCTTGTTCTTGGCATGGAGATCAAGGATGGACTTGCGGCCCTTCTTGTCGGGCATATCCACCTGAATATGGCGGTCAAACCGGCCCGGACGCAGCAGTGCTGAATCCAGCATTTCCTTGCGGTTCGTTGCAGCAACCAGCAGGATACGCGGCGTATCGTTATTATAGATCCCGTCCATCTCGGTCAGCAGCTGATTCAAGGTCTGGTCGTATTCCCGCTGCTGTCCGCCTTCGCGCTTGCCGCCGATAACATCAATTTCATCAATAAAAATAATGGCGCTCTGCTTATTTTCCTTAACAGCACGGGTACGGGCATCCTTGAACAAATCACGGATACGTCCGGCCCCGACACCTACATACATTTCCACAAATTCACTGCCTGATGCTGCAACAAAGACGGAGTTGGTATAATGTGCCGCAGCCTTTGCCATCAGTGTCTTCCCTGTTCCCGGAGGGCCTGTCAGCAGAATCCCTTTAAGCGGGCGGATGCCGAACTTGCTGATCTCCTCATGCCGGATCAGGAAATCAAGCGCTTCGCGCAGCTCCTGCTTCGCGTTATCCTGACCGCCGATCTCTTCAAAGGTAAGCTTGGCCGGACCGTTCTTCTTGCGCTTCTTGTCTGCCCCGGCGTTAACAGTAAGTCCTCCGCGCAGATGGGCAATCACCAGCAGGGCCGCGACCATGCCGGCCGCAATGATGACCGGAAAGATATTAATTCCGACAAAAGCCATAAAGATCAGCAGCACCGGAGCAAAGCCGGCGAGAATTTCCTTCCAGTACTTAGGCATTATTCCACACTCCCATCGACCCGGGAACCCGCGGTAAAATAATAAATTTGCTCTGTTTACCGTCGCTCAGGCTCACGTAGACGTTATTGTCATCAATTTCGGTCGTAGCTGTCACATCTTTATACTCGGTGTTTTGAGTTCTGAGTCCGTCCAGCTTAGCCGGAATCAGTGTATACTTGCGGCTTTCCATCGCTTCTGCAACAGAAAACATCGCCTTTTCCCAATAAGCATCGAGCAGGTCGCTGGAGTTCTGGTCCACATCAAGCTTCAGTGTCCGGCCGCCCATGGCCGATTTGCCTTCGGTGTTTACAAACTGTACAAGCTCACGTAATTTGGTTCCCGGCTCAAGCTCGAGTTTCAAAGTGACCTCATTGCGGTTAATACTAATATGTGATTCATTGACTCCTTCATAGGATGATACAATCTTCTGCAGCGGCTCCTGCACAGCAAACTGACGGTAGGCGTACCAGCCTCCAAACAGCAGCGCAGCAGACAACAAAGACGTTAACAGCACTGGCATAAGACGTAATTTCAAGAAACGTCCTCCTCTCAGATGTAAGCCAATCAATATATTAAAAGTTAAGATAGCATGTCTAGCGTTCTTTCATAAGACCGGCATGCTCTTTGGCATGTCTTAAGTACAAGCATTAGTATATCATATGTGTATATACGATTCCGCAAAAAATTGTGAATATATTTAAAATTTTTGGTACTAATTTTTGGATATTCCTGCTTGGCTTCTTTTTCATATCGGCAAAAAAGACATGAATGATGAGCTCATTCATGTCTTTTCTTTGTACAATCAGCCTGCTTTCCCCAGCATCACTGGAATCCGCCCGGGCATAAAGACGTATAATCTTTACATTTGGCAGCTTGCTATATTATTTATATATCATAACAGGCATATCCCGCCATATACGAATATCTGATTAACAAAACAAAGCAGCAGGCAGACCATTACGTCTACCCGCTGCTTTTGCCATTTGTGCCGTCTTATTTGCTAGGCAGGCTGTATCCTTCCCCGATTGCCGTAGCGTCGGCAAAACGGTAGAAACGGTAATAATACCGGCCATCCTGCTTGTAAAAGACCTGCCAGGCATATTCCCCGTTAAATACGCCGGGCAGAAGCCGCCGGATATTGGCACCCGGCAGCTCCGCAGCAAGCTTGTCCTGCATCTGCTGCTCTGAAGTGCCGCTGGCCAGCTCGGCAGCATAAATATCGTTGTCGCCCCCTGCCGGCTTACCGTCAAGTGTAAAGCGGACCCAGACCATCAGCTTGGTTCCGGCCTCATTGGTGCCTGTAAGCACCCAATAAGACGAGTTTTCGTCCCAGACAGACTTCTGGGCCTTGGTCACTTCAGTCAGCCCTGCACGGGCTCTGGCCACTTCCTTGGCCGCGCTGCGCTCAGCCCACTGGTCCTTCATAATATAGGCATAGAACTGCCCGAGTCCGAACAAAAGGAGCAGTACCGCACTGACCGCCAGCGGAAGCCATTTTTTCCTTTTCCTCAAAGCGCAGCTCCCTTTCCTCTATAAAACTCTGTACGCCAACGGATTACCCGTAGCAGCGTAATACATTACCGCTTGAGCAGGCTTTCAAAGGTTTCCTGCGCCTTCCGACGGATTTCCTCTTCGTCCAGCGTCAGGCACTGGCCGTGCTTCACAACCTGCTTACCGTTAACCCAGACATGCTCTACATCCTTTGCACTGGCCGAATATACAGCATGTGAGAGCAGGTCGGAATGCGGCAGCAGGTGCGGCTGGTCAATATCAATCGCAATAAAGTCCGCCTTCATCCCTGCAGCCAGACGGCCGACATTGTTCAGGTAGATCGAGGCCGCCCCGTATTCTGTCGCCATCAGCAGCGCTTCCGGTGCAGGAACAGCCGTCGGATCACCGCTGACCCCTTTATGGATCAGTGCCGCCAGCCGCATCTCCTCAAACATATCCAGATTGTTGTTGCTGGCTGCCCCGTCGGTGCCGAGCGAGACCTTGACTCCTGCCTTCAGCAGCTCAGGCACACGGGCAACTCCGCTCGCCAGCTTCAGGTTACTGCCCGGATTATGAGATACTCCGACATTGTATTTGGCCAGAATTTCAATTTCTTCATCATTCAGATGGACGCCGTGGGCAATCAGGGAAGGGCGGGTGAACATACCCAGCTTTTCCAGATGCGCAACCGGACGAAGACCGTAATCTGCTACATTCTGTTCCACTTCATGACGTGTCTCGGACATATGGGTATGCATCGGCAGATCCAGATCATGGGCTGCCTGTACAAACTTCATGAAGAAGTCCGGCGGACAGGTGTATGGAGCATGCGGCGAGAGCATGGCTGTAATTCTGCCGTCCGCTTTGCCGTGCCAGTTACGCGCAAACTCCACAGCTTCCGCGAGCTTCTGGTTCTGCACATCCTCAGGGCACAGGCCGATGGCGCCGCGCATAAGTACTCCGCGGATACCAGACTGCTCTGTAACCTCTGCCACCCGGTCCATGTGATCATACATGTCCAGGAAGGTTGTAGTTCCGCCCTTCAGCATTTCAAGCACAGACAAGGCGGTTCCCCAGTACACATCATCGCCAGTAAACTTCGCTTCCATCGGCCACATCTTTTCCTGCAGCCAGCTCTGAAGCACCATATCGTCACCATATCCGCGCAGCAGCGACATCGCCGCATGGCCATGGGTGTTGACCAGTCCCGGCATGAACAGCAGACGGCTGCCATCGACCGTCAGGACGCCTTCTCCGGCCGCAGGCTTATCTTCCCCTATGTAAGTGATCAGATCGTCCTCTATCATCATATAACCGCTCAGCACAGGCTGAATGGAGCCGGGTACCAGAAACCGCCCGCCCTCGATTATCGTTTTATTGCTGTTCATCTTTAACTTCTTCCTTTCCGTCATGCAAATAATAGGCAAGGCTCTGCAGATCCGTTGTAAAGTCAGCCGCATGAATGCGGATGGACGACGGTGTCTTCAGAATAACCGGCGCAAAATTAAGAATGGCCTCAATGCCCGATTCCACCAGAATATCAGCAACATTTTGCGCTTCGCTGTCCGGTACGGTTATGATGCCGATCCGGATTCCCTGCTCACGGATGGTCCGTCCAAGCTCCTCCATCGGCTGAACCGTCAGGGAGTTGATCTTCTGGCCCACCTTGGGTGCATAGGAGTCGAATACTGCAGTAATTTTCATTGTATCCTTAAGGTAAGCATTGTAATTCGAAAGGGCATGGCCCAGGTTACCGGCCCCGACCAGAGCTACGTTGATCTGCTGGTCCAGCTTGAGGATGTGACGGATTTTTTCGATCAGATAGGATACATCATAGCCGATGCCCTTCCGGCCAAAATCTCCAAAATAAGCGAGATCCTTACGGATCTGCGCCGGATTAAGATCCAGCTTCTGTCCCAGCTCCTGGGAAGAAACGGTTGCAATTTCGCGCTTCTGGAGATCATTCAGGAAACGCAGGTACACAGGGAGCCTGCGGACGACAGCCTCCGATATTTTGTCCGATTTCATGTCTTCTCCTCCTAAATTTTAGTATAACTCTGCTGTGTATGAAATCCGCAACCATCTCCCTCATCTATTCACAGGAGGCGGTTGCGGCACTAGACAAATATTAGATAATGACGTAAAAAGGTTATGAAATACCGCCTTCCAGCCATTCCTCGATTCTCGGAACCATCTGGTCGGTCAGCATATGCTCCATCTTGGGACCCGGCAGCGAATACAGGAAATACTTCCCGTAATAAGACTCTATTACCCTGGTATCATATACAATGACAATTCCCCGATCCTGGGCGGTGCGAACCAGCCTGCCAAAGCCCTGCTTGAAGCGGATAACCGCCTGCGGCACTGACAGCTTCATGAACGGATTCTTCTTCTGGGCCTGAAGCAGCTCCGACTTCGCTTCTGCAAGCGGATGGTTCGGCGGCTGGAACGGCAGCCTGACTATCGCCAGGCAGGTCAGCGCATCTCCGGGAATATCCACACCCTCCCAGAAGCTGCTCGTGCCAAGCAGAACAGCTGCAGGGCTGTCCTGGAAGCGGCGGATCAGCTTGCTGCGGCTGCCCCCCTCCACTCCTTGTCCCAGCACTGCGATGTCTTCAGTAGCCAGCGCTTCCTTGAGCGGGTCGTAGACCTGCCTCAGCATTTTGTAGGAGGTGAACAGCACCAGCATGCGCCCTTTGGTTGCCACTGCAGCCTCAGCAAGCGAGTGCACAAGCCGGTCAACAAACCTGGCATCGCCTACACTGCCCTTCACACTAGGAAAATCCCGAGGTATTACAAGCAGCGCCTGCTCGCGGTAATTAAACGGTGAAGGCAGCAGTGCGGTCATCAGCCTGTCCTGCTCTACAGCCTCTCCCAGGCCGAGATTATCTATCATGAACTGGAAGGATTTATCTACAGACAGGGTGGCCGAGGTCAGCGTTATACTCTTCTTCTTATCGAAGAACAGCTCTTTGAGCTGGGTGCTGACATCCACCGGAACAGCATACAGCTGCAGGGATTTACCGCGGTAGTTGCTACTGCCCTCCATCCAGTACACAATATTCTCGTCATTCAGGCCCATGAAGAAGCGGATCTGCTCACGTATGGAGGCCAGGTCCTTAAACAGTCCGCCGATGTCAGTCACCAGACTGTCCGAGGAGGACTGGCTGTCCGTATCGCGCATTTCGCTGAGCATCTTGTCGCCTCTGCGGATAATATCACTAAGGCTGAGATTCAGGGTGTTCTCCAGGGCCGCCAGCTCTTCCCAGTCCCTTGGCTTCTTGCCGGGATGCAGCCGCGACACCAGCTGTCCGGCTTCACCGGCAGCCGCATCGCTGCGGTCAGGCAGCAGTCCGAACAGCTTATCGCTGAGCACATCCCATGTCTCCTTAACGGTCAGCAGATCAGGATAGATCCGGTCAATGACACCGCTCCATTCAGAGGCCTGTTCGCTTCCTGAAGACTGCAGGGTCTGGCGCAGCGCCGGCAGCTGTCCGTTCCGGCTGTCCTTATACAGCCGTGTCAGGGTATGGGCTACCGTGAAATACTTCATCTGCATACCCAGATGCTTGCCCGCCACGTCCTCCAGATGATGGGCCTCATCTATGACAAGATGCTCATACGCGGGCAGCAGCTGATGTCCGGCCTTCACATCAGCAAACAGCTTGGAGTGATTCGTGATAACGACATCGGCAATGCCCGCTTCATGCTTGGCCCGGTGATAGTAGCATTTCCGGAACCAGGGGCAGGCTCTGCCAAGACAGGAATCCGTATCGCTGGCAACACTCTCCCAGAAATCGCCGCCCCGGCCGCTGAGGTTCAGCTCCTCATCGTCGCCGGACTGCGTCTGGGTGAGCCAGACCAGCATCTGAGCTGCCGTAAGCGATTCTTCCCTGGTGCTTACAAAGTCTTTATTGTTTATTTTATGTTCAAACTTGCGCAGACACAAATAGTGCCCTCTTCCCTTAAAGACGGCAGCTTTGAATGCAAAGGGAACCACAGTAGTCAGCAGGGGGATGTCGCGCTCACGCAGCTGATCCTGCAGATTGATAGTATGGGTGCTGACCATCACCTTCTGGTCTGTCCGCACACTATGGTAAATAGCCGGCAGCAGGTAGCCCAGCGATTTGCCGGTGCCGGTGCCCGCTTCAATCAGCAGATGCTTCTCCTCCTGAAGGGCTGTCTTTACTTCGCCAATCATAATCTCCTGTGCTTCCCGTGCTTCATACTGGGGTAAGGTATCCTTCAGCCTGGTCGTTACCTCGGCCATGTAATCCTCAAAGGATACATTCTCCAAAGGATTGCCGGAACCCTCCTCGCGCGGCGGAGCAAGCTCATTCCAGTCGCCGACGGCCAGTGCCAGCTGACGGTGAAAGGTCAGCTCGCCCTCGGGCTGGAAGGTCTCCATCTCCCGTTCAC
The DNA here is from genome assembly GCF_000758625.1 of Paenibacillus sp. FSL R7-0273. NCBI lineage: Bacteria > Bacillati > Bacillota > Bacilli > Caryophanales > Paenibacillaceae > Paenibacillus > Paenibacillus sp. FSL R7-0273. The sequence continues at coordinate 4,738,871 of NZ_CP009283.1, forward strand.
GCAGCAGTCCGTCGAAATACCAGGCCAGATCGCTGTCTTCACCAGCGAACAGCTCATTCAGCCGCTGAATGGTCAGCAGCGGCAGGCTGTACAGCTCGTCCAGACATTTAAGCAGTACAAGCGCTGTGGCCAGCGCATCACTGTCTGCCTGATGCGGCCGCTCATGCGTCAGTCCAAAATGTCCGCTGACAGCACCGAGCTGGTACGTGGACAGCGATGGAAAGCATATTTTGAGAAAATCAATCGTATCGAGAATTCTCCCCTGAAACGGCAGATAACCGCAGCGGTCCAGGGCATTCTGTAAAAAGTGAAAATCAAAAGCGACGTTATGCCCTACAAGCACAACATCGTCCAGCAGCGGGACCAGCTCCATCATCATTTCGTCCAGCTCCGGCGCATCTGCAACATCTGCATCGGTAATGCCGGTCAAGCCTGTAATAAAAGGAGGAATCGGTGTTCCGGGCTTGACATAGGACCCATATACCCGGGAAACAGACCGGTCTTCTTCTATAATGGCAAGGCCAACCTGGATGATCTCACCCACAGATTGGGTTCCCGTAGTTTCAAAATCAAGCACGGCAAATTTCATTGTAAGTTCTATTCCCTTTCACTTGAGACTCCATATCAGCATAACAGAAGTTACGTAAAAAGGCGATGCAAGCCGCTTGTCAAGTGGATGCATCGCCTAAATAATGGGCTATGATTACAGAAGCGAAACAAGCTGATCCCCAAACTGGAGCTTCCCGCCTTTTTTGCGGCAGACCTCAAGGTTGAGATTCGGCTCCGGCAGGGCCGGGTCGTGCTGCAGAGATAAACCAAACAGCTCACTCGCCTCAAGGAAGCGCTCCTGGGAGGCCCTGATGCAGCCGAGGGCATTATAGATCATTGCCTTGAGCTTGCTCTCCCGGATCAGGGTAAGCATATGGTTCAGGTGACTCCAGGCCGTCTCACCGTCACCCTCCTGCAAATAAGCCATTGCCAGATACAGGCGGGCAGCAAGGCTGTCCGGATACCTCCTGATTACCTCCTGAAACTGCTGGATGCATTTGCCGTACATCAGCAGCTTGTAATAGCCCTGACCCCGGACAAAGGAATCCATGGCAAGCTCAGGAGCCTCCTGCGGCGCAGCCTCTTCCTCCGGCTCAAGCTGACAATCCGTCTGCTCCCGGAACTCACTCAGCTTCTCGGCAAAGGCCAGCCATTCATCCATTACTCGGTCGCTGAGCCTGTGAAGCATGTTGTACTTGCGGATCAGATCATTCCGGTATTCCCCCTCCGCAGAGGGGTAGTCGCGGGCAATCTCCTGGAGCATCTTGTTCATCTCAGCAAATAAATGTTGAAACATCGGGCCATCCCCCTTTACTGAACATGAAATCAGCCTAAGCTTGCCTGCCTTCATTTTTCGCAAAGTGGGGGCCGTTCATCCCTGCCATTGATTACATGATCCGCTGCAGCCGCCTCAGGCGATCGTTGCGTGAATCTCATGGTCAGCCAGCTTGACCGGCTTATTGTCACCATCTACAAATACAACCGTCGGCTTGTGGCCGGCCAGCTCTTCTGAGGATAACATGGCATAAGAAATAATAATCACTGTATCTCCGGGCTGTACCAGACGGGCTGCTGCCCCGTTCAGACAGATGACGCCGCTGCCGCGCGGTCCGGGAATAACATACGTTTCCAGACGGGAGCCGTTGTTGTTGTCAACAATCTGCACCTTCTCGTTCTCCAGCAGGTCGGCCGCCTCCATCAGATCCTCATCAATCGTAATGCTGCCAACATAGTTAAGATTAGCCTCAGTCACTGTCGCGCGGTGGATTTTGGATTTCATCATATGTCTAAACAAGGGCGGGAGCCTCCTTTGGAATAAATACATTATTGTCAATCAGCCGGGTTCTGCCGAATTTGACTGCCAGCGCAATGATAATTTCACTGCCGGAGGCAGTAAGCAGGGAGCCTGATTCCAAGGTCTCCAGATCCGGGAAGGTCAGAATTTCAACATAATCGATCACGGCTAGCGGTGCAGCCGATATTTCAGATACTAGAAGCGCCCGGGCTTCATCCGCAGTACGCACTGTACCCTCATCCATTGCCTGGCGCACAGTCTTCAGTGAACGGGACAGCACAAGCGCCTGGCTGCGTTCTTCTGCTGACAGATAGACATTGCGTGAGCTGAGCGCCAGCCCGTCATTTTCGCGGATGATCGGACAGGCAATAATTTCTACATTCATATTGAGGTCGGATACCATCCGGCGAAGCACTGCCACCTGCTGGGCATCCTTAAGCCCGAAGAATGCATAATCAGGCTGGACCATATTAAACAGCTTGTTAACAACAGTGGTTACACCGTCGAAATGGCCGGGCCGGGAAGCGCCGCAGAGTCTTGTAGTCAGTGAGGAGACAGCGATCCTGGTAAGAGTCTGCTGCGGATACATTTCCTCCACGCTTGGAATAAAAACAATATCTGCACCTTCGCGTTCGGCAAGCTCCAGATCACGTGCTTCATCACGCGGATAGGAGGCATAATCTTCATTCGGGCCGAATTGCAGCGGATTGACAAAAATGCTCATCACCACCGTATTGCTCTTCTCACCGGCCTTGCGCAGCAGACTGGCATGTCCTTCATGAAGATAACCCATAGTCGGCACAAACCCGATCGGGGTATGCCCCCCCTGACGCATATAATCAAGCGCTTCGCGCAATTGCGCTACTGTTCTGACTACTCTCATCTTACTTCACTCCTTTTTTGGCAGCGCCGTATAAAGATTCCAGTACCTGCTCATCCGCTTTAAAAACATGGTTCTCAGCAGGGAAGGAACGCTCCTTCACTTCCTTGACGTAGCTGCTGATTCCCTCACGGATGATGCCGCCGACGTCGGCATAGGTTTTGACAAAACGCTTCTCCCGGTATGGCGAGGCATAGCGCACGAGATCATGGAACACAAGCACCTGTCCGTCGCAGTACCTGCCCGCCCCGATGCCAATTGTCGGAATGCTGAGCGCCTTCGTAATGGCTTCCGCCACTTCTTCCGTTACCAGCTCCAGAACGATGCCGAACGCGCCGGCCGCTTCAAGCGCCTTCGCCTCATCCATCAGCCGCTGTGCATCCTCGGGGTCTTTACCCTGAATCCGGTAGCCGCCGATCATATTGACCGACTGCGGAGTCAGTCCGATATGCCCGAGAACCGGCACCCCCGCCTTCGTAACCGCAGACACGGCATCGCAGATTTCAAGCCCGCCCTCCATCTTCACAGCATGGGCACGGCCCTCCTGCATCAATCTGCGCACACCGCGCAGCGTCTCATCCACGCTTCCGTGATAGGTCATGAACGGCATATCCGCCACGATAAAAGTGTTCTGCGCCCCCCGGACGACAGAGCGGGTATGGTAGACCATATCATCGATCGTCACCGGCAGCGTCGTATCATAGCCGAGCACTACATTTCCAAGTGAATCACCGACGAGGATCAGGTCAATTCCTGCCTCCTCCGCCAGCAGTGCCGAAGGATAATCATAAGCGGTCAGCATGCTCAGCGGCACACCGTCCGCTTTCATTTTTTTCATTTTTACAATGTTTAGTGCATGTTTGTCAGCCACTCTCTCCATTCCCCTTTTCGCAGTTAAAATACGCGTAAACGCGCAAACAAAAAAACCCTTTAGCATAATCGGCTAAATAGGTCCGAAGGGCAAAAAAGAGTCACTCGCGATCGTCCCTTCTGTCTCGGTCCTTACGGCTCAGAGCAGAATCCAACGTAACCGTGTTGTACAGTTATGAAGGTACATCCAAAAGCAATTACTCAATTATTGAAGCCTAGCCGGAGTACAGTTCGCAGTTCAGCGATACCGTCTCTGTCCATAGTATACCAAAACCTGACGGCAATTACACGAAAAAAATATGACAAGGGATGGAACCCTTGTCATATCAGATCATTTCTATCTCACCAGACAGAATGCTGGTGATATTTCCAGCCTCATCCTGCAGCAGCAGTCCGCCGTTCTCGTCCAGCCCCACCGCTCTGCCTCCAGAGCGGCCCTGGGATGCATTTAAGCTTATCTGGCGTCCGAGTGTCACCGACATGTCTTCCCAGAGCTCCTTCACCGGCCCAAAGCCCTGCTCTAAATAGAGGCCATATAAATATTCCAGCTCAGCCAGCACAGCCCTAGTCAGCTGTTCACGGTCAACCGGAATACCTCCGCCTTCAATCAGCAGGGAAGTGCCGACCCCCTGGAGATCATCCGGGTAGTCCTCAGGGGTCAGGTTGGCGGAAATCCCGATTCCGGCGATGGCATAATGCAACCCGCCTTCCCGGAGGGAGGATTCCAGCAGGATGCCGCAGATTTTGCGGCCGCCGGCCAGCAGATCATTCGGCCATTTAATTCCGGCCGGCACACCGGTCACCTCACGGATTGCCGTACAGACGGCAACCCCGGTGAGCAGTGTAAGCTGGGGCGTCAGGGACAGAGGCAGATCCGGACGGAGCACAATGCTCATCCAGATTCCCTTGCCCTTTGGCGAATGCCACTTCCGGCCCATACGTCCCCGGCCGCCGGTCTGCTCCTCGGCACGGACGGCTGTTCCCTCGGGGGCACCTGCCTCGGCCAGCTTTTTGGCTTCCTCCTGAGTCGAAGTCACCGAATCAAGCAGCTGCAGGCGGTCCTGCCAGCCGGGAACGAAGCTATCCCGGGCCGTGAGGCCGTGTGCAGGCTTTCTGTCATCGTTCATCTGCATCCATCCTTCTTGCTTCCTGAAGCAGCACTTGTTGATTATTCGGGCAGTCTCCTGCCGCTACAGCCAGCAGCAGCTTATTCAGCAGCGCACCAAGCCAAGGCCCCGGAGCCTTTCCAAGCAGGCCGGCCAGCTCCTTGCCGGAAACTGCCAGCTCGGCAAGCGTGCGGACCGGCATCTCCGCGGTCCATGACCGCAGGGTCGCCGGCGGGATGTACCGGATCGACGGGGCTGCGCCGCTGGTAGCGTGCAAGGCGGCCTGGCCTGCATGGGAGCGCTGTGCAGGCGGCTCCGCAAGCAGCGTCGCCCACCCTTCGGCGGCTTCCGCGCCGAAGGTCAGCACGGCGGCTATCCAGCGCCGCCGCAAATGCTCAGCAGCGCCGGGAGCATCCGGCGCTGCTGAGGCCAGAGCCGCGTCCCACGCCTCGCGGACGCGGAGCACGGCGGCGGTGCTGCTGCGCGCCGCCCCCGGGAACGTCCATGCCCGCAGGAGCTTGTCGGCCGCTTCGGCCGACTGCCCCAGGGCATGGAGGAGGAGCGCCCACCGCAGGCGGGCGCTCTCCAGTTCCCCGATCCCGGCCAGCATGGCGGCGGCAGCCGCCAGGTCTTCGCCGGTCCAGGGGAACGGGGCTTTGCCGCGCGCCAGCAGGCCGCTGCGCGCAAGCAGGCCAAGGCCGCGCACAGGGTGCGGCCCCTCGACAATCTTCGCAGTCTCGGCGCGCACGCGCTCGACGGCGATATGCGCCAGCTTGTCCCGCTGGCGCAGCAGCCCCCGCCACGTATTCTTGGCGATGGCAAAATCCAGCACCGACGCGAACCGCACACAGCGCAGCATGCGCAGGGCGTCCTCGTCGAAGCGCTCCTCCGCGCTGCCTACGCAGCGGACCAGACGGGCGTCTAAATCCTGAGCACCCAGAAACGGATCAACCAGCTCCCCGTCAAGTCCGCAGCAGATGGCATTAATCGTGAAGTCCCGCCGCCGCAGATCCTCTTTAACATCGCTTACAAAAGCTACATGCTCCGGACGCCGGTGATCCGCATAGCCGCTTTCTGTACGGTAGGTGGTCACCTCAAAGCTGAAGCCGTCCTGAAGCACGGTAACCGTTCCATGCGCCAGTCCCGTCGGGACACAGCGCGGAAATACGGCCATTACCTCCTCAGGCAGCGCCGAGGTAGTCAGGTCTATATCATGCACCGGACGGCCAAGCAGCTCATCACGGATACAGCCGCCGACAAAATAGGCTTCCCGGCCGCTCTCCAGCAGGCCGGTAATCACCTTGCCGGCCGCCTCCGCCATGCCTTCCGGCGCCATTGTCCATTTCATCCTGTACTCCTTACCCCCGGATTGTATCCATTCCGAGTACCTTGCGCCCAAGCACACGGTAATAAATATCTTCATATTGGTTCGTGATGCTGTCACGGCTGAAGTCGTTGCAGGACCGCGCCAGACAGGCCGTCCGGAACTGCTCCGCCATTGCCTCATCCGACAAAAGCTTTATTGCATACTTAGCCATGGCCGATGTATCGCCGATAGGTGCCAGGAAGCCGGTCTTTCCGTGCTGGACCAGCTCCGGAATACCTCCGGCCTGTGAACCGATGGTCGGTACGCCGCAGGCCATTGCCTCCAGTGCCACCAGCCCGAAGCTCTCCTTCTCCGAAGGGAGCAGCAGCAGGTCGGCCAGCGAGATGACCTGGGCGATTTCATCCTGCTTGCCAAGAAAGCGGACCTTGTGCTCCAGGCCCATCTCGTTGATCTTCGCCTGAATTTTCGGCAGCTCCGGACCTTCCCCTACAAGCAGCAGCTTGGCCGGAAGCTCACGGCTCACTTTTGCAAACACATCCACTACATCGCTTACCCGCTTAACCGGCCGGAAATTACTGATATGCATCAGAATTTTCTCATCCGGATTGGCATAATCGCCCCGCAGATCGGTTACATCGCGCGGATAGTACACCCGCTTGTCGACAAAGTTATAGGTCAGGTCAATGTCGCGTGTAATATCCAGTACCCGCCGGGTTTCATTAATCAGATCGAGCGAAACCGCCGTAACCGCGTCGCTCTCATTGATACCCAGCCGGATCAGATCCTTCAGCGATTCATCCTGGCCCAGCACCGTGATATCCGTACCGTGCAGAGTGGTTACAACCTTCATATCATTGCCGAGCATCTGCTTTGCCAGGAATGCGCAGACGGCATGGGGTACCGCATAATGTACATGCAGCAGATCCAGCCCCTGCATTTTGGCTACCTGGGCCATTTTGGTCGCCAGTGCGAGATCATAAGGAGGGTAACGGAATACATAATAATCGTTAACCTCAACCTCATGATAAAATATATTCTTCTGAAACGTTCCAAGCCGGAACGGGATACTGTGTGTTATAAAATGGACTTCATGGCCCTTTTCTGCCAGAAGCTTGCCCAGTTCAGTCGCCACTACGCCCGAGCCGCCGAGAGACGGATAACAGGTGATGCCTATTTTTAGCCGGTTCATAGCTCCGTCTCCTTCGTAGACTTATCTCTTACTTTAAGTAATGTCATGGATTTATTATAGTTGCATCACACAACAAAATAAAGCTATTCTGCTCTGCCCCCGCTAAGGAACAGGTCAACGGCATGGGGAACCCTCGTGGCAAAGCCTTCGGCAAAGGGGATGAGCCTGCGCTGGCCCAGCAGCATATCCCGCGAGCGGACGCGTTCAATATACCCCTCATTAAGCGGAGTGGACACGACATCCTCACCCGGAGCCTTTTCGAACTGGGAACGGTAGCAGGACAGCGCCTGCTCCTTCACAGCGTATTGCTCCGTTACATCCACAATAAGATCGGTACGGCCCAGATCATTGATGAAATAAAAATAAAGCAGCGGCGCAGGCACCGCAGGCTTGTCCGGCATATATTTCCGCAGCTTGGCGTTAAATACAGCCTCTTCCACCAGCTTGCTGCAGGCGATATGATCGGGATGCCTGTCCTCCCAATACGGCGCAAAAACGACAGCGGGAGCAAAACGGCGGATTTCCGCAGTTACTGCCGCCAGATGCTCTTCTGTCATATAAAGGCCGCGGTCCGGCAGTCCCAGATTAGTGCGCACAGCAGCACCCAGCACATCAGCTGCCTGCTGCGCCTCCTGTTTACGGCGCTCCACGGTGCCGTTTGATGACATTTCCGCAGCCGTCAGGTCGCATAAGCCAACCTTGAGCCCTGCAGCCGTATGCTTGGCGATCGTTCCCGCCATGCCGATTTCGGCGTCATCGGCATGTGCCCCGAATACAAGAATATCCAGCTTCATTATTCGCCCACACCCGGCTTGTATTTATGTACCAGCTCACGCCAGCCGAAATCCCCGCGGTCGATGGCTTTCACCAGAATCTCCGCTGTTGCAATATTGGTTGCCACCGGAATACCGTATACATCGCACAACCGGAGCAGTGCCGTAATGTCCGGCTCGTGCGGCTGTGCCATCAGCGGATCACGCAGGAAAATAATCAGGTCCAGCTCATCCTGCGCAACCAGAGAGCCGATCTGCTGGTCCCCGCCCAGCGGGCCGGACATGAACCGGTTAATCTGCAGCTGCGTTGCTTCCATAATCCGCTGGCCTGTTGTTCCAGTCGAGTAGAGCTCCAGCCCGGTAAAAACATTTTCATAGGCTGTAACGAAATTGACCATCTCTTCTTTTTTACGGTCATGTGCGATAAAGGCGATCTTTAGCATGTTGATTTCTCCCCTGTCTATTCAATAAAATGCTCGAAGCCGTAGATCAGACCGGTATACCCCATTACCTTCTGAACTCCCATCTTAACCCCCGGCATATAGCCCGCCCGTTCGTACGAATCATGACGGATTTTGAGCGACTGGCCGAAGCCGCCGAACACAACCTCCTCCTGGGCGAACACTCCCGGAAGACGGACGCTGTGGATACGGAAGCCGTTGTAATAGCCGCCGCGTGAGCCTTCAATAAGCTCCTCCTCCTCGGGATGGCCCTGGCGGAGCTCCTGTCTGGCTTCAGAGATCATTTCTGCCGTCTTGATTGCTGTACCTGAAGGGGCATCGAGCTTCTGATCTCCATGATACTCGATAATTTCCAGATGCGGGAAATATTTCGCTGCCTGTGCGGCAAATTTCATCATCAGAATGGCTCCGATGGAGAAGTTCGGGGCAATCAGGCCGCCGATTCCCTGCTCCTTGCATTGCTTGTCCAGCTCGGCAATTTGCTCCGGAGTGAACCCGGTAGTTCCGATAACCGGGCGCACCCCGTATTTAATTGCAAGCGAAGTATTGGCATAAGCCGATTGCGGAATAGTAAAATCAACCATTACATCCCCGCGGCTTCCTGCCAAGGCAGCTTCCAGATCGGAAGTAACGGTTATTCCGCATTCCTCCAGACCCACCATACGTCCGGCATCTTTCTCGCCCGCAGAACGGTCTACCGCTGCTGCCAGCTCCAGACCATCATCCTCCAGCACCAGCTTCACAACCTCTTTACCCATTCTGCCTCCTGCTCCGGAGACAATCACTCTGATCTTGTCGCTCACCTTTATTTCCTCCTCGCTTTCAATGGTTCCATTATTAGTGAATATATTTTTGCAAAGATCTTTGCAGGTCTTTCATAAGCTGGCGCAGTCCCGTATCATCCGGATGAAGCGCAATTACCTCTTTCATGGCGGCAATCGCCTGTACATGCTCATTCATCCGGCTGTGCGCAATCGCCAGCCATACATAGGCGTCTCCATATAAGGGGTCAAGCGTTATAGCTTCTTTAAGGAGTGTAACCGGATGGTACGGATTATACGTGCCTCCCGCATCATCCTCCAGCAGGCGTTTGGCCTCCTGCACAAGCCGGAGCGCCTGCAGATGCTGAAGATGCAGCCGGTATTCAGGCTTCGTATCATCCAGCCTCACCGCTGCAACCGCATGCTCCAGCGCCTTCTCCGCCATTCCGCTCCGGGCATACGTAATGGAGCAGCGGTATCTGACCTCGGCATCATCCGGGCTTGCTGAAATTGCAGCCTCAAAAAAAGCGATTGCCTGAGCAAAATCACTGCGCAAAATGGAGCGGTATGCCGCCTTAACATAATCATTATGATCCATATCCTCACCATCCTTACGGCTAAATCCCGTTCGTTTGGTACAGCATATGATATAGAGGCCTAATCGGTGTTTTTGAGGGTCCAGCGGCCGGCATCCCGGGTATTGAACTTGTGCATTACTTTATTGTGGGCTTCTGTCAGGTCTATGCCCAGCGAATTCGCAAAGCATACCGTAATAAACAGGATGTCACCCAGCTCCAGCTCAATGGAATTATCGGCTTCATCCGCTTTTTTTGGCTTTTCACCAAACTGATGGTTCACTTCACGCGCCAGCTCCCCCACTTCCTCGGACATCCGGGCCAGCATGGACAGCGGGCTGAAGTAGCCTTCCTTAAACTGTGAGATATAAGCGTCAACTTCACGCTGAATATCAGATAGACTTTTTTCCATAATTTGCAGCTGCGCCCCCCTGTATGATCTTGCCTTATGTTTGCCCCTATGTTATCGTAAAGACGTTTTGAAGACAAATCTTTTTTAAATTTGCAGCTTCACCCGATGAAAACAAATCATCTATATTCGGCCCGTTCAAGGGCTTAGGCGAGGGATCTAATGAAATCATTAAACGTTATGAATATCGGCAAAACCATTGCCCCCATCATGCTCGGCACAGCTGTCTACGCCTTCGGACTGCTGTACTTTATCGTGCCTAACCAGCTGATGGAGGGCGGCGTGACCGGGATCACCATTTTGCTAAACTACGCATTCGACATTCCGATCTTCCTGACGACACTGCTGCTTAACCTTCCTCTGTTCCTGCTGGGCTGGAAGGTACTGGGCTCCAACCAGATCGTCTATACCGGCCTAGGCATCGGGTCTCTGACCTTTTTCCTGTGGGTGTTTGAACAAGTGATTGCCAAAGGCTGGCTCGTTCCCTTCACTACGGAGCATGATTTTATTCTTGCTTCATTATATGCAGGCGTTACACTGGGTCTGGGACTTGGCATTGTCTTCCGTTATGGCGGCACTACCGGCGGGGTCGATATTGTGGCACGCATTCTGGGCCGTAAATTCGGCTGGAGCATGGGCCAGATCATCCTTGTTGTTGATATCATCATTATCGGCGCTTCCTTGCTCTACATACCCCGTGAAAAGATTTTGTACACCCTTGTGGCCGTGTTCATCGCTTCCCGTGTCATTGACTTCATCCAGGAGGGTGCGTACGCTGCCAAGGCCTTTACTATAATCAGCGACGATGCGCCGCAGATTGCCGATCTGATTACTGCAGAGATGGAGCGCGGCGTAACCCTTATTCCGGCCATCGGCGCATATTCCAAGCAGGCGAAGCACATGGTCTACTGCGTAGTTTCCCGCCAGGAGATCCGCCGGCTAAGCCAGCTGGTCAAATCCATTGACCCTACGGCATTCGTGATAATCAGCGATGTACATGATGTAATGGGCGAGGGCTTCCGGGAATCCTGAGCAGCAGCGGCGATTTCACCCGGTTTAGCTGCAGAAAATACACTTTCCTCATTAAGGCACGTATCGCAAAAAGACTCCTCTCCCGCAGCTAACGGAAAGAGGAGTCTTTATTGTGGATCACTCAGGTTATAACTGCGCTCAGCCAGTTTGTACATACGCCTGGCGGAGAGTCCGCCCTCAGCTACACCGGCTTCAGATCCTCCCGCTCACCCCGGTATTTGCGGTAAGCAGCATAGCCCAGGGCGGAAATAATGAAGGCACCGCCCAGCAGTCCCCAGGCGCCGTATTCCCTCGGCGCTAGCGGCAGGGATAACGCCGGCTCATCCCGTTCCTTGCCGAACAGCACCCTTACGGCATCCTGGCCGTAGGAGACGATCTCCAGCAGCCTTGAGCGGCCGGGCGGCTGGGCGGAAGAGGTGATTCCTGCTGCATAGGACAGCCACGAATCGAAGGCATTTACCGTTTCCGGCCGGCTTGAGATCACAACCGCATGCCGGATAGTGTCATACCTGCTCTGCAGCCGGGAGACGGCTGTTTTCCAGCCTTCCGGCTTCCCGGCCGCAGCGCTCTGCTCCATATCGTTCAGATCCTCACGGATCAGCTTGTAATACTGCTGCCACATCGGCTGTCGGGGATGGTTCAGGCTGTTGGCGGCAAGCCGCAGCCTGGCAGCTGCCGCCTCCCATTTCTCAGGATCAATCTGTGCAGCTGCCAAAGCAGCCTTAAGATCCACAATTACTCCGGACAAGGCGTTTATTCCTTCTACCGAGGTTAAGCCTTCAAAGGAGGAGGATTCAAAAATCCGCGTAATCTCTGCGCTCTCCTGCCTTGCCTTCACCACATCACCTTCAAGAACATAGCTGTACAAGGCTTCTGCAGCCTGCTCCAGCCGTTCAGCCCCGTTCCTTCCAGTCAGCACAGGCGCTTCTGCCGCCTGTCCTGCCCCGCCGTTAGCGGCTCCGCCAGTAGCGTTCGCATCCTTTGCAAATACAATCCCGCCGTTCATGCCGGCAAGCAGCCAGCACACAATTAAACCAGTCAGCACAATATATCGCCTGCGCGGCATGAGACATCCCTCCTACCCTAATCTATGGCAGGAGGACAAGAGTTAGAACAGCCTGTCAGCCCCGGTCCCCGCTTGACTGCCAGGGTAGAATACGCCTGATTTTGGGGCCGGCGGCCCATGCGGCTGCGGCACTTAATAAGGTCAGCAGAATCGTAAGATTCTGCACCTCGGTAAGGTCATCGTCCAGAACGGACGGCAGCCACGGGTATACCCCGGCCGAATAATCCACCATATCATTAGCCAGCGTCCAGAGCAGAGCAACCGGCAGCATCCGCCGGAAGGCGAAGTAGCGGGCATAGATCAGCGCCTCCACTGCCATTCCGGTATGCGACACCACCAGCATCCAATCCTTCCAGGTGATAACGTCCCCCTGAGCCCCTCCGGCAAAAATAACGCCTACAGCCCATATCCCGTACTTCACAGAAGTAATCACGGCAAGCGCCTCAATCAGCTCGCGCACCAGCGTTCCCTTCAGCCCTTTCGGCGGAAATAGCAGCAGCAGAAGCGCAATCGTAAAGAACAGGCTCGCCGTCGGGCTGTCCGGGACAAACGGAAGCAGCCAGGCCGGGTAGTTCTCGGCTGTATACTTCAATTGATTGCCATACCATATGTATCCGTAAATCGTGCCGAGAAGATTGACGATAAAGAGCAGCCATATCACTCCCCGATGCTTAAACACCTTGTCCAGCAGGTTAACCGACATACACCATTTCACCCTCCCGAATCATAACCTCTGACTTCTTTGACACACATAAAAACCTGACCGCAAGAATACGATCAGGTTCGCGTTATCATTATTTTACTGTTCGCTTTTTTGTTTGGCAAGCCAGGCGGCCAGTGAGTCAATATCTTCATCTGACAGTCCGGCTCCCAATGCAGTTTCGTACATCGGCGGCATCTGTCCCTGGCCGTCCTTTATGATGGACAGGATCGCAGCCTGGTCGTGAGTATCCCCTACTCCCCGCAGCGACGGCCCGCCTCCGCCCTTCAGATCTACCGCATGACAGCTTACACAGGTAGCCTGCTTGAAGAGGGCCATTGCCGGGTCATCCTTGTCCACGATGGCAATATCCCCGGTCTGGACAGCACTGGTCGTGGGCAAGCCTTTGGCCCGCTTCTCTGCCGCCTGCTCCTCTCGCTGCACATCCTCCGGTATCTGTCCGGACTCAGCCATTTCATGCTTGTATTCGGTCCAGGCCGTATTGGTTAAGTAGACGATAGCCGCAAGTGACAGGAACATCAGCGAGGAGGCGATCGGCCGCTTATAGAAGCGGCGTTCCCGGCCGGTATCCAGAAAGGGTGCAAGCAGCAGGGCACCGAAGGCTACGCCGGTAACACCCAGGGTTCCAAGCACAATATAATCTCCCGATGCATAAGGCAGCTTTAGATATTGATAAAGAAACAGAAAATACCAGTCTGGAATCGGAATGACGGTCGCCCGGGCATCTGCCGGGAATCCCAGCGGTGCCGGCTCAGAAATGGTAAGCACCAGTATTCCCACCAGTACAACTACACCGACCATCCATTCCTTAAGCAGGAAGTTTGGAATGAACGCCTCCGATTTACCGGGATAGGCCGTGTAATCAGGCGGTGTAATGAACCCGCTGCCCTTCCTTACCCGGGAGTCGCCGACATAGACAATTTTTTCATCAGAGCCGTCTTTGCCCTTATGTGCCATTGCGGTGCCCCTCCTTTTGTCAATTGGCTTACAGCGGGCCGGATATGCCTTGCTTGCGGATCATAATAAAGTGTCCGACCAGCAGTATAAGCAGAACGGCCGGGAGGAAGAATACATGGAGAGCGAAGAAGCGGGTAAGTGTCTCTGCACCGACAATCGTTCCGCCCTGCATCAGCTCTTTTAGCACAGGACCCATTACAGGCACGGAGTTGGCAATCTCAAGTGTGACCTTGGTAGCGAAGTAGGCTTTATTATCCCATGGCAGCAGGTAACCGGTCAGTCCCAGGCCCAGCATGACGAAAAAGATCAGCATCCCGACCACCCAGTTCATCTCGCGCGGAGCTTTATAGGAGCCAGTAAAGAAAACCCTCATTGTATGCAGGAACATCATTACTATAACGAGACTAGCCCCCCAGTGGTGCATGCCGCGGACGATTTGCCCGAAAGCAACCTTGGTCTGCAGATATTCCACACTGGCATAGGCATTGATAATATCCGGCACATAATACATCGTCAGAAACATGCCGGACAGAATCTGAATAACGGTGATAAAAAAAGTAAGGCCGCCAAAGCAGTACACGAATGCCGAAAAGTGATGGGCCGGATTGACGTGCTCAGGCACCTCGTGGTCGGCGACATCTCTCCAGATCGGCGTAATATCCAGACGTTCATCAATCCAGTTGTAGATGTTTTTAAACATCGCTATTACGCCTCCTTATTGGCTTCACTGTTAGGAACAATGTCGCCCAGGTACACCCAGCCGCCTTCAATCCTGGTCAGATACCGGTCCAGCGGCTTAGCCGCAACAGCCAGCTGTTTGCCGGACCTCGTATAGCGGGCACCATGGCAGGGACAATGGTATTCATCCGGAAAAGCCTTATCATTGTTCCAGCCTACAGTGCAGCCGAGGTGCTTACAGACCGGTGAAAGCGCATAAATATTTCCGCCCGCATCTTTGCGGATCCAGGCTGTGAGGGTAGCCGTACTGGCATACCAGCCGTCCTGCTGCTTGAGCTCAAAGTTGAATTCCTGAGGGATATCTGTTATTTGAGAGGCTTCCACAACTTTAATGAAATCCCCTTCACCCCGCTTATGTAAAATAGGATCTACTGCAAAACGGGCCATCGGAAGAAAGACTCCGGCTGCCATGTAGGCAGTGGCTCCGCCAAGCGTGTAGGTTAGAAACTGCCTGCGGGACATCTCCTTACGTCCGGGCGTTTGTTGAGGATTCTCTTCATGCTCTTCATTGTAGCTGCTCATACGGTGTGTAACCCCCTTAGAGAAAATGGAGAAGCCACCTGCAGGTAACACAGAGTCATTTAATGTAAATAATCCGTTTGCAATGACATATATCATACGTCATCTCAATTCACCCATATCATAGCTCAGGCACCATTACCCGTCAATAATTTTGTCTATTTTGTGACAGGCATAAATTCTAACTTTTAATAAATTGTTGATTTTTCGTCACATTTAACTCATTTTTCAGACTGCCAAACGGCCTGTATTTTCTCTTTAATACCGGACCTTAAGGCCGCGCTAGAATCGGCACAAATTTCAGGTACAGCAAGGAATAAATCGCTTTCATAAATCCCTGAACCTGAAGCCTCCGGAGCAGCTGAAACAACAATCACGTACTGGAAGTTACTGTATTTGACTTTTCGGCAAATATCATTAATCAATTCTGAATTCCATCCTGTTTCATACTGTAATGCAGGGTAGATAACGATGCGTCCCCGGAACAGCTGCTCAATCTGCTCCAGCAGGTCACGAAGCCTCTCCAGCACAGCCGCCGCCTGAGGCGGACTCTCTGTCCCCTGTAATCCTGTATAAGGAATCAGGCAGGTATCATAATAGTGTCCATTTTTATTCCATTCCTCCACAGTGAACTCACTGAATCTCATTCCGTCCAGCCCCCTGACCTTTGATCTCAAAAAAAGAAATGCGCTTAGCGCATTTCTTATGCCAGACTCTTCAGTTCTTCAGTCAAATAACGGAACGCCGCTTTATCTCCGGCCGCCAGCGCCGTGTCGATCTCCCGGTACAAGATGTCGGTACGACGCTTTCGCAGCGCTTCATCCCACACCATTTCTGCCGCAAGCCCTAGCATCACTTCATAGGTAGCCTTCATTTTGTCCATTCGATACACCTCCGCTGTTTAGAAGATTCCATATTCCTTAGCTTTAATCACATAGCTTTCACAAGTGTGCTTCATCCGGAGCAGATCCTGCTCCGTCAGTTCACGGACGACTTTTGCAGGAGAACCCAAAGACAATGTGTACGGCGGGATGATTTTGTTTTCGGTTACAATGGAACCGGCTCCTATTAAAGCATATTCACCAATTTCTGCTCCGTTCAAAACAATTGCACCCATTCCGATTAATGTGCCTTTGCCTATCCTGCAGCCGTGGATGATGGCGGAATGCCCAACCGATATCCCGTCTCCCAGGATCAGCGGCAAGCCTTCCCCTACATGTCCAACAGCCCCGTCCTGAATATTGCAGCGTTCACCGATCATTACCGGAGCCAGATCACCCCGGAGCACGGCATTGAACCAGATGCTAGAATGCTGCCCCACCGTCACATCGCCTACCAGCTTAGCGCCTTCCGCCACGTATACGGATTCGTCAGTCCGCGGTATGTAATTCCCGTAAGCAATCCGCATGTTTCTCCCCCTTACTTAGGCAGCCTCCTCGGAGTGGCCGCTTCCATTCCCCATGGGGTCATTATGACTACAGGTCCGTCAGGAGTTTCCCCCAGCCGGATCATTCCCAGATGAAGCATCATCCGTATTATGCGCTGTTCCAGGATAGATGCAGCATTGTCATAGTAGAATGGTCTGACCAGCCAGCCTATTCCTTCCACCAGGGAAGAAAGGCTTACCCACTCTCCGGCACTCTTACTTATCCAGTATACGATTGATGGAAGATTGGGAACAGCACCTTTATACAGTTTTAACCAAAAGAAGAATATCTGTATCATCCTTTCACTTTTTCCTTCGGCCAGCAGTGATTCACCGGGGGCAGTCAGCTTGAGACGGTAGCCTTCTTCAGAAATAAAACGGCGGTGTCTGGCATAATCATACAAAAGGGCCAGCCGCGGCGGGTAATGCTCACATGCTCTGCCGTAACCGAATCTCCATCCGCCTTTTCCGAGCAGCGGCTCCGGGATCTGCAGTGCATTCATCAGTCCCTGCTGATACCGTTTATACAGCGCGCCCTCCTGGTTCAGCTCAGGCTCATTCTCCTTCACATAACGCAGAAACAGCAGCAGATCCCCTTCCAGCAGATCCCCTTCGGCACGGTACACAGCAGGTTCACCGCTGCAGGTAACCTTTTCCCGGATAAAATGTCCCATCTGTTCAAGAAAGCGGCGCTTTAAATCCTCAGGCACCTGATACAGATATTTGCTTTGCTGCGAGGTGCCGCTGAACAGCCAGCCTCCGTTTTTAAAGCGGCCGATCATTTCACGGTATCCGCCGTCTTTACCGTCAGGACGGTCGAAGGAAGCCTGTTTGGCTGCTGCCAGCAGATCCTCAGGGCTAAAGTGGCTGCGTTCATCAAAAAGCAGTGTGTTCAGAAACCGTAATTCCTCCGGCTTACAGCTCCGGATATGGGACTCCATGAAATCCCGGCTTCCAAGCAGGATGAGGAGACTCTGGATCAAGTCATGTTTTGAGTTTCGTTTGCAATCGCACTGGTAGCGCCCCGCCATTGCGGTAAGCTGGCCAATGTCCGCGTATGTGAGCATATCCGCCAGATTCATCATTCATCGCCTCACTGTTTTACTACCATTATGGGAAATACAGCCCTTTTTATTCCTTTTTCTCAAAAAAAATAACCCGAAAGCTCGGGTTAGCGCTGATTCTGCAAAATATGGCGTGTACAGTTATACAAAAGCGCGTTCCATTCCTGCTCGCTTTTCTCAATAATGGTCAGCGACAGATTTCCCAGACGTTCTGTATATTTGTCCTTGTAAAGCGCTACATAGAGCTGGGCCAGAAACCCGCCATGGGAAATGACCAGTATGTTACTGTCCGGATAACGTGCGGTAATGTCCTCCATAAAAGCAAGCCCCCGAAGCTGCAGCTGCTCATCGGATTCCTGCCCAAGCTCCAGCAGATTCCACTCCTTGCCCCATTTGGCCTCGCGCTCCAGTGCAGTCAGTCCTTCAACCTGGCCGTAGGCGCGCTCCCGGATCCGTTCATCCGGCTCAATCAGGGGAATCCCCAGCTTGGCAGCAATGATTCTACCTGTCTCTTCAGCGCGGGACAAGCCGCTCGTAACACAAAAATCCCAGCGGTAGGGCTCCTGCAGCAGCCGGTCACCGAGCATCTCAGCCTGCCTCCGGCCTTCCTCATTAAGCGGAATATCACTTTGTCCCTGAATTCTGCCTGCTGCGTTCCAATCCGTCAGTCCATGGCGTATCAAGCCGATCAGCATCGCCTATCATCCTTCCATCCAGTATGTTTTGCTTAATAATGTATCATGAATGCAAACAAATGTCTTCTTTTTGAAGGTTTATGGGGTTTTGTGATATGGTTTCAAGTGCGGATACACAAGTAGAAACGGCTTCGCCGTCCTTGAGGGAAGGCGGCAGCCGTTTCTGCGAGAAATATAAGGATTATTGATAGCGTCGAACATATAAAGCTTATATTTACAAAAAAGTCCGCTTTACCTGGGTAAAGGGACCTTGTCATTGTCTTCTGTAACGGTTAAGGCGGGTCAGCAGAAAAATCGACAGCGCCACACCCAGCGTAGATAATACCATCCAGTACTGCGGATGTGTCGGACCCATATTTACAACCAGCGGCTCAATAATCCCGCCTCCGGTTTCTGTGGCAGGATAAGAAGATGACCACTCCAGCGAAAGTCCGGCTACACCGGTCTCAATAATACCGCTCTGTGCGGAGCTGGTATTCGCAGAGGTCTTGAACATGGTGAAATACAGGAAGCTTGATAAAAACACAGCCAGAAAGCAGGCGATCCACAGGCTCAGCCGGCGGCGGAACACAGTTGTGCTGCCGGCAGACTTGCCGTCCCCGGGCATCAGCCAAGGGCTTTCCAGGTAAATCCGCTCCATAACCTTCTGATTGATAGCCTCGGCACGTTCCGTGCTGATCTCTATCCGTAAATCCTGCATAAGCTCGTTGCTCTCCTGCCATAATGCCCATTCGGCAGCACAATAAGAACAGCCGGCGATATGCCTTTCCAGCTCAATCCGCTTAGGGTCTGTGGGGGGAGCGTCCCACAACAGCGGAATGAAATCCTGCGCTTCCCTGCATTTCATAGGCCTTACACCCTCTCAGCCTGCTCTTCTGCCTCAGGCTCATAAAAGTAGGATTCGAGTTGGAGCTTCACACTGCTCCTTGCACGGAACAACAGTGATTTCACGGAGCTGACACTCTGATCCAAAATGACGGCAATTTCCTGATAATCCATCTGGTCATATTCACGCAGAATCAGCGCCGAACGCTGCTTCTCCGGAAGATTGTTAATGGCTTCGCGGACCAGATTCATCCGTTCCTTGCGCAGTGCAGCCTGTTCAGGAGCTACCTCTGGCGGTGCTACAGGCGTGTATCCGCTCTCTTCCAGTGATACATTTCCCGCACGGTTCTTGCGCAGCTCACTTAGCACAGTGTTGCGGGCAATAGTATACAGCCATGTAGAGAAAGAGGCATCCACTTCACGGAAGGAATGCAGGCTCCGGAACGCCTTGTAAAAGGTCTCTGAGCAAAGATCCTCTGCGATCAGCTCCATATGCGAATTTTTGAGCATATGATACACAAAAGCCAGTATCTTTCGTTGGTATCTTCGCATCAGTTCCGAGTATAGTTCTGTGTTACCTTGCTTAATTAACTGGATCAACTGGGAATCCGTCATGGTGAGTTCGGCCCTCCTCGCCCTTGCACGTTTATCCCCGCCCGGTCCGTATGTATATACCGGCTTGGGGTAAAAAAGTTGCGGTGATTCCTCCAAATTTGCAATATCATAAGCATGAAATAAGTTCCCTCGTGGATAAGGCAGTACTTCCTATGTATATTCAGCATCCGGGCAAATAAGATATGCTGTATGTAAATACAGAAATAAAAACGCATATTCATAAATTTCCAATAATGAAGTCTATAAACATACTTAACCAAGTATAGCATACATTCTATCAGGATGAAATTAGTAGACTTTTGTAAAGCTGTTCTCTACCTTTGTGCAGGAAAAAGTCGAAAGCCGTAAAACGCCCTCCCGGGCCGATAAAGACACTGGTAAAATTAGTTTAAAGAAAGTGTTGACAAAATGTAAACGGATACATATAATAAAAGTACAGTATGGTTTCTCTCCACTCCTATCCAAACACTGTACGATTCCAATATCCATTGTGAATTGTAGCCGCTTACTTTGTAAGCGGTTCTTTTTTTTGTAAAAGTGCTGGCCCTCTTAAGGAATCGCCGCCTCCCGTTTCCCTCATTATTAGTTATTTAGAGAATAAGCTTCTTCCCCGAGATAATCCAAAAAAAAGCGCATACCGGCTTGAACCGGTACGCGCCTCGCTTCTGCAAACAGCTTAATGTGTCAGCCGCTCAATTGGATGACTTGGCAGCCGCAGCACTGCCGTCTATACGTAGACCGTATAATCGTTATGCTGCAGAAGCACCTTGGCCCGCTCCATGTCATTTTCCTGGCGGAAAGACAGGCGCATAATCCCCGGTACATCCTCACGGCTTTCAATAATCTGTACATTGCTTAAGTTAATGCCCTGATCCCCAAGCTCGGTAGCGATGCGGCCGATAATCCCCGGATGGTCGGGAACATCGATATGCAGATCGAACAGCGGGGTAATCATTCCTTTGCGCCGTTCCGGCAGCTGGCTGCGGAACCCGTTCGCTTCGTGGAAGGCTGCCTCTATTCCGGTACCGTCCGAGTTCTCCAGCAACTGAATAAAGGAGGAGACCTCCTCGTTCCAATCCTTAAGCAGACGCAGCATGACGGAGCGGTTATTGAGCAGAATATCGCGCCAGATGATCGGATCGCTGGAGGCAATCCGGGTTATGTCACGGAATCCTCCGGCAGCCAGAGTACTGTACAGTGAATCCTCCGTATCATAAGCATGAACCTGGTTTACAAGAGCAACAGCGATAATATGCGGCAGGTGGCTGATAGCCCCGACAATTTCATCATGACGTTCCGGTTCAAGCCGGACGATCTGTGCTCTCGTATGTAATAACAGTGATTTCAGCGCCTCATAGGCTTCCTCAGGCACTCCTGGCGGCGGAGTCAGCACATAGTAGGCATTCTCGAACAGCAGGGATGAAGCGGCCTCCACACCCGAACGCTCCGAGCCGGCCATCGGATGGCCGCCGATAAAATGAACGCCTGGAATATCCAGGGATACCGCGCAGGCTGCGATGCTGGCTTTGGTGCTGCCGACATCGGTGATGATGCATCCCGGCTTAAGCGGAAGTCTGCTCAGCTGCTGCAGATACTCCTCCAGCATGCCCACGGGCACGCACAGGAAGATATAATCGGCGTCCAGCGCCGCTTCCTCAACAGAAAGCGTAGCCTGATCTACCACGCCCCTGCTGACATACTTAACCGCGGATTCAGGACGGTGGGCATGGCCGACAACGGTCAGGCCCTCCTTGCCTTTGAAGCAAAGGGCCAGTGAGCCTCCGATCAGACCGACACCGAAGATTGCTATTTTTGTCGTCATATCTTTGTACTACCTGCCTTCTCTTGTTTCGTCTATGAACGTTACTGGTTATGCCCGTACTTCCTGTTCGGACAGTGTCTGCTCCAGCGCAGTGATAAAAGCCTTGTTCTGCTCTGCCGAGCCGACAGTTACACGGATATAAGTCGGGTACAGACGGTGGCCGGCCCGGACAATGATACCGAGACGCAGCAGTTCATCAAATACCTCTACAGCCGGCTTGCGCACATCCACCATAATGAAATTGCCGTTAGCCGGGAATGCATGCAGACCCAGGCGGCGGAATTCAGCCTGCAGCTGTACGATGCCTTCACTGTTAAGACGGCGGCACTCAGCCACATAATCCTGATCGGCCAGCGCAGCAAGCGCTCCTGCCTGTGCCAGGCGGGACGTATTAAACGGCTCGCGCACCTTGTTGATCAGGTTAATGATCTGCGGGCTGGCAACTCCATATCCGATACGCAGGGCAGCCAGACCGTAAATCTTGGAGAAGGTCCGCAGCACTACCAGATTCGGATACTGCTCCAGCAGCTTGATCCCATCCGAGTAGGATTCGTCTGTCACATATTCGAAGTAAGCCTCATCCAGCACCACCATTACTGAGGAAGGTACTGCATTCAGGAATGTAACCAGTGCATCGTGCGGAACAATCGTTCCGGTAGGGTTATTCGGATTACAGATCCAGATCACCTTTGTTTTGTCTGTAACGTGGGCAAGTATGCCGTCAAGATCATGGGTTCCGTCTGCCAGCGGCACTTCAATGGATACAGCACCTTCAATGTCCGCATTGCTTTTGTATACAGAGAAGGTCTGATCAGCCATAATCGTTTCGTCCCCGGGCAGGAAGAACGCGCGGCAGATCAGGGCGATAATCTCATCGGAGCCGCAGCCAAAGATGATGTTTTCGCTCTCTACACCGAGATGTCCCGCCAAAGCGGCCGTCAAGTCAGCGGCTGAGCCGTCGGGATACAGGAACAGATTGTCCAGGTCCGCAATAATAGCAGCCTTTGCGCTCGGAGAGGCTCCGTAAGGATTTTCATTGGAAGCAAGCTTAATGACCTCATCCAGTCCAAGCTCTTTCTTCACTTCTTCAATTGGTTTTCCCGGCTTGTAGACAGGGAGATTAACGATATTCGGTTTCGGATTCATCTGCAGTCCTCGCTCTCCATGAATAAATAACAGCCTGCTTCTGGCAGGCTTGACAGTTATGGTTTTAATTGTGCCACAAATTCACGAATTTGCAACAGCCCGCCGCTCCGGGTAGCCGGGTTATCCAGCAGCGGTATAACCTCCTCCACCTTGCGGACGATAGCGCTGCCCACAACGACACCGTCGCATATCTGTGCGAAGTGGGCCACCTGCTCACCGGTGGAAATTCCGAAGCCTACAGCTACAGGCAGATCCGTTGCACGGCGGACCGAAGCAATGAATTCGTCTACACCGCTGTGAAAAGAGGACCGCTCCCCTGTCACACCCAGGGAAGAGACACAATAGACAAAGCCGCTCGCTCCTGATACGATCCGTTCAATCCGCTCACTTGAGGTCGGTGCAACCAGCGGAATGAGATTCACGCCAGCTTCACGGCTGCGCCGGCGCAGGTCCTCCGACTCCTCTACAGGCAGATCGGGAATGATCAGTCCGCTGATCTCATGTGTATCCAGCTCGGCAAAAAACGTATCAAGACCCATCTGCAGCACCGGATTGTAGTAGGTGAACAGGATGAAAGGCAGCTTACTGCCATTCTGCCGCGCTTTGAGTGCGGTCTCCATACAGGTGCGGAGGTGAACCTTGCCGCGCAGCGCTCTGGATGAAGCCCGCTGAATGACCGGGCCGTCAGCCAGCGGATCGGAATAAGGAACACCAAGCTCCAGCACATCCGCTCCGGCAGCCTCCAGCTCGGCAATAATGTCCAGCGTGGTGTCAAGATCCGGATCGCCCACGGTCAGAAATGGGATCAGGGCTGTTTTGCCCTCCGCTTTGAGCTTCCGGAAAGCCAGATCCATCCGGTTTGTCGTTTCTGTGGTCATTACAAATCCGCCCCTTCCGTATAGGCCATAATGGACTCCACATCTTTGTCTCCCCGTCCGGAGAGGCAGATTACCACGATGTCGTCCTTGCTGAGTCCAGGGGCAATCTTCGCTGCATGGGCGATGGCATGCGCCGATTCCAGGGCTGGTATGATGCCTTCCGTTACACATAACAGCTTAAGCGCATCCAGCGCTTCCTTGTCGGTAACAGGGACGTACTTGGCGCGCTCAATATCCTTGAGATACGAATGCTCCGGGCCAACCCCCGGGTAATCCAGACCGGCCGAGATAGAATGGGCTTCGGTAACCTGGCCGTATTCATCCTGCAGCAGATAGCTCATTGAGCCCTGGAATACCCCGTGGGAGCCTTTGCTCATGGTTGCCGCATGGAATGGGGTATCGACGCCTTTACCGGCAGCCTCTACACCGATCATGCCGACATTCTCGTCCTCCATGAACGGATAAAACATGCCGATGGCATTGCTGCCTCCGCCGACAGCGGCAACCAGCAGATCCGGCAGACGGCCTTCGGCCTCCAGAATCTGCCGCCGCGTTTCGTCTCCGATAACCCGCTGGAAATTACGGACCATCATCGGGTAAGGGTGGGGACCGACTGCCGAGCCCAGAATATAGAAGGTATCCTCAACATTGCTGACCCAGTAGCGCAGCGCTTCATTGCCGGCATCCTTGAGCGTCCGGGAACCCGAAGTCACCGGGATAACCTCTGCACCAAGCAGCTTCATGCGGAACACATTAAGCGCCTGGCGGCGCGTGTCCTCCTCGCCCATGAACACTTTGCATTCCATGCCCAGCAGCGCTGCCACCGTTGCGGTAGCTACCCCGTGCTGGCCGGCGCCCGTTTCAGCAATGACCTTGGTTTTGCCCATCTTTTTAGCGAGAATCCCCTGCCCGATCGCATTGTTGATCTTATGGGCTCCGGTATGGTTGAGATCCTCACGCTTCAGATAAATCTTCGCCCCGCCAAGCTGGCTGGTCAGCCGTTCTGCATAATACAGGGGGGTTTCACGCCCGGAATACTGCTTCAGCAAATACTCTATTTCTTCCTGAAAAGCCGGGTCTGCCGAAAACTTGGCATAGGACTCCTCCAGCTCAATCAGTGCATTCATCAAGGTTTCAGGAACGAAGCGGCCTCCAAAAGAACCAAAGCGCCCGTACTTGTCCGGTACTTGTATCATGATTGCTTCACCCTTTCCACGAAAGAAGTCATTTTGGCAATATCCTTTACTCCGCTGCTCTCCACACCGCTGGATACATCTACTCCGTCAGGGCTGTAGCCGCTGAGCAGCTCACCCACATTACCCGGATGAAGTCCCCCGGCTACAAATAGAGGCAGCCCGTGCCTGGAAGCAGCCTGCAGGAAAAAGGGAATCCTGTCCCAGTCAAAGGTACGGCCGGAGCCGCCGCTTCCCTGCGGATCATAGGTATCCAGCAGCAGGGCATCAACGCTGCCTGCATAGCTGTCTACAACACGGCTCCGCTCCCCTGCGCTGTCCGCTGGACCGCCGTCTGCTACGGAAATAGCTTTCCAGATCTTAGCCTGCGGAAAAGCCTGCTTTACCTCTCTGCAAAACCCGGGGCTCTCCTGTCCGTGCAGCTGGATGACATCCAGCGGAACGACGGCCAGCAGCTCCTTCAGCTCCTGCAGCTCCGGATTCACGAACACTCCGGCTGCCCCGGGAGCCTTATCTGTATCCCAGCCGGGCAGCTCGGCAGCCAGCAGAGCTGCCTGTTCTGCGGTGACTCTGCGGCGGCTTGGGGCAAACACAAAGCCGATATAATCAATTGGCAATGACTTCATAGATTTTAGCACTTCAACGTCCTGAAGTCCACAGATTTTTACCAGCGCTTCAGCCATGCAGGGCACGATCCTTTCCGGCAGTAACAGGTCCGAGCAGCCCGTATACAGCTTCTTCCACGTTATCCTGCCGCATCAGATATTCCCCGACCAGCACGCCGACAGCGCCGCTTGTGCTTAAATAATCGATATCAGCAGGACCGGCTATCCCGCTTTCGCTAATCACAGGCACTCCGGCCGGCACCAGAGCCGCCAGCTCGGCTGAGGTCTCCAGCCGTGTCTCAAACGTGCGCAGATTGCGGTTATTGATGCCGAGCAGCACGTGAGGATGCTCTATTTTCCCGGTGCCCGTTACCAGCTCCAGCTCGCTGCGGTCATGAATCTCAATCAGCACATCCAAATCCAGGGACGCTGCCAAATCGGTAAAGGAAGCCAGCTGCTCCGCCGTCAGAATGGCCGCAATCAGCAGTATGGCATCTGCCCCGAGTATCCGTGCTTCATAAATCTGGCGCTCATCAATGATAAAATCCTTGCGAAGCAGCGGAAGGCTTACCGCTTCCCTCACCTGCTGCAGGAATGCATTACTGCCCTGGAAGTAATCCTGGTCAGTCAAGACCGAAAGGCAATCAGCCCCGCCGGCTTCGTAGCCCCGGGCAATTGCAGCCGGATCAAAATCGGCACGGATCAGCCCCTTCGACGGGGATGCCTTCTTAACCTCGGCAATCAGCCCCATACTGCGGTTCCGGCGGTTCACCAGCGCATCCCTGAATCCTCTGGTAGCCGGCAGGCCGGATATAACCTCTTCAGCATCTTCTATAGAGAAGCTTCTGCCCAGAGCTTCAACCTCTTTCACCTTGGTAGCGACAATTTTATCAAGATACATAGTCAAGCTCCTTTGTCATAGCTTTCAGCTGCTCCAGCTTGAGCAGCGCTTTGCCGGAATCAATCATCTGGCGCGCCTGCGCCACACCTTCGCTGAGGCTGTCTGCCAGTCCGGCAACATAGATACAGGCGCCGGCATTGGCCAGAACAATGTCACGGTATGGCGTGAGCGCTCCCTGCAGCACCGCAGTAATAATAGCTGCATTCTCGGCAGCATCTCCGCCCAGTACAGCCTCCAGCGGATGTCTGCTAAGACCGAGCTCTTCCGGCGTAATCTCATAAGTGGTTACTATACCGTTCTTTAACTCCGATACCTGTGTAGGTGCCGATATGCTGATTTCATCAAGGCCGTCCAGACTGCTCACGATCATAGCCCGCTTAGAGCCGAGCTCCTTCAGCACGTTAGCTACAATCTCCGTCTTATTCCGGTCGTAGATGCCCATCAGCTGCCGGTCGGCTCCAGCCGGATTGGTCAGCGGGCCCAGCATGTTGAATACAGTCCGGACCCCAAGCTCACGGCGCGGTGCGGCAGCATGCTTCATGGACGGGTGATAGATCTGCGCGAACAGGAAGCAGATTCCGATGCTGTCCAGGCACTGGCGGGCCTGCTCCGCATTCAGATGAATGTTCACACCCAGCGCTTCGAGCACATCCGCGCTGCCTGCTCTGCCGGAGGCGGAGCGGTTGCCGTGCTTCGCGACGCGTACAGAAGCCGCTGAAGAGATAATCGCCGAGGCAGTGGAGATATTGAATTTATGAATACCCGACCCGCCGGTACCGCAGGTATCCAGCAGCCGGGTGCGCTCTGTAAGCACCGGCGTTCCAAATCCGCGCATTGCTTCCGCGAAGCCGGTAATCTCTTCAACGGTCTCGCCCTTGATCCGCAGCGCGGTCAGCAAGGCGCCGATCTGCGCCGCCGAGGCGGTTCCGTTCATAATTGTTCCCATTATTTCACGGGCCTGCGCCCGGCTCAAGTCTTTTCCTTCGATCAATCCCGCAATCCCTGATTGTAATAACTGGCTCGCTTCCATAGTCATTCTCCTTATAAAAGTAGTATGGAGCATTCTCTGCTCGGCTCATCTATTCTTCGCTGCTTCTCTCGCTTACGGGGTATATTCGTACATGTAATCCTGATTGATTACCTGCGGTTCTCTGATCTCTGCCGGAAACATGGCTTCTGCCATCCGGATCGCTTTTAACATCGCCTTTGCTTTGTTAAGGGTCTCTTCGTATTCCTTCTCCGGCACCGAATCCCAGACAATCCCCGCCCCGGCCTGCACGTAAGCCCGGCCTTTGCGGAAGATGATAGTACGGATCGTGATGCAGGAATCCATATTACCGGAGAATCCGAGATAGCCGATAGCACCGGCATAAGCGCCTCTGGCTTCCCGTTCCAGCTCGGAGATAATTTCCATCGCCCGCAGCTTCGGCGCACCGGAGACGGTGCCGGCCGGCAGGCAGGACAGGAAGGCATCGAAGAAATCCTTGTTTTCATCCAGTGTTCCCGACACATTGGATACCATGTGCATTACATGGGAGTATTTCTCTATTTCCATAAAGGAGTCGCATTTCACTGTGCCAAACTTTGAGACCCGGCCCAGATCATTGCGGCCCAGGTCAACCAGCATCAGATGCTCCGCCCGCTCCTTTTCATCCTCCAGCAGCTCCTGCGCCAGTGCCCGGTCTTCCGCTTCAGTCTCCCCGCGCGGCCTGGTCCCGGCAATCGGCCGGGTCGCTACCCGGCTGCCGTCCACCTTCACCAGCGCCTCCGGAGAGGTGCCGACGATGATCTCCTCATCCATCTTGAGATAATACATGTAGGGTGAAGGGTTCAGCGTACGCAGCATCCGGTACACATGCAGCGGGGATACCTCAGTCTCAATATGCAGCCGCTGCGACAGCACTACCTGAAAAATATCTCCCGCCCGGATATACTCTTTAGCCTGCTCGACATTGGAAATGTACTGCTCCTTGGTCAGGTTGGAATGAATCTTGCCCAGCTCAATGTCCTCCGGAATACTGCGGCGGTTGACATTCTCCTTCGGCCCTTCCTTCTGCAGCTCCTCGGCGAAATCCTCCAGCCTGCGGTTCAGGGCATCATAGGCGGCCCGGATATCGGAATCCGTATCGCCTTCTTTGATATGCAGGTTGCCGATCAGCAGGATCTGCTGCTTCACATGATCAAATACAATGATGCGGTCACAGAACATAAAGCGGATATCATCCGTCCCGAGATCATCCACCGCGTGCGGGGACAGCTTCTCATAGTATTGCAGCAGATCATATCCGAAGAATCCGATCGCCCCGCCGGTAAAGGGAGGCATTCCGTCCAGCTTCGGACTGCGGTACGAGCGGAGCAGCGCTTTTAGCTCCTCGATCGGTTTGCCGGTGAGCCGCTTCTGCTCTCCCCCCACCTTTACATGGATGGCGTTCTTTTTACCCGAAATGGTCAGAAACGGGTCGCTGCCGATAAAAGAATACCGCGCCCACTGAATGCCGCCCTCTACGCTTTCCAGCAGGAAAGCATGGGATTCGCCGGCAAACCGCTGGAACAGCCGGATCGGCGTCTCCATATCAGCCAGCAGTCTTTTTACTACAGGAATCAGATTATACTCCCGCGACAGCTTTACCGCTTCTTCAACGCTAGGGTTCGTCATTTCGGATACCTCCTTGGAATGGTTGGATCTATAGTCCGGAATACAAAAAAACCTCTACCGGAGTAGAGGTTGTGTAGGCAAGTATATGAAAAAGCGCACTGGATCAGGCAACTGCTCCGTAATAAACATAATCGCCCCTTAAAGGATAGACGGGTAGCACAAATAACTACCAGCTCATAATCCGTACGGACATATGTAATAAACGGAATGCCTCGGATAAACATCCTGCACTCATCTCTGCTATACTCAACTAGGCTCTAACTAAACTCAACTTCTCTCGGCTAACTACACTATACATGATGACGGTGTTCATTGACAACCCGCAGCGGCAAATTAATTACTTGCCCTGTGAGAGATCAGGACGAAGCTTCTTAGCTTCATTAAGATATACGTGGCGGATATCACGCTGGGATTTGTCTGTATTGACCTGTACCATCAGGCGGATACACATCGGCAGCCCGCCTTTGACGGGAATCTCAACGGAGCACATGAGCGGCACCAGCTCCCAGCCTTCAATCTCGCGGATCGCCCGTGCCGGAAACGTCGCATCCAGATCTCCGGTCACAGTAATCCATACGCTGCAGATATCCTCGGCAATTACATCATTGCGCTCAACGATTTCCCGAAGCAGCACTACTGTTTCACGCAAAATTTCATTTTCCTCATTATTGACTACGGTCGTTGCACCGCGGATTCCCCGGTTTACCATGGGCTCCCCTCCTTCTTAAGCTGTGCGATAACCTCGCGCACGGCGCTCTGCTGCACATCATTAATGATGCTCACAGCACCGATTGAATCAGGCACGATGAAGGTCATTTTACCTTCCTTAAACTTCTTGTCATGCATCATCGCTTCCATCAGCTGATCCGCACTGTACTCCGCCGGAAGTCTGACGGGAAGTGACAGTGCAGACAGCATGGAGACGGTATCCTCATAAATTACGCGGTCCCGGCCCAGCTTAGCCGCCAGCAGCGCTGACCCGGCCATGCCGATGGAAATGGCCTCCCCGTGCAGGAATACACCATAGCCGCCTACTGCTTCAATAGCATGACCGATGGTGTGTCCCAGGTTGAGAATGGCCCGCAGGCCGTTCTCACGCTCGTCAGTACCCACAACGCTGGCTTTAACGGCACAGCCGCGCTCAATCGCATAGCCAAGCGCCTCAGCATCGAGGGCCAGCAGCTCTGAAGCGTGCTCGCGGCACCAGTAAGCAAACTCTTTATCCAGGATAAGGCCATGCTTCACCACTTCAGCCAGTCCCGAAGATACCTCACGGGGCGGCAGCGTACGCAGTGTATCCAGATCATACAGGACCATGGACGGCTGATAAAAGGCACCGATCATATTCTTCGCCAGCGGATGGTTGACGGCCACCTTGCCGCCGACGCTGCTGTCATGGGCAAGGATGGTCGTCGGAAGCTGAACGAAGCCGATCCCCCGCATATACGTGGCAGCCACATACCCGGCCAGATCTCCGACAACACCGCCGCCAAGCGCCAGAACAGCAGAGCTGCGGTCCAGCCCGGCCTTAATGGCCGTTGTAATTACTTCTTCATATACCGCCAGTGATTTGGATGCTTCCCCCGACGGTATTACATGACTAACGACAGTATAGCCCTGTCCGCGCAGTGAGGCTTCGACCACATCCAGATAACGCGGGGCTACCTCACTGTCACTGACCACCAGCAGCGGGCTGCGTACCGGATACCCGGCTTCCCGGCAACGCTCGCCGGCTGTCTGCAGCAGGCCGCTGCCGATCAGGATCGGATAGGAGCGTTCCCCCAAATCCACAGTAATGCTGCGCATGATCAGTAGCTCTCCAGCTGGGCCAGATAGCTGTTGTAGTTAGCTCTGACTTCCTCAATAGAGTCCCCGCCGAACTTATCGAGGAAGGCCTTGGCAAGCTCCCAGGCTACAACACTTTCCAGTACCACACAGGCAGCAGGAACCGCGCAGGCATCCGAACGCTCCACCTGGGCCGTAAACGGCTCTTTAGTGTCGATGTCCACGCTTTGCAGCGGCTTGTACAGGGTAGGGATCGGCTTCATGACGCCGCGGACCACCACCGGCATTCCGTTGGTCATACCGCCTTCGAAGCCGCCAAGCCGGTTGCTTGCTCTGTAGTATCCACGGGAAGGATCATACATGATCTCGTCGTGCACCTGTGAGCCGCGCAGGACACCCGCTTCGAAGCCGATGCCGATTTCCACGCCTTTAAATGCATTGATCGACATAACGGCACCGGCAATTGCCGCATCCAGCTTGCGGTCATATTGTACATAGCTGCCGAGACCGATAGGCAGGCCTTCCACGACGCATTCCACAATACCGCCGATGGAGTCGCCTTCCTCCTTGATCTTGTCTATGTATGCCTCCATCTTCTGCTCAGTTTCTTTGTCCACAACTCTGACAGATGATTCCTCGGTCTTCGCAATCAGCTCGTCGATAGGCAGATCGTTCGCAGGCGCTTCAATCTCGCCGATCCGGATAACCTGGCCGGCAATCTTCACGCCGAATTCAGCCAGCAGCTGCCGGGCTACCGCACCGACCGCCACTCTTGCCGCCGTCTCACGGGCGCTGGAGCGCTCGAGTACATTGCGCAGATCCTTATGATTATACTTGAGTCCGCCGTTCAGATCGGCATGTCCGGGACGCGGACGGTTCACACGCCGCTTCTCCTCGTCACTGCCGGGAATCGGCTCAATATTCATAATATTCTTCCAGTGTGTCCAGTCCTTGTTCTCGACTACAAGGGCAACCGGGGCACCTGTTGTATACCCGTGGCGTACTCCGCCGACGATCTGTGCCGTATCCTTCTCGATCTGCATACGGCGTCCGCGGCCGTAGCCCTTCTGTCTGCGGTGCAGCTGAAAATTAAGCTCTTCGAAATGAAGTGTCAGATTGCTTGGCAATCCCTCGATAATGGCTGTAAGCTGGGGGCCGTGCGTTTCCCCCGCTGTCAAGTAGCGTAAACTCATGCTGCGTTCCCCTTTCACACTTTTAAACTGTAAACCGCTAAAATATAAAAACTCTTGCCTCATTATAGTATAGGCTACACGCTTTGACAAGAAAGGATAGCTTCAGGACGGACAGCTTCCATACATATAAGAACAGCGCCGCCCCGCTCTTTCGAGCTTAGGCGGCGCTGCCTGCACCTCACGGTTCCGTGCTCCGAATCTAGCTTCCCATTCTCCGCTGCGCCGGCGGGACGTTCTGTCTGCCCTCCTCCTGCCTAAGCAGGCTCTGCAGCTGAAGCTCCTCGACGCCAAGAATTTGCCCGCACTCGCGGACGGTCAGAAACCCGCGTCTGTACGCGGCAATGACCTTGCTTTTGTCCATCTGGATTACGACCTTTCGCATGACATACGGTATCTACTATCCATTATCACTGAAAAGCGGATAAAGTATACTCTGCTGCAGGAAGAATGACAAAGGCACGCGGAGCTATTTTTTGCGGTAGAAGAAGGTTTCCGTTGATTCAAATCCGTATTGTGCCGGTGTAAAAATCTGCTCTGTGCTGCCTACGAACAAATATCCGCCGGGCCGCAGGCTTGCCGAGAATTTGTGGTACAGCTTGTTCTTCGCTTCTTCGGTAAAATAGATCATTACATTGCGGCAAATAATCAGATCAAAGCCGTCATCAAATTTGTCGAGCAGCAGGTTCTGCTTGCGGAATTCGATGTTTTTCTTGAGGGTCTCACTGACCTTGAATACCGGGCCTTCGGGCGTAAAATAGCGGTCAGCCACATCCTTCGGCACATCCTTCAGCGAACGCTCCAGATAGAGCCCCTGCTTCGCTTTGGCCAGTGCCCCGTCATCAATATCCGATGCGAGAATGCCGGTCTGGGATAGCAGATTTTTGTCCGCGAGAATCATGGCGAGCGTATACGGCTCTTCTCCGGTGGAACAGGCTGCACTCCATAGCTTCAACCGGCGGCCGGATTGCTGCAGCTCTGGTAAAATAACGTCCCGCAGCACCTCCCAGCGGTTCGGATTACGCCAGAACTCTGATACGTTAATCGTCATGCGGTCCAGAAATTCATAGAATAAGGCCTTGTCCTTCATCATAGCAGCAAAAAAATCCGTGAATGAATGATACCCGTTCTTCATCCGCAGTGTAGTCAGCCGGCGCTTCATCTGGGCTTCCTTATATTGGGCAAGGTCGATTCCCGTGCTCTGCTTAACATTATGAATAAAACCGGTGTAATCCGGGTCCGGTGCTGTTGTTTCTTCACGATCAGCCATTATTAACCCCCTGCCTCCCGCCTGGATCTACATCCAGACCGCGATGTCTTTATTGTAGTCATTCAGTTCATCGGGAGCAAAGAAGTTGGCGATTTCCCGTGCCGCACTTTCCGGAGAATCCGAACCGTGAATGAGGTTAAGCGGAGTGTGGCTGGCATAGTCACCGCGGATGGTACCCGGCAGTGCTTCACCCACCTTGGTTTTGCCAATCAGCAGACGGGACAGGGCGATCACGTCATCACCTTCCCAGACCATCGCGAATACGGGACCTGAAGTAATGAAGCCTACCAGCTCTGCGAAGAAATCCTTGCCTTCATGCTCAGCATAATGCTTCTTGGCCTGTTCTTCGGTAACTGTAATCAGCTTAGCTGCAACCAGCTTGAAGCCCTTATCCTCCAGACGGGCGACAATACGTCCGATTAGTCCGCGCTGTACACCATCCGGTTTGATCATCAGATACGTCTTTTCCATAGAGCCACTCTCCATTTTCGCTTTTTATTTTCTGATATTATCAGAAAGCCTGCCATCTGTGAACGCTTATTATTCCTTTCAGGAGGAGTTAGTAAGCCCGTCCCGTCACAAAATAGGCAATATCGCGCAAATTGCGTCTCGTTCTGTTGCTCGGAAGCTGCTCCAGCGCAGCCAGCGCCTTGTCGATATAGCGTGAGGCCAGCTCCTCTGCCCTTGTTATGCCGTCACCGGACAGAATAAGATCAACCGCACGGCCGACTCCGGCCTGCCCGCTGCGGATCAGCGCAAGCTCCTCGAGCAGCTGCGGGCGCAGACGGCTGTCCTCCAGGCTGTAAATAACCGGCAGCGTAATATTCCCCTGTCTCATGTCACTGCCGGGCGGCTTGCCGATCTGCTTCTCGGTTCCCGACAGATCCAGCAGATCGTCACGGATCTGAAACGCCATTCCGACGTTATAGCCGTAGTTATACAACAGGCGGGCCGTTTCCGGCTCGCTGTCTGCAGCCAGCGCCCCGAGCTCGCAGCTGATTGCAATCAGCAGCGCTGTTTTGCGCCGGATGCGCCGCAGATAATGGCGCACGCTCTGTCCGCTGTTGAAGAAATCGCGGATCTGTTCCATCTCGCCGACCGACATCTCCACCATCGCTTTGGACAGGATAAGATGAATCCGCGGATTCTTGAGCTCCGAAGCCATCACGAGCGCCTTGGCATAAATGTAATCACCGGTGTACATGGCGATCTTGTTGCCCCATTTGGCCTTTACAGTAAGCTCTCCGCGGCGCAGCTCGGCGTCGTCAATCACATCATCGTGAACCAGCGACGCGCTATGTATAAGCTCAAGCGGTATGGCGACACGCTTAAGCTTCTCCAGATCATACTGCCCGAACTTGCCTCCCATCAGGACAAATACCGGGCGCAGCCGTTTGCCGCCGGCCTTCAGCAGATGGAGTGAGGTTTCTGTAAGCAGCTCATCATCGCCCTGCACACTGCGGTATAGCTCCTTTTCAATCTGATCCATGTCTTTGCTCAGCATCCCAAAAATTTGCATTCGCTTCATTCGTTCACCCGTGTCAGCAGATTACGGCTCCATAGCTCCATTTTCACTTCCTGCGGCAGCAGGCCCATCTCATAGGCGTAGCGGAAATAGAGGTTTAGACCTTCCTGCTGCCTTTCCCCAAAGTCATAACATAAATTGCTGAAATAGCCGTTCCAGTATTCTGCTGTTCCCCCGACCCGCGAACAGGCTTCACGGATGATCGGCCCAAGATTGTTAACTCCGCGCTGCTTGCTGTCCACAAAGGCTGCGGCAATCTCGGCAACCGCCTCCGGCTTATGCCTTGCCGCCTCCCGGTTAACCGCCCAGACGGCAAAAGTCATGCTGTGCCCGGTCCATTCCTTCCATATATGTCCAAGGTCCGTAACCAGGTAGCCCTGATCCTGCCAGGCCGCCTTGATGGCATGATCGCCGATCAGCAGACAGGCATCCGCCTGATCCATCATACTGTCAAGCTCCGGTTCAGCGGTGACATATTCAGGACTACAGCCGATAGCCTTCTCCATCAATATTTTGAGCAGATTGACTGAGGTTGCCGAGGTGTTGGTTACCGCAATCCGTCCTGTCCCGATCTGCTCTGCCGGCACTCTGGAGAAGAGCAGGATTGAATTCACCGGCCCGTCTGCACTCACAGACAGATCAGGCAGCAGCAGCAACCGGTCACTGGCCTCAGCGTAGGCAAAGGAGGACAGTGCGCCGACATGAATTGTACCGCGGTTCATCCCCTGATTAAGAATGGCAGGCACTTCACTCACCATCTCGGCCGGATGCTTCAGGGCAGAGGGGTTAAAATTGTG
This sequence comes from Paenibacillus sp. FSL R7-0273, assembly GCF_000758625.1. Classification (NCBI taxonomy): domain Bacteria; kingdom Bacillati; phylum Bacillota; class Bacilli; order Caryophanales; family Paenibacillaceae; genus Paenibacillus; species Paenibacillus sp. FSL R7-0273. Next base: position 4,774,491 of record NZ_CP009283.1, read on the forward strand.
AAATACCGGCCATGAGTTGGTGTAACTGATTTTTCCGATTACAGTATGCTGGTGTTCTCTCATTCTTCTTCCCCCCATCTGCGAAATAGGCTGTGCTCAATGCCCAGGCTGTCAAGCACCTTACCGACCATGAAGTCTACCAGATCATCCATGCTGCGCGGGCCGAAATAAAAGGCCGGCATCGCCGGGATCAGCTTCACTCCAAGCCGTGACAGCTTCAGCATGTTCTCCAGATGAATCGCATGCAGCGGGGTCTCGCGGGGCACCAGGACAAGCGGCCGTCCTTCCTTCAGCATAACGTCAGCAGCCCGTGTCATCAAATTGTCAGAGCTTCCATGTGCTACAGCAGACAGTGTGCCCATCGAGCAAGGCATAATAATCATTCCTTCCGTCCGGAAGGAGCCGCTGGCTATGGAGGCCCCGATATCGGCTACCGGATGATAATGCAGAGAACCGGGATAGCCGCTGAACTGTCTGTTCAGAAAGCCCTCCCGGTCAGAGGCGTTAAAGCCCAGCTCTTCCTTGAACACCCGCCAGCCTGCATTACTGACCACAAGATGAACGCTATATCCCAGTGACAGCAGAGTTTCCGTCAGACGGACACCATAAATCCCGCCGCTCGCTCCCGTAATTCCAACAACAAGGCGTTTAGGCTTCGGCTCAGTCATCTGAACTGCACCACCAGGTCAATCAGGGTAAAAGAGAACACAACGATACTAAGCACACCATTCATTGTAAAGAAAGCGGTCTGAAGGCGGCTCAAATCACTAGGAGACACAATATGATGCTCGTAAAACAAAATAATGTAGGCAATGATCATCCCTGCTACATACCACCAGCTGAGATCTGTCATAAAGAGCAGGGACACGAATCCGATCCCGGTTAAAATATGAAGTCCCTTGGCAATAACCAGCGCACGGGCAACTCCAAAGCGTACCGGAATGGAATAGAGCCCCTCCCGCTTGTCAAACTCGACATCCTGGCAGGAATAAATGATATCAAACCCTGCAGTCCAGAAAACGATCGTGAAATAAAAAATCATCGCCGTCAGGTCCACATTACCCGTTACCGCTACCCAGCCGCCCAGCGGAGCAAGCGCAATAGTCAGTCCGAGGATCAGATGACAGGTCCAGGTAAAGCGCTTCGTAAAGGAATAGAACACAAGCAGAAATACAGCAACCGGCAGCAGCTTGGCTGACAACGGATTCAGCTTAAAGGCGGCCCAGAATAATAAAAAGAAGGAAATAGCGATAAAGACCGATACTTCTCCGACCTTCAGCAGGCCGGCAGGAATGGCTCTCCCGGCTGTCCGGGGATTCTTGGCATCACTGATCCGGTCAATCAGCCGGTTCAATCCCATAGCCGCGCTGCGGGCGCCGAACATGGCAACGACGATCCAGCCGATCTGCGGCCAGGACGGCAGCTTGCCGAACATGACGACCGATCCGAGCAAAGCCCCCATAAAGGCGAACGGTAAAGCAAAAACAGTGTGTTCAAACTTAATCATTTGCAGAAAAACGCCGACTTTTTTAAACATTACAGTTCTCCTTGAACCCAATATGTAGTGCTGCGATGCCTCCGGTCAAGGGGAAGGATTCCACTTTCGTCAGTCCGGTCTCACGGAAAATCACCGCAAGCTGCTCTCTGTCCGGAAAGAGGGCCAGTGATTCGGGTAACCATTTGTACTGCTCATACCGCTTGGCAAACAGCTTGCCGAGAAGCGGAAGCACCCGCTGGAAATAAAAATAATAAATGCCCTTAAAGGGCTGCTTCATCGGCTTGGACAGCTCCAGACAGACGACCATCCCCCCTGGTTTCACCACACGCTTCATTTCGTTCAGCACTTGAACGAGATCAGGCACATTGCGAAGCCCGAAGCCTATAGTCGCATAGTCAAAGGAATTGTCGCCGAACGGCAAATCCATTGCATTGCCCTGAATCAAGGAGATTCTGTCCTGAAGCCCCTGGGCTTCCACTTTGCCGCGTCCGACTTCAAGCATCCCCGCACTAAAGTCAAGTCCTACAACAGAGCCGCTCTGGCTCGCTTCAGCCAGGGCGATGCTCCAGTCACAGGTTCCGCAGCAAAGATCCACAGCAGAATCCCCGCGCTTCATCGCCATCTTGCGCATCGTGAACTTGCGCCAGGCTTTATGGCGGCGGAAGCTCAGGATGTCGTTCATCAAATCGTATTTGCCGGCTATGCTCTCAAATACGGAGTGCACAAACTGCTCTTTCGGCTTAACGCTCGTATCTCCCAGTGCGGAAGTTTTCTCTGTAGTCATTCTTTACCCCTCCACGGCTGCTTGTCCGGAAATTTTCATCTGCAGGAGAAAACAGTCCAGAGCAGTGCTGAGCTCACTGATCAGATGCTCGTCCTTAATACCCTGTAGCAGTCCTTGAATGGACTGAACCGACTGGTGAAGCCTGTCGGTCAGCAGGGTGTCACACTTATATTTCATTTTGAGCTTTTTCCAGTCCTTTAGGTCCAGCTCACGGCTCTGCAGCAGTATCTTCTCTTCTTCTGCAGCACCTTCCATTATCCTCCAGTAACTATACCCGTCACGTGCCGACACCGGATCATTTCCGCGCCGCAGCTCAGAGCACACCATTTCACAAAGACTGTATTCAGCGAGCAGCTGCTCCCATACACCGGCAAGCTCCTCCCGGATAAGCGGTGTAAAAGAAAGAAACAGCCGCATGTTCAGCTGTACCGAATGCCGCAGGTATTGTTCCGAGGAGAGCAGCTGCTCCTCCATCTTGCTGTATAGCCGCGCCTTCAGCACATTAAAATCAGCAATGGCCGAGCTGAGCGTGCCCACCATCCCGATCTGGCCGTTCTTGGCCAGGAGGTGGTAGAACCAGCTGCTGAAGTAATCGCCGGCCAGCACCTTGAGCTGCCGGGACCGCATCGGGTCGCTGGCCGGGTTATCACTCACATGCTCTATGCTCTCATGCGTGTCAAGAGCAAGCTGCACAAGTCCTGTAACCAATGTATAAAGCTCCTTGTTACGGTCTTCACCCGCACTCCCGTAACTCAGAAAAATATATAACAAATGACTGCGCCCGTCTGAAAACGGCGGCAATTCCGTATGCCGCTGAATCATGTCGTAGTCTGTGTAGGGTTTAGCTAATTGCGGTATGCGGTACGGTTTCATTTCAGCCTCCGGAGCCATTGACGTTATTACAATATCTTTGTTCACAATCTTGTCTATTATATCACATGTTTTTTTGTCACGCACTTGGAGTATCTAGTTTCTTTTACCCACTTCAGGGATAAATGAACTGCTTCCGCCACAGCTCACTTTCACTTATCCGGAAGCCTTCCTTGAGGACGTCAGGCAGCGGCCTGTTCCCTGTCTCCTGCAGCAGCTGCTGAAGCTGCTGCGACCATTCGCCGCGGCGGATGTCACCGGCCAGCAGCAGCCGGCGGCTGTCCAGCCACCTGTCCTCAGCAATAATCCGCAGCAGCAGCTGATTGACGTTGTCCGTATCCTCAAAGGCAAAAGAAATGGCCAGTGCCATATTACGGTATAGCTCTTCCGGCTCATGTTCGTTACCGGTTACCTTAAGATCCAGCGAAAGCACCCCGTTTTTCCAGCCGACGCTTCCAATAACCAGGCTGAAGGGCAGGCCGCTCATCGTATCCACGATATTATCCTCTGCAAGCGCAGCTCCTCCGCCGCCAAGCGTCACTGCCGCATGCTGCGGCAATGCAGGCTCCAGAGCAGCCAGCTGCGGCATAATTACAGCAGAAGCAGCAGTCACCAGCAATACCGTTCCGATCAGCCAGCCCCGGTTCATAGCCTGCCCCCTTATCCATAGTATCCGCCAAGCCGTGACATTATACGAATATTACTAATGGCCCATATCTAGTTATATTTTGAAAAAAAGCAGGCTATGCCTGCTTTTCAGCTTTCACTTTCAAGTTGTCCGTGCTTGCTCCAAATTTCTGCTTTACCGCGGATTTTCATTGCTGAGGTATGATCAGTAAACTGGGCAATGAGAACCTCGCCTTTATCCAGCTTCTCCGTATGGTGAAACCGTGTGTCCAGACCACGGGTGAGGCCGATTACCTGAACACCGTTTTCTTTGGCCTTTACCACAATGTATTCACTGCCTGAAGGTGCCGGGCTCCCGCCGCTATTCTTCTCAGTCATGGTTGATCCTCCTAAAAGTGTGATAACTCCGGTGAATCCTCTTCGGAAAAACAAATGCCGCCTTGAAGGGCGGCATCGTTATGACTCGGAAAGACTATAGGATCGATATGTAGAAATCTCTATTTGATTCCGTCTTTGAGCGCTTTACCTGGTTTGAAAGCAGGTACTTTGCTGGAAGGAATATCGATTTCTTCACCAGTTTGCGGGTTGCGGCCTTTACGTGCGGAACGTTCGCGCACTTCAAAGTTTCCGAAGCCAACCAGCTGAACCTTGTCACCGCTCTGCAGGGCATTAGTGATTGCTTCGAAAACGGCGTCTACCGCTTTAGTAGCATCCTTCTTGGGAAGTTCAGTTGCTTCTGTAACCACGTTGATCAAATCTGATTTATTCATGTCTTCTCACCTCCCTGGGTAAATTTCCGGTATCATACACTCTTTCCGTTTCAACGCAAAATATACGTGATAATCCCGTTAATTACTAGATACTGGCGCCTCTTTCCTAGAAGCGCAACAAACTTATAGTAATACAGCCCACCCATAATTTCAAGGCGTTACTCAAAAAAGGAGCAGAAAGTAGCATTTCAATGGGCCTCCCACCCTGAAATGATAGACTAATAATGTTAGATTCTTCTATGGGTGCACAAAAAAGAGAGCGGATCGCTCCGCCCTCCTGTCTGCCTATATTTATTCTATAAAATAATGGCGATAAGTCCGCCCGAGCCCTCATTGATGATCCGTCCAAGCGTTTCCTGCAGCTTGTAGCGGGCATTGTCCGGCATCATGGCGATCTTGCCCTGAATACCCTCACGCACAATGGAGTGCAGCGAGCGGCCGAAAATATCGGACTCCCAGATTTTGATCGGGTCGTTCTCGAAATCCTGCATCAGGTAGCGCACCAGTTCTTCACTCTGCTTCTCCGTACCGATGATCGGCGAGAATTCCGACTCCACATCCACACGGATCATATGAATGGACGGCGCTGTCGCTTTTAGCCGGACTCCGAAGCGGGAGCCCTGACGGATCAGCTCCGGCTCATCAAGGGCCATTTCAGCCAGCGACGGGGCAGCGATGCCGTATCCGGTTGTTTTAACCATCTCCAGCGCTTCGGAGAAGCGGTCATACTCACGCTTGGCATGCGAGAAATCCTGCATCAGCTGCAGCAGATGATCCTTGCCGCGGATCTCGACACCGACCACTTCCATCAGCACCTGGTCATACAGCTCCTCCGGTGCGTACAGGTCAATTTCCGCCACGCCCTGGCCCATGTTCATCCCGCTGAGGCCTGCACGGTCAATGAAGTCGTATTCGGTAAACTGGGCCACCAGACGGTCCACATCCCGCAGGCGGCGGATATCTTTTACTGTATCACGGACAGAGTTCTCATAAGCACTGCGCAGCCAGTGGTTTTCTCCAAGCACCATTACCCAGCTCGGCAGATTGACATTGACTTCATGTACAGGGAACTCATAGAGCACTTCACGCAGTACACCGGTTACGTCATCCTCCGACATATTGGCGGCACTGAGCGTCATTACCGGGATATCATATTTGGCAGCCAGCTCACCGCGGAGCTGCTGGGTCTCCTCACTGCGCGGCCGGGTGGAGTTGATCACGAGCACAAACGGCTTGCCGACCTCCTTCAGCTCAGCAATTACACGCTCTTCTGAGTCAATGTAGGAGTGCCGCGGAATTTCGGCGATCGTACCATCCGTAGTTACCACTACACCCAGAGTGGAATGCTCCTGAATGACCTTGCGGGTGCCGATTTCCGCCGCTTCCTGGAAAGGAATCGGCTCCTCAAACCACGGGGTGGAAATCATGCGCGGGCCGTTTTCATCCTCATAGCCCTTGGCGCCCTCAACAGCGTATCCTACACAGTCAACCAGCCTTACATTTACTTCAAGGCCTTCCGCAACCTTGATCTGCACCGCGTTGTTCGGCACAAATTTCGGCTCGGTTGTCATGATTGTTTTGCCTGCTGCGCTCTGAGGCAGTTCATCCACAGCTCTTACCCGGTCTGCTTCGCTCGTAATGTTCGGCAGAACAATCGTCTCCATGAAGCGCTTAATGAATGTCGATTTTCCCGTGCGAACCGCGCCGACGACGCCAAGATAAATGTCTCCGCCGGTACGCTCGGCAATGTCCTTGAAAATATCCACTTTTTCCAAAAGAGATCCCCTCCTCATATTACTCCGAAGAAAAAATGCCTGAAGAGCATCGACTTCGCGTTCCGCCGGTAAACGGACCCTTGCAGGACATCCACCGGACTTTGGCATTGCCCGCCAGGGAGCCTAGCCTGCCTAAGCGGAACATTCTTGCCCCGCGCTAAACTCCGAATGCTCGGACATGCATTTGGACTAGTATCATCATATGTATCCGGAACGGATTTATGACCCGCAGCTGCGCATTTTATGCAGGAATTTCACACGCGTCAGCAATTGCGCAGAGAAAGGGCGTCACGATGCCCGGAAACCTTCTCATCCAGCATATGAACGGGATTCAGGAGATAGAACTTACCGGATTGCCTTATAGATTCGGAAAATAAAAAAGCCTCCCTGGTTAAGGAGGCCTTGGGCGCAGTTATGGATGATCCTCAGGCTGCGGAACAGGTTCGCCGCTGAGCCACAGATAAGGCAGGGATTTGACAGGCACATAATAGGAGACGTCCTCAAGCATTGTCCGTAAATCCGCGTCTGCTCCGGGGGTGGAGCCGCTATTCCGCACAGCAGTCATAATATCAGACGCATAATCTACAAATACATTGCCGCTATCGTCCATCATGAACTCAAGCGGCTGACCGGAATAGACACTGCTGAGTGTGATAGCAGAGATCCCCGCCGCCTTGTCTTCAACAGCATATAGCCCGGGGTACAGCTCTTCTCCTGCCGGGAGGCGGCCCCCGTGAGCAGACTTATAGCGGTTCACCTGCCGCTGGACATCATTTACCAGCTGCACTGTGACCAGATCCATCAGCTTCACTACAGGCAATGTTTCTTCATCCAGCAGAAGGAAATAGAAATTCCCACCCTGCTCAAATGAAGCGGACGGAATTTCATCCAGATACCCCTGACGATTGAGCTTCTCCAGGTCAATCACAAACTTCTCATAACGCGGAGTATCCGCTGTACTGTTCAGAATGGGCAATAACCCTTCCTGCTGCCGGTAATCATCAACAGCAGCCTGTACCCGTCTGACGCTCTCTCTGCTGCCGTTTCCCGGCTGCTGCTGTTCCTTTGGATACATACAGCCTGCCATGACACATAGCAGCAATACTGCCGCCGTCAGCCGCAGACTGGCCGATGAGACATTCCCCTTCCGTCTGTTGTTACCGACTGCCTTCACCTCCCGTTTAATCAACAGTTGCTGTACTATCAATTCTGTTAATCCGCCGGCACTGCCCTTTCTACCACAGCTCGTCCATTCCGCCGCGCCGTGCAGCTTCGAGCCTGCGCCTTACGGCAGCCTTGAGCGGATCTTCCGGTACAGTGACACTCAGATCAGCCCATACCGCGGTCTGGCAAGCCAGACGTATGCCCTGCTCCAGCAGGCTGCCGAGCTTGCGGCGCTCAATGTCCTCAGGCGGGCGGACAGCTCCGGCCTCCTCTGCTCCGACGGTCACTTTGCACATCATGCAGGCGGCTTTACCGCCGCAGCGGGTCGGCAGGACTACGCCGGCTTTGCGGGCAGCCTCCAGTATGGTTGTGCCTTGCTTAACTGCAGCCTGGCGGCCGCCCGGCTGAAAAGTAACGGTAATTCCTTTTTGCGGTTTCATCGTGCAGTTTCCTTCCTGAATTCTGTTTCCAGCGGCTGCCGCAGCAGTCCGTACAGCTCCGCCCGGCAGGAGGGGGCAAGCTCGTTCCGGTCTGCCAGCTCGTTCAGCAGGGGAACATGCAGCTGAAGGCTGCTGTGCATCCTGCCGGCGATAGCACGGCACCGCTCCATTCTTCCTCGCAGCATATTAAACAGCAGCTCGTGTGCTAGCGGCATAAGCCGGATCAGGCATAGACTGTCAATCCGGCTGACTGGGGCATGGTTGAGCAGCATATGTATATCCGCTGCATAACCGAAGGGCGGAATCCCCATCCGGAAGCCGCATACCAGCTCAACCTTCATCCCGTCCACCACATACCGGCTGCGCCTTGAGTAGCAATTGCCGCTGTAATCCTCTTCCGGCCCCTCATCTGCCGAATAGCAGCTAAGCGCCTGATGCAGCAGCCCTGCATCCTCCAGATCAGCGTATAGATCTATATCAGACGGCGGTTTATCCAGCGGCACATTATGCAGCAGCAGAGCACAGCTCCCTCCCAGCAGCCAGACCGGCGGCTTCTCCAGCCCGCCCACATCCAGTGCTTCCGCAATCCTCCTGAGTGCTGACTCGTATAAGTAAGACATCCCTGCCCCCGTCATCTGAGCACGCCCCATTCCTGAGTAATCGGTAACCGATTGTTCCAGAAACACATCTGACTGAGCCCGGTTGTAAATGCTTACATTATTGAAGCCGCTCCGCTGAGCAGACCGACCAGCATTACGACAAACGCGATGACGGATAACACGGCTCTGAGCAGCCCCTTAGTTCTGCTGCGCGCAAACGTGATCAGAAATACGGATACTCCCATAATCAGTATCGCAATTAGTGATAACCACATCTTCGTCATCGGATCCATAGCCGCCCGAGCCTCCTGCCGCTTGTATTGAATTGCAAATATTATAGCATGAACATCAGGTCCCGAAACCTATAAAGTGCTGTCTGCAGCAAAAAAAAAGCAAAAAAGCCGGAATCTGCAAGACTCCGGCTTCTGCTCTTTGAATGCATCAAAGAGATGGCACTATTTTTTCATAAGCATTTTCATTAAAGACTCCATTGTGCCGGAACCTGTGCCGCCTTTTTTGACCGTATTCACGATTTCCTGCACGGTAGCCTCAGTAACCGGCACTTTGGCCATTGCGGATACCTGCTTGATCAGCTGGCGGAGCTGGGCCTCATTCTGTGTGGTTCCCGGCTTCACCGTGCTTGCGAGCTTCTTAACAGCACCCGGTGTGATATTCTTGCCCGTTTTTTTGTTGATAGCATTCAGGGCATCCTTGGAAAAATCTCTGTTCACTCTTCTTCCCTCCTCCGTCAATCCCCACTACAACATATGAGAATATCCGGCAAAAGGTGAACAATCTCAGGAATGCCACTGCTCCCAGGTTTCCTGCGAAATAGCTTCCATCTCCGTTTTGCGGTCACGGCCCATCAAGGCTTCCACCGCATTGCGCGGTGTTCTGCCCTTAAACAGCACATGGTAAATCTGATCCGTTATCGGCATCTGTACGCCCAATTTCACCGAAATGGCATAGGCCGCCTCTGTCGTCCGGATTCCTTCAACAACCATGCCCATCGATTCCAGCACCTCAGCAAGCGGCTTGCCCTGTCCCAGCATCGAGCCTGCACGCCAGTTACGGCTATGACGGCTGGTTGCGGTTACCACAAGGTCACCGAGTCCGGCAAGCCCGGAGAAGGTCAGCGGATTCGCTCCTAGCTCGACTCCGACACGGGAAATCTCGGCAAGCCCGCGGGTGAGAAGTGCTGCCTTGGCATTATCACCGAAGCCCAGACCATCGGAAAGGCCTGCACCAAGAGCGATGATATTCTTGAGCGCTCCTGCCAGCTCAACACCGAGCTGATCGCGGTTGGTATACACGCGGAAATCGTTATTGATGAACAGTCCCTGTGCAGTGACCGCACGTGCTTCATCTGCAGAAGCAACAACCACGGTTGTCGGACAGAGGCGGACGACCTCCTCAGCATGGCTCGGCCCGGAGAGGACAACGATCTCTCCCTCCTTGCAACCCAGCTCCTCGGAAATAACCGTAGACATCCGTTTCATGGTTTCCGTCTCGAAGCCTTTGGTGGCATGAATGCAGAGCATATCATCCTTCCAGTAAGGCTTCAGGCTGCGCGCTACCTGGCGCATACCGGAGGAAGGCGAAACAATGACTACCGCCTTGGAGCCGGCGGCTGCCTGTTCCATATCCGTTGTGGCAATGATATTCTCAGGCAGGCGGATGCCCGGCAAAAAGTGTTCATTCGTGTGGTGTTCATTGATCTCGGCAGCTTGTTCGGGCCTGCGTGTCCAAAGATAAACTTCCTTGTGATTAGCCGCCAGCACAGATGCCAGTGCAGTTCCCCAGCTGCCTGCAACCAGCACAGTTACTTTATCAGACAACACGATTCCCCTCCTTGGCTTTGGAGCCGATTTTGTTCTCTTTTCCCTGTGAGAGCTTGACGATATTGCTGCGGTGCCGCCAGAAGGCAAAGACTGCGATGATTAGACTGCCCCACAGCTCGGGGGTTGTATAATCGGCAAACAGCAGAAATACCGGAGTCAGCGCTACAAAAATCAGGGAACCAAGCGATACATAACGGGTAATGACAATAGCCAGAATAGCCAGGACGCCTGCAGCCAGCGCAGGCCAGAAGAACAGTGTCGCCATGACGCCGATTGCCGTAGCAACCCCCTTGCCCCCGCGGAAGTGGAAATATACCGGCCAGTTATGTCCGATAATGGCTGCAATCCCGCAGCCGACCGCAATCCAGCTTCCCCAGCCGCCGGCCCATGTTCCAAGCCAGACCGCACCAATTCCCTTCATTACGTCCAGAACAAGTACGAGTATAGCCGGTCCTTTTCCCAGCACCCTCAGTGTATTGGTTGCACCTGCATTGCCGCTTCCGTACTGGCGGATATCAATCCCCTTAAGCAGCCGGGCAAGCAGAACACTGAAGCTGACAGAGCCAAGCAAATAGCTTACAACGATAACCAGAAGTTCAAACGCCACTACACTTCTCCCCTAACTTTCGTTATCAGATTTACGCCGTGTAAAGAGACGGATCGGTGTGCCTTCGAAATTGAATGCCGCGCGGATTTTGTTCTCCAGATAACGTTCATAGGAGAAGTGCATCAGCGACGGATCATTTACAAACACCACAATCGTCGGCGGCTTCACGGCAACCTGGGTTACGTAGTTGATGCGCAGGCGGCGTCCTTTATCTGTTGGCGGCGGGTTAATCGCAACGGCATCAGATACCACATCGTTAACCAGATGGGTGGTAATCCGCAGAGCGTGCTGCTGTGCAACATGCTGCACGACCGGCAGCAGCTTCTGCAGGCGCTGCTTCGTTAATGCAGACAGGAACACAACCGGAGCATAGCTCATGAACAGGAAGTGATCACGGATTGTATTTTCAAAGTGCTGCATGGTCTTGTCGTCCTTTTCCACGACATCCCACTTGTTCACGACAAAGATAGAAGCCTTGCCCGCATCATGCGCATAACCGGCAATGTGCTTATCCTGATCGATGATGCCTTCCTGGCCGTTGATGACAACCAGTACCACATCCGCCCGTTCTATAGCGCGCATGGCGCGCATCACGCTGTATTTCTCTGTGCTTTCATAGACCTTTCCGCGCTTGCGCATACCCGCAGTATCGATCAGGACATATTTCTGGCCATCCCGTTCAAACGGCGTATCAATTGCATCGCGTGTAGTTCCGGCTACATCACTGACAATAACGCGCTCTTCGCCAAGAATGGCGTTGACCAGCGAGGACTTGCCTACGTTAGGCCGTCCGATCAGCGCAACGCGGATTACATCATCATCGTATTCTTCATCAGTCTTATCCGGCAGCTTCTCAACAACCGCATCCAGCAGATCGCCGACACCTGTACCATGGCTGCCGGAAATACCAATCGGATCGCCGATGCCGAGCCCGTAGAATTCATAGATATCATCTGCACGCTTCATATTGTCCACTTTATTAATGGCCAGAACAATCGGCTTGCCTGACCGGAACAGAATCTGTGCTACCTCTTCATCGGCATTTGTCAGTCCGCTCTTGGCCTCACACATAAAGATGATTACATCCGCTTCCTCAATAGCCAGCTCGGCCTGGACGCGGATGGACTTCAGGATGAAATCCTCACCGTCTACCTCAATCCCCCCGGTATCAATAACACTGAAGGATTTGCCGTTCCAATCGGAAATTCCATAAATCCGGTCACGGGTAATACCCGGTTTATCTTCTACAATGGCCAGCTTATCACCAATCAGCCTGTTAAATATCGTCGATTTGCCGACGTTAGGCCTGCCTACAATGGCCACAACGGGTCTTGCCATATTCATTCCTCCTGTCTTACTTACGTCTCTCATCATAGCAAAAAACAATTCAATTGGCTAACTCCATACAAACACAATCGGCGAACCCCCAAGTGAGGGCTCGCCGATTACTTTACCCGGTATAACACCACATATAAGAGCAGATAAGTTGCCTTATGCAGCATTCTTATATTGCAGTGTGAAGCTTAATGTAAGGGATTAGTTGTTGCCCTTGAATTTATCCAGCTTGTCACCGAAACGCTCAGCCAGTGTGAAGCTGAGGCCTTCGTTGCTAAGGGATACGTTAGGATTGTTCAGAACTTCTTTAGGAGCTCTGTCCTGTCTCTCTCTGCGTTCAGGTTTAGCCGTAGGAGCCGGAGCTTCTTCGGTTTCCTTGATGCTGAGGCTAACGCGCTTCTCGGATGGATTGAAGTCCAGAACCTTAACCTGTACCTCTTGTCCTTCCTTAAGCACTTCGTGCGGAGTGCCGATGTGCTTGTGGGAAATCTGGGAGATGTGCACAAGGCCTTCAACGCCTGGCAGCAGCTCAACAAATGCACCGAAGTTTACAAGGCGTTTAACTTCGCCTGTTACTACATCGCCGATGTTGATCTTGCCGGCAGCAGAATCCCAAGGACCTGGAGCAGCAGCTTTGATGCTGAGGCTGATTTTGCCCTTTTCAGGATCTACTTTAAGTACTTTAACCGTTACCTTGTCGCCTTCGGATACAACGTCGGATGGTTTCTCAACGTGGTTCCAGGCGATCTCGGATACGTGAACCAGACCGTCAACGCCGCCTACATCAACAAATGCGCCGAACTGGGTCAGACGTTGTACTGTACCTTCGATAACCTGTCCTTCAGTCAGCTCGGACATGATTTTCTGCTTGTTAGCTTCGAATTCTTCTTCCAGCACTTCTTTGGCGGAAAGAATAACCTTGCTGTTCTCGCGGTCCAGTTCTTTTACTTTAACGCGGAGTGTGCGGCCTTTGTAGTCGCTGAAATCTTCTACGAAGTGACGCTCAACCATGGAAGCCGGAATAAATCCGCGCGCGCCGACATCAGCTACAAGACCGCCTTTAACAACATCAGCGACTGTAACTTCGATCACTTCCTGGGAAGCAAAATACTTCTCCAGATCTTCCCATGATTTTTCGCTGTCAATGGCACGTTTGGAGAGCACAAGGCTTTCCTTGTTGTCGTTGACGCTTACTACTTTGCATTCCACTTCTTGTCCTACTTCAACTGCTGCTGCAGCGTTGTCAAGCTGTACGGAAGAAAGTTCGCGAATCGGAATCACACCGTCGTATTTATATCCAATGCTTACATAAGCTTGGTTATCTTCGATTTTGACGATTGTTCCTTTCACGGTATCGCCTTTTTTCACAGAAATGATTTCCAAACCTTCTTGGCTAGTCACTTCTTCTTCGTTGCTAGCAGCAGGTGCAGCGGTTTCCACAGCTTCTGTTGCTTCCACAGCTTCGTTGTTCTCAACATTAGCTGCAGCTTCCTGATTTTTAATTTCTTCAGACATGTGATTACCCTCCTCGATTCAAAACCCCATTTATTTAAACCCGCGTATAGCAGGGTTCAAAACAATCAATACATGTATACCATTTCAGTATTACGTTAGTATGTTCCAAAAATTAGCGGTTATGCCGTTAATCCACAGCAGCATCAGAAAGCTTAACCGGATTGCTATTATCTGGCGCTGGGCCTGCCGGTCTGAATCATCTCATGAATCCGTCCCATGATAACATCGGTAACCTCTTCTAGAGACTCGCTGCCCGCCCCGTCAAAGGCGCTCAGGTCAATAGGCTGCCCGTAGATGACAGTCATCCGCCGGAAAGGCTTGTAGGACCCGACGATAGCGGCCGGAACAACTGCTGCCCCGCTGCGGAGTGCAAAGCTTGCTGCACCCTTCTTCGCCACACCGGTATCAGAGTTGCGTGTTCCTTCCGGGAAGATGCCCATAACATGTCCGCCGCGAAGCGTATTAAGGGCCGTTTTAATGGATTCTTTGCTTACGCCGCCACGTTTGACCGGAAAAGCGCCCAGCTTGCCGATAAGCCAGCCCAACACCGGGACTGCAAACAGCTCAGCTTTAGCCATATACTTAACCTGACGTTCCAGCTTAATCCCGATCGTCATCGGATCGAGCAGGCTGATGTGGTTCGCGCAGAGCAGCACTCCGCCCTCCTTTGGCACATTTTCTCTCCCTACAATCTTAAGCGGGAATAAGATGGCATAAATCAAGCGAAGCAATCCACGGCAAAATACATAAATCATGAATGATTTCTCTCCCCGTCAACGTGAGATCTGCAGTGGGAGACAATGGCTTCCACGGCTTGATTGATATCCATAAAGGTCGTGTCCAGAAGAATGGCATCCTCTGCACGGCGCAGCGGCGAAATTTCCCGCCCTTCATCCAGACGGTCGCGTGCTGCAATATCGTGTTCAAGCTGTTCTAAAGTCACTGTTTCCGTATCCTTCAGCTCCTTGTAACGACGGAGAGCACGTTCCTCCACGCTTGCCGTCATGAAAATCTTCACTTCGGCATCCGGCAGCACGGTCGTACCAATGTCACGCCCGTCCATGACCACTCCCTTGCGGAGCGCCATCTGACGCTGCAGATGACTGAGTCTGTCGCGTACCCCTTCAAGCTTCGAGTATTGCGATACCTGGCCGCTGACCTGAAGACTCCGGATATGCGGGGTTACATCTTCCCCGCCCAGCAGCACCTTCTGCACATCTTCCTCCAGAATGAGCTCAATTACCATGTCCCGGACAATCCGGTTCACTTGAGTTTCATCCTCGGGTGGTATGCCTTCACGGAGCATATACCACGTAATAGCACGGTACATGGCACCGGTATCAACATAAATGTAAGAAAGCTTACGTGCTACCAATCGGGCAACAGTGCTCTTGCCTGCCCCAGCAGGTCCGTCGATGGCGACGTTAATTCTGTCGTAAGTATGTGTCCCCTGCCTGTCCAACGGGGCATTCCTCCTCAAACACTCATTCAGCCGAAATTCCGGCCGCTGCAGACCCCCAAGGAATCTGCTGATATTATCAAGAAAAAAGCAGGCATTGCCTGCGACTTATAAAATTATACCACAGTTTGGAACACAGTGCAAAACCGCATAAAGGGCTAACCGTGCAAAAAAACACAAAAAATCATCAGCGGTTACGGAAATCGAACTGGCGCTCGAAGCAATAACGGATAATCTTTTGCCGCTCCGCATCGGAAATTTCCGAATATTTCAGCATAACCAGATTGCGGCCGTTATCCAGCTCCTTCATCCGCACAATCTCCCCTTCGAAGTTCGCATGCTCGATGCTGCCGTTGCGGTATGGAAGGAGTATCCAGCAGCTCAGCTTGTCAGCCAGCGCGAATTTGACCTTACCGTCACTCAGGAAAGAGGTCCCCCCGCCTCCGACATCGTCAGTACGGACAAGTATGCGGCTGCCGAGCGAGTCCTTTACCGCCAGCTCAAGCTCTGCGTTTACACGCAGGAAGCTGCGGCGCTGGATTTTGAAGATATGCTCCTCTTCAGGCTTACGGATCCGGATCATCCGGATCACATCCTCCTTAAACCCGATGACATGAGTATTGAAATAATTTTTGATACCGCCCTCGGTCAGAAAATATACGGAGAGCTCATCTCCCATAAACAGCTTTTTCAGGCGTGCCTTGCCGATCTGCATCGGAATTTCAATCAGGAGGGCATCGTCCTCAATGTCAGCGATTCTGGATCTGTATTCATTCTCTGCTTCAGCCGCATCGCTGGAAGCTACCTGTATGTAAAGATGCTCATTAATTTTGGGATACAATCCGGTCACCGCCACAAGTTAGTAATTAATCATATTACCGATTATAGCACGGCCTTTTGACACCGGGTTAGTAAAACTTGCTGTACAGCCGGTCAAAATTTCAGACAGCAGAAGGAGGAGCACTCCCGCCGGAAGCACTCCTCCTCTAGCCTGCATATCTTATTGCTTGTCCTGTGCCCCCGAAGAGGTGCGCACCTCTTCGACAGCTTCCTCGTTTCCGTCAGCCGCATTCAGGTAGATCCGGTATTGGGAGCCGTTGATTTTTCCGCCGAATTCATAGGTCAGAAGCTCCACCGCATCCTCATTCTCGATCCAGGCCAGCCGGTGGTACAGCTCCCTGAATTCAGGAT
The DNA here is from genome assembly GCF_000758625.1 of Paenibacillus sp. FSL R7-0273. Taxonomy (NCBI): domain Bacteria; kingdom Bacillati; phylum Bacillota; class Bacilli; order Caryophanales; family Paenibacillaceae; genus Paenibacillus; species Paenibacillus sp. FSL R7-0273. Next base: position 4,790,966 of record NZ_CP009283.1, read on the forward strand.
TCAGATGCTCTCTTACCTTCTCAACTGATAAGCCCGGCTCCGGAATCTCCCGCTTCTCCTGATGCTCCTTGGCATAATCACTGGCCTGGAAGCCTGTAGGCAATCCGGTATCCAGCCCGACGCGGACCGTTATTTTCTCCGGATAGATCAGCACTCCGTCCTGGCTGCTTACAAAGGTGAGATTACCCAGATTGTCATACCGGTCCGCATTGACAGCCGTCATGTCCGGGTACCCTTTTTTCGCGAGGAATTCACCGGATTTCTCCACCGCCTGCTCCATTGATACTTTGGCCTCCCCAACCTCGCGGTTGTCGTTATAGCCGATCAGCAGCCCGCCTTCTCTGGTGAAATTCATGGTAACCGGCTGCTTATGATCCGGACTCGTCACCGTAGCGGTATATGAGGCCCACTCGGTATCCTTCCCGTTTTCGCGGATGTCCACCTGTGCATTTCCGCCAGCGCCGGCAAGCTTCACTGCCTTGGCTCTGATATCTTCCGCAGTAACCGGCTTACCGCCGAGCTTTTTCACAGAACGTTTATCGTAAATACTCGCTACAGACGGGCCCCAGTCCAGCTCCGGGTAGGCCGCAACCCGCTTATCCACAGTCTTGAACCCGTCGATAATCGTGTTGTCTTCAGCCTTTTCCTCGGTCGCAAGCGCTGTTTCCACATCCATCCACCGCAGCTTGTTGCCGATAACCTTTTCCTGCACCTCCTGAAGATCCTTGGAAATCTCACCGGAGTTTTTGTAGAGCGCCATCAGATTGGCCATCTCCCCTTCAGTCAGCGGCTTCTTCGTAAAATCACGGACAGCGGCTTTGTAGGAAAAGTTGGATATCTTGGACAGAAACTCTTCAGTCTCACTAAAAGGCAGCAGCGTAAGCGGCAGCTGGTTAATCTCATTCTGCGCCTCACTTGTCAGCCTCCACACATTAACCAGACCTTTACGGTGCATCCCGTTAGAAGCGGAATTCACCGCCAGGGTATTCCCAAGCTCGCCGTGAAGCCGCTCCACATGATAGGACAGGTCATGAAAAGCACGCTGATACTGGTTCTCCGCTTTAATCAGAATCGAATTCTTCTCCTGGTTCTCCTGATATCCCCAAACGAGCGCTCCTACCAGCAGCAAGGTGGTAAGCGGGAACATTATGGCACTTAATCTTTTGTACATAGGGCTGCAAGACTCCTTTCAGTAGCTTATTGCCGTTAGTTTGACAATAACTGAGAAGAGTTATTCACCTTAACGGCCTCAAAATTAAAGAGATTACTTCCAGATGCTCGGGCGTTCAGGCCCGCTCCTCAATATCAAAGCCGGTGCTGCTGTTACAGAGGCACTGCTTAAAGCCGGTCTGAATGATTCCCTGCTCCTTGCTGCCTCTTAATATGTAGGATTCTCCACACTGCCTGCATACAATCCGAACCTTTACACGCAAAAAAAAGACACCCCCTCTCTTCTCTGGAATTCCTGCCTGCGGAACTTTCCGGGTAAGATAAAGTGTGTCCATCTTCTTTAGAGGTTAACCTCTTCCTCACGCTTCAAAAAACGGAACGGTGAACGGCTGTTAGCCCGCGCCACCTTCCCCATGCCGCCATACCACAATACCGCCATCAGAGGCACGATGAACCATATCCAGTAGTTGGTCATTGTGGCGAGGATAAAATCATATATTCCGTGCCATAACCAGGGCAGCAGCAAGGATACCAGCAGTATTCCTCTCGGCTTCTTGCCCTTGGTAAACTTGGCCCGGCCCATGTGATAGCCCATAATGACCCCGAACATCGCATGGCCGGATACCGGAAGCAGCGCCCTGATAAACATGGAGCCCAGCGAAGCATGGCTGTACCACGCATACATCACATTCTCAATTGTTGCAAAGCCGAGCGAAATCGCTACAGCGTATAGTATTCCATCATAAGGCTCGTCAAATTCGGTATGATTATAAATCATGTGGTACAGCACAAACCACTTGAGGCACTCCTCAACTCCTGCAGAAATCAGGAAGGAATCGACGTAAGCACCGCCGCCCAGCCCGAGCACCATGCCCCGCTGAATGATCATAACCGGAAAAACAATCAGCAGTCCAAGCAGAAATACCTTCAGGACAATATGCAGCGGCTCCTGGTCGTACTTGTCTTTCAGATAAAAAAAAGTCAGCAGCGCTAGTCCCGGTGCAACTGCCGACGTAATAACCGATAACAAAAGCACCGAGCTTTCCTCCCCCAAACTTTCACCTGTAGATCTGCTCCCTGTCATTCTGCAGAAAAAGGCCCGGTATATACCCAGGCCCGTTTATCCAAGCTTATTCCTGGCGTTTGAAATGCGTACACAGCAGCTGGACAGCATTCTCAGCCATTACTGTCTTACCGTATTCATCCAGTACAGCTTCTGTTACCGGGGACGAATCCCCGAATTCAGACAACACGGCAATCAGTCCTGTAAGCACGGCTTCTTCATACTCCTTAGGATCGAAGTAGAGATACCATTTATTATTATAAGAATACAGTTTTCCCTGGGAAGTAATATTGCCGATGAGTACATGTGCCGCTTCAACCAGAATCTCAAAATCGCGGAATGCATACACAATGGAGTCGCTTTGTTCGAGAGTAACTTCCATTTCGTAAATCTCTTCAGGCATTTCTTCTTCCCCGGCTCCACCGTACTGATGGTGATCATATTTCCCCCGGGTCACAATAACGACCATACCTTGCGCGGGCAACGCGAACACTTCCACGGCAAGCGGACCTGTAGCGTCAAAGCCAAGCTCACTGTACGCCTGATCCATCATCTCCGTAAAAAGGTCGTGCACCTTGGGAACTTCCTGCCACATATCTTCCTTCTGGATGCCCCGCTCGCTCAGGTCGTCAAAAGTGAGGAAAATCCGTATCTTATCTTGACCTAATCGCTCTATTCTCATGACAGGATCCTCCTTTTGCAAGCTCATTTAATATTAATGTATGATGAGTCCCGAGTAATGAGCCAAAAATGGTTACTATGTAAGTATGTTATCATTTTGGCGGAGTAAATGCACGCAAATAAATATATTTAATCATTCATTACCACGCCGCCGCTCGTCTGAATACAAAAAAAGAATCATTCTGAAGATGGAATCATCTCCAAAATGATTCTGAACGGCTTCCTTGCGGTTACAAACCGGGTATGACTGTATGCGTGTCCTTCAGAATCTGCTCCACTTCATGTTTTACTTCAGGATTTGTACGGATGAAATCCTTCAGCATGTTCAGGTTGGATTCCTTAGACTTTAAAATATCTTCATCCTTATGTCCGGTTTGCCCTGCGGTTTTATGCTCGGTCTTGGCTTCTTTGTCATGCGGGTCTGCAGCTGTGCTGCCGAACCCGGTCAGCGCCATACCCACAATCTTGTCCCGCGCTTTTTCACCGGCACCCTGAAGCTGTCCGCCCGGCTGCATCAGCGAGGACATCATGGCGCTGCGTTTTCTGGACATAATCATACTGGCGGCGGCACCAAGCACGACCCCGCACAGAAATGACGAAGTATTCATATCTCTAACCTCCTTGTATGGTAAAATCATGCTTAGTGTTCGCGGAAAGATTCCGGCTCATACAGCCAAACAACAAGAAAGCGAGATGAAAAAAGTGGGTAAAGCAATTTCAGCACTGCTGCTGGCAACCCTTCTGCTGTCAGCCTGCAGCAGCGGAAACGATAACAGCCAGCCTGCACAGGGCAGCGCATCTCCGGCTCCCGCAGCCACTGACACGGCTGCCGCAGACGCATCTGCACCGGCCGCCGATACAGGCAGCACTGCGGCACCGGCTGTTACTCCCGGCCCGTCAGCGGAGGCAACCGTCACACCGGCCGCATCAGCGGCAGCCACAGCGCCGCCGGCAGGCAGCGAATCGGCTTCTGCCGAAATTCCGCTGCTGTACCATATGAACAAAAATTACGATATTGTTCCGAATGAGGAAGGCACTGACAAAAAGGTGGTCCTGCTTACGTTTGACGACGGCCCCAAAGAAGCAGAAATGATCAATGCGATGATGGATACGCTGGACAAGCACAAGGCCAAAGCGATCTTCTTCGTTAACGGGTACCGTGTTAAAGAGCATCCTGAGCTGCTGGAGCTGCTGCATGAGCGCGGCGGCATTATAGGCAATCACAGCTGGGACCATATCGTGCTTAAGGATAAGAGTTACGCAGAAGTGAATAAGCAGATCGGGGATGTTCAGAGCATCGTTAAGGACATCACCGGTGAAGCACCGGCGTTCTTTCGTCCGCCGCACGGTGCAGGCGGGGATGTCGGCAAGCAGGTCGCTGCCGAGAACGGAATGTTATATATGACCTGGTCCGTAGGATCCCTGGACTGGGAAATGAAAGAAAAGGATACAGGCAAGACCGAGACACTTGTCAAAAATGTGACTGACCAGCTGCATTCCGGCAGCAACATCCTGATGCATGAGCTGCCCTGGACAGTCGAGGCACTGGATACGCTGCTGACCACGCTTGAAGGCAAAGGCTACAGCTTCGTCGATCCGCGCAGCATTGAGCTCAAGATGCGCTAAGCATAAAGTACTTAATCACTACCAGAAAAAGGGACCCCTGGCATATTGCCGGGGGTCCCTTTTCTGCGTTTACAATATCAGTATACATAAAAGAGGTTTCAATGCTCACCGCTGCTGTCTGCAGCATTAGTTGTTATCCCTGCCGGACCCTTTACGCAGCGTCAGCACATGCATCTCTGCCGGGCTCCGCCAGCGGAGCGGAAGATGCGCTGTGCCGAAGCCCCTGCTGATCAGCAGCTTGGCTTCGCCTCCGCTGCCATCCTTTCTGGGAATGCTGTACATGCCGGCATTGTATGTACGGTAGAACGGATCGGCATGCATCTGCAGGCCGAAGGGAAGCACAACCTGGCCCCCATGGGTATGGCCGGCAAGGATAAGATCCGCAGGGACAGCCTTTTGCCCGGCGAGCCACAGCGGGTCATGCACCAGAATGATCCGGAAATGCGGAGTATCATGAGGGGCCACCGGCGGCAAAGGGGCATAGCCCTTCTTGCCTCCCTGCTTTGGAAAGTCCATTCCGGTCAGCATCAGCCTCTGGCCGTTATGTTCTATGAACACATTCTCGTTCATAAGCAGCCTTATCCCGCTGCCGCGGATAATATTATCCGCCAGCGCTGTATTGGCCTTGTAGTCATGATTGCCGTGAACCGCATAGGCAGGAGCCAGGGAGGCCGCAAGCTTCATGTTCTCTGCCAGCCTGGCCGTGGGATTCCCTTTCTCTGTGAGGTCTCCGCCCAGAAATACCGCTTCTACCTGCCCGGCCAGGGGTGCAAGGAGAGCTTCGGGAAGCCGCCGGCGGTGAATATCAGTAATAAAGAGAATCCGGAAGCCGTCAAAAGCCGCGGGCAGCTTGCTGATAAATATTTCCTCGGCAATAATGCTCTTCCTGAAGGCTGCTGTAACCATGACAGCGGCAAAAATCACCATTGCCAGCAGCAGGACGGATACGGCCGCTGCAACCCAGGCGGCTACCATAGCGTCCTCAGCTCAGGTGCGCCTTTGATTCCCCACAGCACGAGGAAGCCAAGCAGCATAATGAACAGGACATACAGTGAGTTAACGAATATTTTGCTGAGCCGGACACGCTCTGACGGATAGCTCTGGGAACGGGAAGGGGTTTCCTCTGTTTCCTGAGCTGCCGTGCGTTTAGGCCTGTCCTGCCTGGAGGAGGACCCGGATGCCCCGTGTCTTGCTTTTCTGGAGAGTCCGGCAGACGGCTTGGCGGTTTCAGGCCGCATCTCAGCAGATTCAGCATCAGCCTGTCTTTTCCTGGAAACGGCGGCAGGACGGCTTGGACGCTCTGCGGTTTTGCGGTCTGCGGTTTTGCGGTCTGTAGTTTTGCGCTCTGCGGATTTGCGGCGGGATTTAACCCGGCTTAGTTCCTCGTTCATGATTCCCTCCTGTAGCGGATCACAAGCCCTGAGAACAGGTCGATCAGGAAATGGCACAGGATCGGCGCCCATAAAGTGCCGGAATGAATATAAATGTAGCCAAGCCCGTAGCTGCTCAAAAATACCCAGCCCGTAGGAATCCAGTGGCGGAGATAACGGACGTGAATCACAGCAAACAGAATACTTGTCCAGTAAGGCCCGAACGCATGCTGGATGGCACCGCGGAACAGCAGCTCTTCACATACCGCAACTATAGCCGCAATAACGACAATATGCCAGACAGGACGGCGGCCGAACAGGAGCTCATTGATCCCTCCGTCATCCATGCTATCCTGCGGGGCAATATAGGTTAACAAAAAATCCACAATCAGCATAATCGCTGCTAAACCAAGGCCCCAGAATACAAATTGCGCACTGTCAGGAAAATTTAATATGTCAATGGGATTTCTTTTCTGCAATAATATCCATATCAGACCGATAAATAAAGTAAGGCCCTGTGTAATATAGAGATTAATCAGAAGCAGCCTGTCTGTAAGCTGCGCGGGATCGGCCTTTTTGATTTTGATATTGCCTAATTTGAATTTTTTCATTGTAACCTGCCTGTTCTAAATTGTTTTTACATAAGATCATTTTCCCAGAAGAAGGAGCACTAAATTATGAATAGCCGTAACTCCCGCACTCAAATGTTATACACACTAGGTTTTTTATTTTTCCTGATCTGCGCATTTGCCGCATTTTTTACGGGAGTGAAGGTTGGAGCTGACAAGACGGAGGCTAAATATGCCCATCTGACCGGTACTGAAGGAGCTGTCGAGGAATTCTCCGGTTCATACCAGCAGCAGGATCTTGTTGCCTTCTATCATAACGTATTTTTGCCTTACCGGGAATTCAAGCGGAATTGGAACAGCGAGGTGGATAATCTGGCCCGCAGCTCAGATGCGCGCACCAATGCGGCAACGCTCAAGAATCTCGGCCTCCTGGCTGATAAACAATACGGCAAGGTCAGCAAAGACTCCCTGTTCACCAGCTCACCGCTGCTGTCCCAGGCACAGCTGAATATTCTCAAGAGCCTGACGCTCTTCTCGCAGGCTTCAGGCAAAGTAACCGCAGGCACCTCCGGTTCAGAGACCGCCAAGGCGCTCAAGAATGATAATTTCACGGCAAGTGCCATCAAATTCGGACTTCTGGCACAGAAGGATTTCTATGATTCCATGCTGAAATGGGGCTCCAAAACCAGCAGCAGCATCCCTGCAGCAACAGGGGAGCTCAAAACATTGTCCTTTGTGGCCTGGAAAAAGATGCCCCTGCTGCTCAAAAATGCAACTGTAGCGAACATTATGCTGAACCGCAACATTTACGGCGCTTACGATCCGCAGGATATTTCAGCCAAAATTGATGATATGATCTATTCCGGCACCGCCAGCTCACTCGGCCTGAAGGATGTCCAGTCCTCCATCACGCTGCTTATTTCTACAGGCGCGGTCCAGGAGCAGGACTACATGAAGTGGCGCGAACAATACTACGGCAAGGAAATTGTACCGCAGCTGCCGTTCTTCTATGAGTAGAACCAGCTATTGCATCATAACGAAAATTAAAGCTCACTTCAAGACAGCAGGGGCAGAATAAGCCTATTGACATAGCTGGCAGCACCATGTTACATTATGAAAAATTAATCACGTAAAACCGATGAAGGAACAAAGATTCTGAAGGTCTCCAGAGAGCCGGTGGTTGGTGCAAACCGGTGGCGGACAGTGTTCTTTAGCGCTCCTGAGATATTGTATCGAACGAATAGTAGATACAATCGGATCATCTCCGTTACCAGTGTGGCCTTTTGGGCCAATGAGGCTGCTTCTTAACAGATGCAGTGAATTAGGGTGGTACCACGACAACTCTCGTCCCTTACTACGGCAGTAGTATGGGGTTGGGAGTTTTTTTGTTACCCAAATTCAGCATTTTTGGTCTAAAAGGCCCATACCCTGTTTTCCGGGCACAGCTGCATGCCGCTTCTTTTATGCGACAGCGCGTTACCCCTTTATTTCAGCATCGTCATCCATTCCGTTACACCGCTTCCGGTACTGTGGACTGCCCCACACGGGCATCCTTAGGCATATTAGCTTTTTAACTTTTAAGGGGGATAAGAAACCATGTTTAAAGTATTAGTGTCGGATCCGATCAGCGATTTGGGTATTCAGCAATTGATGGACGCAAACGATGTAGTTGTGGATAAGAAAACAGGACTGAGCGAAGACGAGCTAATCGCCATCATCGGCGAATATGACGGTCTGCTTGTCCGCAGCCAGACAACGGTTACCGAGAAAATAATCGCTGCCGGCACCAACCTGAAGGTTATCGGCCGTGCCGGAGTCGGTGTTGACAACATTAAGCTGGAGGCGGCTACGCAGCGCGGTGTCGTAGTTATCAACGCTCCTGACGGAAATACCATTACAACCTGTGAGCATGCCTTTGCTATGATGATGGCCCTCGCCCGCCATATTCCGCAGGCCTATGCCAAGACGATTAACGGTGTATGGGACAGAAAGACCTTCCTCGGTGTTGAGCTGCGGGGCAAAACACTGGGCGTTCTCGGCATGGGCCGGATCGGCAGTGAGGTGGCCAAGCGCGCCAAGGCATTCGGAATGAGCATTCTTGCCTATGACCCGTTCCTGACGGCCGACCGTGCCGAGAAGCTGGAAGTAAAGCTGGCTTCGGTCGATGACATTGTGCGCGGAGCTGATTTTATTACTGTACACACCCCGCTGACTCCTGAAACACGCCATATGATTTCCCGTCCGCAATTCGAGGTGATGAAAAAAGGCATGCGCATCATAAACTGTGCCCGCGGCGGTGTTATTGATGAGATGGCGCTGATTGAAGCCATTGACAGCGGCATTGTGGCCGGAGCTGCGTTCGACGTATTCGAAAAGGAGCCGCCGCAGGCTGATCATCCGTTCCTGTCGCATCCAAAGGTAATCGTTACTCCGCATCTGGGCGCTTCGACTGTAGAAGCGCAGGAGAACGTAGCTATCGACGTTTCGGAGCAGGTCCTGCACATTCTGCGCAATGAGCCGTTCATTAATGCCGTCAATATCCCGCCGGTTGCTCCTAGCGTAATGAATAAGCTTCAGCCGTACTTCACGCTCGGCGAGAAGCTGGGAAGCTTCGCAACACAGCTTACACACGGCGCCATCAGCGAAATCAACGTGGAATATGCCGGGGACCTCTCTGATGTAGATACCCAGCCTCTGACCCGCTATATTGTCAAGGGTGTGCTGTCCCGCCACTTTGCCGGCGACGTTAACATCGTCAACTCCATGCATCTGGCCAAAACCAGAGACGTGAATGTAGTTGTAACGAAATCGCCTAAGACCAAAGGCTTCACAAACCTGATTACTGTAACCTTGAAGGCCGATCCGGATGAAGTGCGCCTGGTTGCCGGCACGCTGCTGCAGGGCTACGGTGAACGCATTGTCCAGGTGAATAACTTCCCGGTTGATATCGCGCCGGAAGGCCACCAGATCCTTATTTCCCACAACGATAAACCGGGTATTATTGGTCTCGTCGGTACGCTGCTGGGTGAAAATGACGTCAACATCGCATCCATGCAGGTTGGCCGTAAAATCGTCGGTGGCGCAGCAATCATGCTGCTGACCGTTGATAAAGCAGTACCGCAGCATGTGCTGGTGAAGCTTGCCGGACTGCCTGAAATTAATACTGCTGAAGAAGTCATTCTCGTGTAGAGTAAACGGCCCTTCACAAATAATAATGCCCGTCTGGAATATGCGCTTTACAGCCGCTTCCAGACGGGCATTTTTTTATAATATATGCTTCTCTGTTATTCCTCCATCAGAAAGGCCGGGACTCTGCGCCCGTCTGAATCTGTAAAGCCGTATTTTTCCGCCAATACTCCTACCTGCTGAGGAATGCCCGAAAGTGACAGTTTGCCTGTATCTTCTGCCAGAGCGACAACAGCGCGGCCAATATACGCAGTAGACTCCGTGTTCTTCAGCGCCTCTACCTCCTGCCAGTGCTCCTCATCCGTTCCGAATTCCTCCAGCACAAGCTCTGTCCGCATCCAGCCCGGGGACAGCGGGATAACCGCGATGCCGTCTGCCGCAAGCTCAACCGACAATCCGTATGCCATCCGGATGAGTGCATTTTTGGCCAGATCATAATAGAAATTACCGGTATACTTGTCCCTGTCCCAAAAGGTGGTGTGAATAATCAGTCCGCCGCTGTCCTTAGTACTGCGCATGAGCGGAACCGCATAGTAGTTCGTCATCAGCTGTGCCCTGACACCTGACTCAAACATATTGCTCCAGTGGGCCGGGGGCTGCTCCCAGAACGGTTCGAGGCCGATCGGCAGCTGATTGCCGCCCCAGACATTGTTAACCAGAATATCAAGCCTGCCCTTTTCTTCTGCTATCTGCCGGATGACCCTCTCCGTCTCCTGATCATTGGTATGATCACAGTGGATGGCTGCCGCTTCACCGCCGTTCTCCACAATTTCGTTGCAGACCGAATCTATCGTTCCCCTTAGCTGTCCTGCCTGCTTTAGTCCTGTGCTCCTTCCGGTGATATAGACAAAGGCGCCTGCCTTCGCCAATTCCAGCGCTATTCCCCGTCCCGCCCCTCTGCTTCCTCCGGTAACTAAGGCTATCTTTCCCTGAAGTTTTGTCATCCTGTATCCTGCTCCTCTCCAATGTTATGTGCCCATATTCTGTACTTCTCAGCTTCATATCATTATTATATCCATTATATATGTCATCAATTGACATATATAATGGATATAATAAAAATAAACATAATCTGATTTGAAGGGAGTGTATCTATGAGGGCAGACCGTTTATTATCCATAATGCTTCTGCTGCAGGCCCGCGGCAAAGCCAGCTCGCGCGAGCTGGCCGGACTTCTCGAGGTTTCCGTACGGACGGTTGTACGTGATATGGAGGCACTGAGCATGTCCGGTGTTCCTGTATTCGCAGAAAGAGGCCGTGACGGCGGCTGGATGCTGCCTGAGGGCTACAGAACCTCCTTAACCGGAATGAAGCCCGCTGAGATCGGCTCACTCCTCCTGGCAGCGGACTCCGCTGTTATTGAAGCGCTTGGTATTAAGGACGATTATTCCTCGGCAGTCCGCAAGCTGGAGGCGGCCGGCGCCACGCCGCAGAGCTCACAGATCCAGCTGCTTAATCAGCGCATTCATATCGACGGTGCAGCCTGGCATCCTTCCGGTGAAGCTTATCCGTATCTTTCTCTCCTGCAGGAGGCTGTTTGGACGGACCGGAAAGTTTCCATTGTATATAGTAACAACGGCGAGCACAAAGAGCGCCTTATCTCTCCGCTGGGGCTCATAGCTAAACGCGGTGTCTGGTATGCCGCCGCCGAGAGCGGCGGAGAGCTGCGGACTTACCGGGTATCGAGGATTATCTCGGCTGAAATAACCGGTAATCTCTTTACCCGCCCTGAAGGATTTGAGCTGGCCCGATACTGGGAGGAATCAACCGCTTCCTTTAGGGCTGCACTGCCTCGTTACCCTGCCACCCTCCTGCTCAGCAGTTCCGGCGAAAAGATCCTGAGGCAAGAGCGCTACGTAACTGTTCAGACAACAGTCCAGTCATTCAAGGAAGGCTGGCAGGAAGTACAGGCTGAATTTCAAACGTTGGAATCAGCCTGCAAAATTCTTCTGTCCCTGGGACAGGAGGCTGCTGCAACCGCCCCGCCGGAGCTGGTGGATATGCTTAAGGCCGCTTTGCGGGAAACCTGCGCTTTATATGAAGAAATAACGCAGACCCTTCCGGCCGGAGAATCCGGACCTTGAAGTTTTATGTCAGTTTTTACAGTAGACTGTTTCCCGGCAGATCCCCTATAATATTACAATACACACCATCTTTCTTAGGGGGAACTTTATTATGGACTGGATGACTAAGCTTCCATTAAAGCAGAGAATCGTTGCCGGCTGTTACCTTGTTGCCGCTTTATTCGCTGTTCCGGTTTTAATCACGCTTGTAATCATGGGCAAAATCGTTATCGGCATCATTCTCATCGCCGCACTGGCAGGACTGACTTATCCTCTGGCACGCTTTGTAGAGAGAACGCTTACATCTTCTTTTGACGAGTTCTCCAACGTTACCCATACCATAGCCAAAGGCGACTTTACAAGCCGCGCTGACGAAAACGGGTCAATGGGCGAGGTCAGCCGCTCCTTTAACACCATGATTGACAAGCTCAAGAAAATCCTGACGGAAGCCTCACAAATTACGCGGCATGTAATGGATGCCAGCAGAGGCATCGAGGACAAGAACCACAGCCTCAAAATTGTAATGGCCCAGGTCGCCTCCTCCTCCAATGAGCTCGCTGTCGGCGCTAACGAAATCTCCGCAGATATTGCCGACATGACGGAATCCATCAAGGATATCGAAACTAAGGTAGCCAATTACACGCACTCCACCAAGGAGATGAACAAACGCTCTATACATACGCTTGAACTGGTTGAACAAGGGAGGGTATCAGTAGATACCCAGGCGGAAGGCATGCGCAAAAATATTGAGGCCACCAATAAGGTCGCCGGTACCATAGAGGCGCTCTCCCAGAATGCCCGCGGTATTTCCATGATTGCCAAGTCCATTACCGAAATTGCCGAGCAGACCAACCTGCTGTCGCTGAACGCTTCAATTGAGGCGGCACGCGCAGGTGAGCACGGCCGCGGCTTTGCCGTTGTCGCCCAGGAGGTGCGCAAGCTCGCAGAGGAATCCACCGCCTCAACCAAAGAGGTCTTCACCCTGATCCGCAGTATCGAATCCGATATCAAGCAGGCGGTGGAGAATATCGCCATTAACGAAGAGGTTGTTCAGGTACAGAACGAGCTGATTGTGGAGACTGCCCATATCTTCTCCCAGATCGTGCAAAGCGTTCAATACATAACCGAGCAGATCGCAGCCTTCTCCCAGGAAAGTGACCTTATGCTGGAGAGTGCCCTCAAAATTTCCGGCGCCATTGAAAATATCTCAGCAATCACCCAGCAGACGGCTGCAGGTACCGAAGAGGTGTCTGCAGCAATGAATGAGCAGATCAATGCCCTGCAGTCTGTAGCTGATGAGACAGACAAAATGACCCAGGCCGTATTCCAGCTGCAAAAAACCATTCACATATTCAAGTTTTAAGCAAGCATTACTTTGGTCCCAAAGCTGCCGTTCTTTAGAAGCGGCAGCTTTTTAAGTTTTGTAAGCCAGGTTCACTGAATCGTCCTGCAATTCGTCAATTTTCGCACTTTTCTGCATAATAGTATTGACAATGATAGAGTTAAAAATATATTGTAAAAGTAAAATTACCCAATGTAATATTATCCAACTTTGTACCTAACCCCATATCGGCAAAATTCTCCGAAAGGAAATGACGCAAAGCCATGGATCTACAGTCTCAGCTATCGGGACCATGATTGCCAGGTTGCAGCCCGGGACGCCAGAATCATTCTGTCCTTAACGGCTATAGATGCAACTGGCCTGTGCTCATTTTGAGTACAGGTATTCTATTGTCACCAGAGTCACTAGAATCGCTAGACAAATACACAACGGATAGGGTGGAGCATTTGAAAACAGTCGCAGATTATATGGCAGAGGCGCTTCGCAGCCTCGGCGTAACACATTCCTTTGGTATTATCGGTAAATCAATTTGTCCTATTGCTCTTAAAATGGTTGATTACGGCATCGAATTTATTCCGGGCAGACATGAATCCAGCTGCGGCTTCGAAGCCGCGGGCTATGCACTCAAAACCGGCGGGCTAGGTGTTGCCTTCGGCACCTCAGGCCCGGGCGGAACCAACCTGCTTACTGCAGCAGCACATGCCAAAGCCAACAATCTTCCTGTCCTGTTCATTACAGGACACCAGTCAATTAAGGAGCTCGGAATTCCGCAGTGCCAGGATTCCTCCTCTTATCTGGCCGATCTGGCGGATATGTTCAGACCGGCTACCTTATTCAGCAAGCTGGTTGAGCGCGGAGATCATTTCAGCACGATTTTTAATCATGCCATTTCTATTGCTCTCAGCAAGCGCGGTCCGGTGCATCTGTGTATTCCTTTTGATGTCCAGACAGAAATGCTTGAAGAATGCCGTATTGTTCTTCCTGAACGCGAGCCGCTTGTCAGCATCGGGAATTTTGAGCGTGTAATTGCGGCAATCAATGCATCCTCACGTCCGCTGATTATTGCCGGTAAAGGCGTTAACCGGTCCGGTACGCATCAGGAGCTGGTACAGCTCGCTGAAACCTTCAATATCCCGATCGTTACAACTCCGGGGGGAAAAGGCGCTATCGCCTGGGACCATCCGCTATACCACGGCCCTTGCGGCGTAGGCGGCTGCAAGCACGGGGATGACATGCTGAACAGCAGCGATCTTTACATTGTGCTCGGCTCGCGCCTGAGTGATATGACGATCTGCAATCTCAAAGCGGAAAACCATCCGGCTACACTGATCCAATTCGATTCCGACCCTACCTTTGTCGGTAAAATTCTGAATTCGCAGACGATTGCGGTCAGCGGAGATCTGCGTGATAACCTGACCTACTACCTGCAGAATATCGACAGAGATACTGTTGTCAGACATGAAATAACTGTAGAGGCTAATTACCATGATGAGCTGCCGGAGCTGCCAAAGCTCTCCATCGCTTCCGTCCTGAGTACTTTGAGCGATCAGATTCCTTATAACAGCTCGGTATTTGTAGATGACGGCAGCCACGGCTTCCATGCTGTTAAATGGTATAACGTCAAGAAGCCGGGAAGCTTTATCTTTGATGCCTATTTTGCCTGCATGGGCAACTCGATCGGCATGTCCATCGGCGCCAAAGTGGCGGCACCTGATGAAACGGTCTTCTGCATCACCGGTGACGGCTGCTTCATGATGCTCGGCGCTGAGATCAACACCGCAGTCTGCAAGGACATCCCGGTTATTTTTATCGTGGTTAATAATATGCAGCTCGACATGGCTCTTAAGGGCATGGAAAAAACAACCGGCAGAATTGACGGTACCCTCTTCGAGGTTCCGATGGATGCCGCAAAATTCGGGGAATCCCTCGGAGCTGTAGGCTACAAGTGTGAAACAGCCGGACAGTTTGCAGCAGCTCTTGAAGCCGCAATCGCCTCCAATAAGGTAGCAGTCATTGAACTGCTTACCGACCGTGACGAAATGCCTCCGACAGCGCACCGTGTATTGAATCTGTAATAATATCACATCATTCAGGAGGTTTTCTTAAGTGGAAAGTTCAGTGAACAGCGGGGTTAAGCATTTTACCAATCTGTCCGGGGATTACGGCAGCAAACATATGGAGCCGATTAATGAGCATTTTCCGGAATTGGCTGAGTACATTATGGGCAATGCCTACGGCGATATTTTTCAGCGTACAACGATCGGCGCAGACTGGAAGGAAATTGCTGTGATTTCAGCCCTGATCACCATGGGCCAGTTCGAACAGCTCGGCGTACATTATGTAATGGCGCTGCGTGTAGGCATGACCGTGGAGCAGATCAAAGGTATCCTGCTGCACCTGGTACCGGCAATCGGTGTACCGAAGGTTATTTCTGCCTTTAATGTGCTGCTTGCCACACTGGAGGAAATCAAGTAGCTTTTGAACATGTAGAATACACCTATTTTGTTTTGGAGGCTTGAGCCAAATGGGCAAATACGCGCTGAAAACCGATCCCGAGAACAGAATCCTGCATATCCAGCTGGAGGGCACCTTCTCCAATGAGGATGGCCTCAAATCGATTCAAGCCTACCAGCAGATCGTCAATCCGATTACCTCCAGTGAATACTCCCTGCAGATTGACTGCCGCAAGCTGAATGTCACTGCTCCGGATGTGGTTCCCCTGCTGGAAAGCTGCTTTCATATGTTCAAATCGGATGGTTTTCAGCAGGTTTCCCTTGCTCTCGAAAATAATCCGCTGCTCAAAATGCAGCTCTCCCGGCTTGGCCGTAAGGCAGGGCTTGAGAATATGCTGATTGTTCCTTCTTTTTAAGCGTAATTGCCAGCTCTTATATGATCAAAAAAGCAACCGGCAGACAAGTGATAACTTGCCTGCCGGTTGCTTTTGTTTAGCGGCTTCACGTCTCTTGCACAAAGAGAGACGGGCCTAAGCTAATGACGGGCTTCGTGCTTCTCCCAGCCCATTGTCCGCTCTACCGCATCCTTCCACACGTCATAGCGGCGCTCCCGCTCTTCTTCACCCATCCGGGGCTCAAAGTCCCGCTCCGCCTTATTGAAGCTCTCCAGCTGCTCTCTCGACCAGATTCCGGACGTCAGCCCCGCCAGCAGCGCTGCGCCAAGCGCCGTTGTCTCAGCGTAGGTTGTACGGGTCACTGTACTGCCGAGGATGTCCGCCTGGAACTGCATCAGCAGATTATTGCGGACAGCTCCGCCGTCCACACGAAGTCCGGTCAGCGGCATGCCGGCGTCCTTCTCCATTGCGCCGATGACATCACGGGACTGAAAGGCCAGCGCCTCCAGCGTAGCCCGTACGAGATGACCTGCGTTTGTGCCCCGGGTAAGACCGAAGACAGCTCCGCGGGCATACATATCCCAGTAAGGGGCGCCAAGACCAGTGAAGGCAGGTACAACTACGACACCTTCGCTGTCGTCTACCTCTGCAGCCTTTTGCTCGGAATCAGCCGGCCCTTCTATCAGGCCAAGCCCCTCATGCAGCCACTGCACAGCAGCCCCGGCTACAAACACGCTGCCCTCTAACGCATAATACAGCTCGTCCCCCATGCCCCAGGCAACAGTTGTAAGCAGGCCGTGCCTGGAGGCAACTGCTTCAGTGCCCGTGTTCATGAGGATGAAGCAGCCTGTGCCGTAGGTGTTCTTGGCACTCCCCGCTTCCAGGCAGGTGTGGCCGAACAATGCAGCCTGCTGGTCGCCGAGCACAGAGCGGATCGGGATTTCCGCACCGAACCAGCGGGCATCTGCCATGCCGAAATCACCGCCGGACATGCGGACCCCGGGCAGCATCGCCCGCGGGATGTTAAGCTCCCGGATCAGCTGGTCATCCCATCTGCGTTCATGCAGATTATACAGCATCGTCCGCGAAGCATTGGTCACGTCTGTCGCATGCACAGCGCCGCTGGTTAGCTTCCAGATAAGCCAGCTGTCGATAGTGCCTGCCAGCAGCTCCCCGCGCTCTGCACGCGCTCTGGAGCCTTCTACGTGGTCCAGAATCCAGGCCAGCTTGGTAGCCGAAAAGTAAGCATCTACCACCAGGCCTGTCTTATCCGCAATCTCCCGGGCCAGGCCCTGCCGTTTGATCTCCTCACACTGCTGAGCTGTGCGGCGGTCCTGCCATACGATCGCCGGGTATACCGGCTCTCCCGTCACCCTGTCCCAGATCAGCGCCGTTTCCCGCTGGTTGGTGATGCCAATGGCAGTAATGTCCGCTGCCGCTATTCCGCCTGCCTGTATGGCGTCCCTGGCTGCTGCCAGCTGGCTCTCCCAGATCTGCTCCGGATCATGCTCCACCCAGCCCGGCCGGGGAAAGGACTGCTTAATATCGTATTGCCCCTGGGCGACCATCCCGGCCTGATGGTCAAACAGTATAGCCCTTGAGCTGGTAGTCCCTTGATCCAATGATAAAATCATCTATAATTGCCTCCTAAAGTGACGGGTATATTATGTTCCACGATGAACAAGATTAAAGGAGTCCTTTCAACAAAAAGCACCTCTGCATTCAGAGGCGCTGTCAGTCTAAGTCCGGATTTACTGTTTTTCGACAGGAAGCCGTAGCGTAAAATTCGTACCTTCGCCAAGCTTACTGGCGGCAAAAATCTGTCCGTGATGAGATTCGACGATATTTTTAACAATAGCCAGCCCAAGACCGGTACCGCCGGACTCCCCTCGTACACGGGCTTTGTCAGCCTTGTAGAAACGCTCAAAGATAAAGGGCAGGTCATCCGGATGAATTCCGGCACCCTGGTCACGGATCTCAATTTCTAGATAACGGCGTCCATCGAGCACAGTTAAACCTGCCGTAATGGAGATCTGCCTGTCAGCAGGAGTATGCCTGAAGGCATTGTCCAGCAGATTGGTAAGCACCTGCTCCAGCTTATCCACATCTGCAGACTTCAGCAGCAGCAGACCTTCAGGCCTGTGCAGCTCCAGGATGATATCACGTTCCTTGGCGCGGACGGAAAATTTACGGTAGATGCGGTCGAGCAGCTCGCCCATATCCACCTGTCCCATCATCATGTCCGTATGCCCTGCCTCCATCCGGGCCAGATCAAGCAGATCCTTGACCAGCCTGCCCATCCGCAGGGATTCATCATGAATCACCTGCACCAGCTCATTCCGCTCTTCAGGGGAAGAGGCCATGCCGTCCAGCAGCGCTTCACTGTAGCCCTGCATCATCGAGAGCGGCGTACGGATCTCATGCGAGACATTCGCTACGAAATCCCGGCGCATCTTCTCCAGACGCACCTCCTCTGTCACATCTCGGAGCACAGCTACCGCGCCCCTGATATGATTCTCCGAATACAGCGGAGCCATATGCACAGACCATACACCCTGGCGCACATGAACGTTAGCACGCTGATCCCCGCCCTGGCGGAGGGTATCCATAAATAACGGGCGCAGCGGGAGCGGAACTGCACTGTAAACGGCATCGTCCGCTCCTGAACCGTTATCGTTTTCGAGCTGATGCTCCAGGCTTAAATTGCTCCATATCTCCAGCAGCTTCTGTCCATGAGGGTTCGTGAGTATGACCTGGCCTTCGTTATCAAAGGTAATTACAGGATCAGTCATACTGCGCAGCACACTGGATAAGTGCCCCTTTTCATGGTTCAGGCTGCGGATATTCTCTTCCAGCTCTGCAGCCATGTGATTAAAGGAGGTAGCCAGCTGGCCAATCTCATCACTGGTCCGGAGCGTCAGTCTCGTGCCGTATTGACCCCGGCGGATATTGTTAGCCGCTTCAATAACCTGCTGCATCGGCTGTGTAATTTTGGTAAACAGGAACAACGCGAAAAACGTTGTTAAGGAAAAACCGATCATTGAAGCATAAGTAAATAAACGTTTGATCGCCCCGGAATTGGCGAAGTTGCTGTCGATATAGGGAAGCAGGAACAGTCCTACCGTAATGAGCACGACTGCAACAAGGCAGATAATCGTAACCCATAGCTTCCCGACAAGGCTTCTCCAGAAGCTCACCTATTTGGGTACCTCAAGCTTGTAGCCTACTCCCCAGACTGTGGTGATCATTGCAGCCGATTCCGGTGATACTTTATTCAGTTTCTCGCGGAGTCTTTTGACATGTGTATCAACGGTACGCAGGTCTCCAAAAAACTCGTAATTCCACACATCCTTGAGCAGCTCCTCACGGGAGAATACCTTGTCCGGCGAAATTGCCAGATAATGCAGCAGCTCATATTCCTTCGGAGTCAGACTGACCTCCTGGCCGCCGGCAGTAACGCGGTGGGCATCATGCTCAATAATAAGATGCGGAAATACAATATTGTTACTGGAATTGCTCTCTTTGGATAAAAAGGCTGTCGCCGAAGAACGCCGCATAATGGCCTTGACCCGGTAGATCACCTCACGCGGGCTGAACGGCTTAACCACATAATCGTCGGCTCCCATCTCAAAGCCCTGCACACGGTTGATTTCCTCGCCCTTGGCGGTAAGCATCAGAACCGGTGTGGACTTGACGCCTCTAAGTCTGGTCAGCACTTCAATTCCGTCAATCCCCGGCAGCATGACATCCAGCAGGATAAGACCGTAATCATTGGCTGTTGCTTTGCGCAGAGCAATTTCGCCGTCCTCTGCTTCGTCGATTTCGTAGCCTTCTTTTTCCAGATACATTTTCAGCAGGCGGCGAATGCGCTCCTCGTCATCCACCACCAGAATTCTATTCAGATGCTCAGCCATTAACAACAACCCCTTCATCTAATACAGTTGAACAGTTACCCTATTATGCCTCACGCCTGAGCGTACGGGATTTACATTACTATAACGCAAAATAACACCGGATAAACGAAACACCCAAAACTCACAGACAGATCTGACCCTTGATCAGGAGCCTGAAATGCCTTGTTCCACTAGTCTGTTCCCGCATAGGAATGAAGCCCGGCGATCACCAGATTCACGCCTATCAGGGTAAACATGACCACTAGAAAACCAAGAACGGCAAGCCAGGCCGATCTGCGTCCCTGCCAGCCGCGGGCCAGCCGCAAATGCAGATAAGCGCTGTAAAACAGCCAGGTTACGAGTGCCCAGACCTCCTTAGGGTCCCAGCCCCAGAACCGGCCCCAGGCAATCTGCGCCCAGATCATGGCAAATATCAATGCCCCCAGCGTAAATATCGGAAAGCCGATCGCAATGGCCCTATAAGCAATCTCATCGAGATCATTCTCGTCAATTCCGTCCATTACCGGATGGATTGCCTTGCCCAGCGGCCTGCGGACTATTAATCGGAGTATGAAGTACAGGATCAGACCGGATAAAAGCGACCAGATTACGGTATTGAATTTGCGCCCCGCGTTGACACCATTCATCCAGGAGGGTGCTTCAAACAGCGGCTTTGTGATGCCGAGAAACGGCTGGAAAACCTCGGTTTCGCTCTGGTAAGGTGCCACAATCGGCGGCATTTTATAACTCACTTTCTCTATTGTACTATCACCCTGCCCGGCGCTGTCAATCGTTACGTTATTGCGGACAAAAACCGATTCGTATCCTGCACCGCGGAAGGCAAAGACACTTCCGAGAAACCCAATTATAACAATGATTGAAAAGAGAGTAAATTCAACCAGCCGCTGCTGTTTGCGGTCACTGGGCGCTTTGCTGTCGAAATTCACAGTACGCAGAAGGTACATCAGTCCGGCGGCAAAGCCTACAGCAAAGAAGGATTCGCCAAGCGCAGCAAGCGTAACATGGATATTCAGGTAAATGGATTTCAAGGAAGGAATTAGCGGCTGCACCTCTTGCGGAAATACGGCCGCATAGGCCATCACTATGATCGATACAGGAACCGCAAACACACCTAGAATGATTTTGCGGTAGATGGCAAAGATTACAGTGAACGCAACCATGATCATCATCGATAGAAAAGTCATGAACTCATACATATTGCTGACCGGAATATGGCCTGAGCCGATCCAGCGGGTAATGAAATAGGCCAGATGGCACAGCAGTCCCAGAGAGGAGGCGATAAAAGCAGCTTTGCCCCATCGGGCGGTATGCTCACCGGGCTTCCTGCCGGACCACCGGCGGCCCATAATGGCAATCGTGAACAGCATAAACGCCCCGCTGTACAAAAAGAAGGCAACGATAAACACATCACTGCTGAAATCAAGCAGGCTCATGCCAGACCTCCCCCGTTGTCCAATGATTTTTCATCGACTATCAGGTCTACCTTCTGCAATAGGGCAGCGATTTCGCGCCGGAAGCCGAACCAGTTCTTGCTGGTATGTCCGCCAAGCACCAGCTCCCCGTCCTCTACACACAGCCAGATGCGTCTGTGCTGCCAGTAGAAGCCCAGCACAAGCCCCAGCATAATAATCCCCGCCCCGGTCCAGACAAACGGCATCGCCCGGTCTACCCGGATATTAAGGTAAGAGGTCGAAGCCGAAAAATCAACATCGCCCATATCCTGTACCGTAAGCTCCAGAAAACGCCCGTTTCCGCCCAGCCGGTTATTAATCGCCTGCTGCTGGAACTGCTCCTTATCCACCTGCTTCGGAAAATAAAAATACTGCTGGCCCTCTTCCGGCAGTCCCGGTCCGGTTATCAGAAACAGGAAGGCCGGAGCATTCGGATACGGAGATTTGGATACCGGCTGGCCCTCTTCATTCAGACCAAAGTCCATATACTTTTCTTTGAGGGAAAGGGTATACGGTCCTGACTGAAACACACGCTCCGGGTTGTTCATATCCAGCTTGAACTTGCCGTAGCCCTCTCCGGTAGCGGCATTCACAAGTTCCGGCTGCACCGAACGAAGCACAGGCGTCAGATCATAATCAAACTGATACGCTTTCAATCCTTTGTAGCTTAATGGAGAATTAACTCTGATGTCGTGGCTGGCGACCTCTGCAAGCTGAGGCTCACCGGACAGATCTGTGCATTCAGCCGTACATTCATAGAGCACCGCCTTAGTCTCATAAAGCTTGGGCAGCACCTTTTTGCCGCGGAACTCCTCCGGCATTTCTTCATCACTGTAAAACTCCACAGTAAACTGCTCATTCTTCAGATAATAGGTCGTATCGGGAATTCTCGTGATCTCCCCCTGCTGAAAAGCAAGATGCTGATCCATATTCAGTCCCGGCAGCCCCCTCGCCAACACGGCAAGCAAAAAAACAATCAGGCCAATATGTATTACATAAGGTCCCCAGCGGCTGAAACGGTGCTTCTCGGCAAGCAGCGCGCCCCCTTCGGTCCTGACACGGTAGCCCTTCTTCTTCAGCGGCACTGCCAGCGCAGCAACCCAGGCTTCCGGCTCTGCTTCCACCCGTGTTACCAGCACAGCCTTCTGACGGGTCAGAAACTGGCGGTGCTTGCGCACCTTCTGGCGGGTAAGCGCCTTATACAGCGGCAGCACGCGGTCCAGGCTGCAGATTACCAGCGAAGCTCCGATCATGACCAGCAGGGTTACGAACCACCAGGATTCATAGGTGTGCGAAAGGCCGAGTCTATAATATATATTCCCGGCTGTTCCGTACATTTCTTTGTAGTAGGTTGATGCATCAATATTAAGAAAGGTGCTCTCCTGCGGGAAGATAGTCCCCAGCATGGAGCCAAGCAGTGTAAGCACAATCAGGTAAATGGCTATTTTGACCGAGGAAAAAAAGTTCCATACCCTGTCAATCACACCCGGATTAACGCGCTGTGAACGGCGGGCAACACCGTCATAGCGCATTTCCAGATTCCCGCCGGCTTTAAGCTCCCTGTCGTCCAGAGGCTTGCCGCAGGCTTCGCACAGCACAGTTCCAACCGGATTCTGATGGCCGCAGTCGCATTTGGTATTGCTGAACCGTGGCTCCCGCGGAATCATGGATCCACCAGCCTTCCGATCTGTGCGTCAAGCGAATCCAGCTCCAACTGCCCGATGTGAATGCTGTCCACTCTGCCTTCAGGGTTGATGAAAAAGGTCGTCGGCAGCGGAGAAACGCCATAGCTGCGCACTGCATCCCGCCCGGTATCCATAACAACAGGAAATTGGATATCCACCTGCTTGACGAAGTTCTCAACAGTCATCTGGTCTTCCCCGACATTGACGCCTACAACAACTACCCCTTGATCCTTCCACTTATCGTACTGTGCCTGCAGGGCAGGCATCTCCTTCACACAGGGACCGCACCAGGAGCCCCAGAAATTCAGCACGACAGTCTGACCCTTATACTCATCCAGCGTGTGGGTCAGGCCGTCAAGCCCCAGCAGCTCAAAGGAGGGCGCCTTACTGCCTTCATGCGGTTTGCCGTCTCCGCCAAACACCGAGGTGCCAATGGCATAGCCTCCAAGCAAAAGTATCAGAAACAGAATTACGATTTGAATCGGCTTTCTCGCTTTGCCCACACGCGAAGCCCCCTTCTGTGACGCAATTCATACACTTAAGTTGTCAGGTGTGAACATCCTATGAACATTATACCGAATATTGTCACAGTTTTAGGAGAGGAAAATGTGAACTTTATGTGTCTTTGCGTGTTTGGTTAGTCTTCAAGGCGCCTGCCTTGGCGATCTGCTGGAGATGGTTAATTTCATCCTTGGTCAGGTGGCGGTAGGAGCCGCGCTTGAGATTCTGCAGCAGAATATCGCCGAAGGAAATCCGCTTCAGCCGGATAACCGGATGAGAAATCGCCTCGAACATCCGGCGCACCTGGCGGTTGCGGCCTTCGTGGATGGTAATGCTGATGACGGATTCCTTGCTGGCCTCGTCCACATCCTTGTATTCCACTTCTGCCGGTGCGGTCATGCCGTCCTCCAGCTTGATGCCTGCCTTTAGCTTGTCCAGGGCGGTGCCATGCGGAGTACCCTTGACCGTAGCCAGATACGTCTTCGGCACGTGATGCTTCGGATGGGTCAGCAGATTAGCAAACTCCCCGTCATTCGTCAGCAGCAGCAGCCCTTCTGTGTCATAATCCAGCCGGCCTACAGGGTATACCCGCTCCTTGATGCCTTTCAAATAATCCGTTACTACCTTACGGCCCTTATCATCAGATGCGCTGGTGATGACACCTTTGGGCTTGTTGAACATAATGTAGATTTTATTTTCGCCCCGGATCAGTCTTCCGGCCACTTTAATAATATCCTGCTCGGGGTCTACCTTGGTGCCGAGTGTTGTTACCAGTTCCCCGTTGACCTCCACTTTACCGGCCAAAATCAATTCTTCACATTTGCGTCTGGACGCAACACCTGCTTGCGCCAAAATTTTCTGTAATCTTTCCATTTTCGACTACTCACCTCAGGTTAATGATAACCATCAGCGGGATAAATCACAAGTTCATTCCACGGAAAAAAGTTTCCCGGACAAGTTTTACTGTGCGGCTCGATCAGCAGCGGCGAAATCTGATAGCGTGCCGCCAGCTCAAGAATGAGCTTGCCGGCGGCAAACAGCTGCTCCCGGCGGCCAGGAAGCTGCGGTATGCTCTCTTCCTCCCCGTAGTTTCCTTCCAGACAGATATGGATGTGGTCCGGATCTGTCAGCAGCGGCGCGGCGTAAATCCCGCCGTCCTTCCCCACCCAAAAATCAAATCCCTTGCCGTTTATCGACGGACAGCGGGAATGATGCAGAATAAATCCTTTATATTCCAACGCATGCCGGCCCCCCTCCGTATTGCTGCAATAGCATATGATTGGGGGGAGGGCGGGGTGACGGGTTGGTTTTTTAAAATGGGGCTGATCGGCGGGGATGGGCTGCAGCCGTAACTGCGGGAAGTTTTGGACTTCCGGCCGCTGTTGTCTGCAGATTTCCTGATTAAACCGCTGTTCGCGGTAGAAATCTGCAGACAAAGGCGGACGCTAACGCTCCTACAGTTCCAAAATCCCCTCCGTTACTCCCGCCCATCCGCTGCAAAACAAACCCTCACCCCGCTGAGGGTGAGGGTAACATGCGGGCAAGCAGCTTGGCTGCGCTTGCCGGAACCGCGCCGGCAGAGTTAAAGCCCCTCTGCCTGTAAATATAAAAGATAGCAAATTCCAATATTGGGCTGAGTGGCCTGCAAATACATACGGTGATCCATACATAGCCCGTAAAATATGGCAGACGGAGCCCCCCCAATACCTAAGTGGAAATAAGACAACTAAATTACTCTTTTTCAGACAAATCCAGCATTTAGGTGGAAAAAGCACACTTAGATCATCGAAAAAGCATCATTTTAGCCAAAACAGGCGGAATCAGGTGTCTTTTTTCCAACTAAATCCGGCAAGTGGATGAGGACACACAATGTAAGCGGTTTAAATCCAACTAATTAGTGTGGACTTGCGGGATCTTCCGAAATAAATCTGCCAACACAAAAAACCGGTGCCCGAATACCTGCAAGTGCAGGTACCCGGACACCAGTTTTATTCGTTGCAGTAAGGGTCAGCCCTATGAGCAGGCGGCACTCAGCCGGTCTTACTCCTGAACCTCTCCCAGCCCTTCCTTAACCATAACATCCTGCAGCGCGCTCAGCACTTCCGCGGCCTGTCCGCCTTCGGCAATCAGGCTCAGCGTATCGCCGGGCTCCAGGCCGAGCGACAGCACGCCGAGAATCGATTTCAGGGTAACCTTCTTGCCGCCGCTCTCCGCGAACACCTCGGTATCCTTAAATTTGGTTGCAGTATTGACCAGAGCTGTCGCCGGACGGGCATGGATGCCGTCTTCATCGATGATTTTAAATGTCTTTTGCATAATAAGCTTCACTCACTTTCTTCTATTGGAATGGTTTAGGCCTGCACGGTGTAGAGCAGCTCCTGCTCCTTCACTGTGGAACGGCCTCCGGGTTTGATGGAGCTGTACTCGGCAATGTTAGTGATAATTACCGGTGTAATGGTGCTGTAGCCTGCTTTTTCAATCTCTGCGCGGTCGAACTCCATCAGCAGGTCGCCAACGGATACCTTGCTGCCGGCTGTCACTTTCGGCGAGAAATGCAGTCCCTTCAGCTTCACAGTATCGATACCGATATGGATCAGCATCTCGGCGCCGTTATCGCTGACCAGGCCAATCGCATGTCCGCTCTTTGACAGGGAGAACACCGTACCGTTGACAGGAGATACTACCCGGCCTTCAGACGGCTGGATCGCAAAGCCCTTACCCATAATTTCTTCAGAGAACGCTGGATCGTTTACTTCGCTCAGCGGTTTAACTTCACCGGTAATCGGGCTGTAGATATCTTCAGTAACCTTAGCAGCAGCTTCAGCTTCCAGCGCATCAGCAATCACTGCTGAGTTAGAAGAAGTATTTGCATTAGCCGTTGCAGCCGGAACCGCTGCTGCTGCAGCTTCAGGCTCGTCTTCAAAGCCCAGAATGTAAGTTACAATGGCTGCCACAACAATACCGATTGCAAAGCCGATCACGGAGTAGACAAAGGTTTCACCAATAACCATCGGAATACCGGACAAACCGGCCAGACCGCCGATAACATAAGCTTTTACTTTAAACAGGCTCAGGAACGCTCCGCCCACTGCTCCGCCGATCAAAGCGCCGATAAACGGCTTTTTGAAACGCATGTTAACCCCATACATTGCAGGCTCGGTAATCCCCATCAGCGCCGTCACACTTGTCGAAAGGGCCAATGGCTTCAGCTTGCTGTTTTTCGTTTTCAGGAAGACACCGAAGGTTGCACCGGCCTGGGCAAAGTTGGCTACCATCATAATTGGAATGATGTAATCATATCCAAGGCTGGCAATGGAGGCGATCATGATCGGAATCAGCGCATAGTGCATACCTGTAATAATCAGCAGGGACATGGTACCGCCCAGCAGAAGGCCGGCGAACAATCCGGTATTGTTAAACAGCCACGAAATGCCGTCAGTCAGACCGTTACCGATGATAACGCCCAGCGGACCTACAGCTATCAGGGTCAACGGTACAATTACGAGCAGTGTAACGGTTGGAACAATAATCAGCTTAAGCGAGGCATGTGTAACTTTATCGACTGCTTTTTCCACATAGGAAGCAAGCCATACCGCAATGATGATCGGAATAACCGACGAGGAATACGTTGCAGCTACAACAGGCAGGCTGGCAAAAGTAACCGGCTCACCCGCGCCCAGCAGCGTTGTAACCGTCGGATGCAATATAGCGGCACCAATCGCTGCACCGATATACATATTGCTTCCCAGCTTGCGGGCCGCACTGACCGCCAGAATGATCGGCAGGAAGTAGAAGGCGCCGTCACCGATAGCCGAAAGAATGACATAGGTTGAACTGGTTGTACCCATCCATCCCGCTGCTACCAGCAGGGCAATGATCCCTTTGATCATACCTGCGCCGGTAATCGCCGGCAGAATCGGAGTGAAGCTTCCGGAGATGAAATCGAGTATGCTGCTTAGCACATTCTTTTTCTTCTTGTCTCCGGCATCAGCTGAGGACGAGCTTACTCTTCCCTCGGGAGCGCCCTTCATATTCTTTACCAGCTCGTTATATACGACCGGCACATCGTTACCGATGATAACCTGGAACTGGCCCCCGTTGATCATTACACCCATAACGCCATCCGTTTTCTGCAGAGCCGCTTTATCCGCTTTATTGTTATCGTTAAGGTTAAAGCGTAGGCGTGTCATGCAGTGGGTAACCTGTTCAATATTCTCTTCTCCGCCCACCAGCTTCAATATATCTTTGGAGAGTGCTGTTTTATCCATCTTGATATGCTCCTTCAATTCCGAGTTTTTTGGAACAAAAAAACCTAAACACCCATAGTATCGCGATAATGCCGCATATACTATTCAGCGTTTAGGTTTTGCCTGCTTAGAGTAACAATCCCGTCTTGCTTTATTCGGTTGTATCTTCGTTCCGGACAATCCGCTCAATGTGAATCGTCATGTACAAAATTTCTTCCTTGGATAAATTCCGCTTGTAAATTTTGCGGGTGTAATCCGCAATCTTCTCTGCGCAGGCGTAGGCTTCCGGGTATTGGACGCGGACCAGATCATGCAGTGTATGATCCCTGTCCCGGTCGTCAACCGGTGAGCCCTGAACCACCCGCTGCGCAAAGAACTTCAGATGCGTCAGAAAGCGGTAATAGCTGAGCGATTCCTCGTCGAGCTCAATCAAAAAGCTGCGTCTCACGATATTCGAGATGTCCTTCACGATATTCGTGATGCTGACCGTTTCACGCATTTCCCCGTTCAGCTGGGCGTTGACCAGATGCATTGCAATGAAAGCGCACTCGTCTTCCGGCAGCAATACGCCGAGCCGGTCCTCAATAATTTGCAGAGCCTTGAGGCCGATTGAGAATTCCTTGCGGTACATCCTCTTGATCTCCCACAGCAGCGCATTCTTGAGCTGAAGCCCCTGACGGTGCCGGTCGATGGCGAAATGGATATGGTCCGTAAGCGAGATGTACACACTGTCGTGCAGCTTCTCGCCCAGCACCGTCTCCGCATAGCGGATCACTTCATCGGAGCATTCAACATATTCAATCGGAATGTCCGACAGCAGCGTCATAAGCTTTTGTGAGACTTCTTTGTTATCCAGTGAGAATACCTTTTCAATCTTGTCCTCATCAATAAGATCACCGGTATGCTTCTTGAAGGCAATTCCCCGGCCCATGATGACCAGCTCATTCTGGCTGGCATCAAGCACGGTCACGACATTATTGTTGAGCACCTTCTCAATTTTCATTCCATCACCTTACGCCGTCAGAGTAGTAAAAAGGCAAAACCAAAACAGGCACTTAATGCCAGCTTCTGGTTTTGCCTGAAGGTTCAGTAACAATCCAGTTTTAGTTTTCCCGTATATGCATATTATCACATTGCCTGCAGATTGACAACAGCATTATGAAAACGTTTTATAACACTTCGCCATTCGATTCAATTACCTGCTTGTACCAGTCAAAGGAATCCTTTTTGCTGCGGGCGAGTGTACCCTTTCCTTCATCATCCAGGTCGACATAAATGAAGCCGTAACGCTTGGACATCTCGGAAGTGGACATGCTCACCAGGTCAATCGGACCCCAGGCTGTGTAGCCCATCAGCTCTACGCCGTCCTTAACTGCTTCTTTCATCTGGATAATGTGCTGTTTGAGATAGTCGATCCGGTAAGTATCATGAATGGAGCCGTCAGCTTCAACACGGTCGATTGCGCCCAGCCCGTTCTCTACAATAAAGAGCGGCTTCCGGTAACGGTCATACAGGGTGTTGAGTGTAATGCGCAGGCCTACAGGATCGATCTGCCAGCCCCAGTCGGAAGCTTCGAGATAAGGGTTCTTGACACCGCCTACCAGGTTGCCTCCGGTCACATCGCCTTCCGGTCCGGCAGTAACAGTAAGGGTCATGTAATAGCTGAAGGAAATGAAATCTACCGTGTGGGCGGCAATGATCTCATCGTCTCCCGGCTCGCGTGCAATTACGATGTTATTTTCGGCAAAATAACGGTTCATGTAGCTTGGATATTCACCGCGGGCATGCACATCGGTAAAGAACAGGTTCATCTGGCTTTCCAGCTGGCTCTTACGGACATCCTCAGGGTTACAGGTGTGCGGGTAGGATTCAAGGCGGGCCAGCATGCAGCCGATCTGTGCACCCGGAATAATCTCATGGCCCAGCTTTGTCACCCGTGCACTTGCCACAAATTGATGGTGCAGCGCCTGATAAATGGTCTGCAGCTTGTGCTCAACCTTGTCGGACAGGATGCCTCCGCCGGTGTAAGGGCTCATTGTCATCACGTTGATTTCGTTAAAGGTCAGCCAGTATTTCACCTTGTTCCGGTAGCGGGTGAACACGGTCTCGGCGTATTTTACATAATGCCCGATGACTTCACGGCTGGCCCAGCCGTTATATTTCAGGGTCAGACCAAGCGGAGTCTCATAATGGGACAGCGTGACCAGCGGCTCAATACCGTATTTAAGCAGCTCGTCGAACACATTGTCATAGAACTGCAGGCCTGCTTCGTTCGGCTCGGCGTCATCCCCGTTCGGGAAAATCCGCGCCCAGTTGATCGACATCCGGAACACCTTGAAGCCCATTTCGGCAAACAGGGCAATATCCTCTTTATAGCGGTGGTAGAAGTCCACACCTTCACGCTTAGGAAAACGCTCGCTAAGGTCACCGGCAAGAATCTCGGCAATACGCTCCGAGGAAATCTCCATCGAGTGATCCCCTTTACGCTGCGCCTTCGGCACATGGGCAATCATATCTGCAGTGGACAGGCCTTTGCCGTCCAAGTCAAAGCCGCCCTCAAGCTGGTTGGCTGCCGTAGCGCCGCCCCACAAAAAATTGTCCGGGAATCCTGTGTTTGCTGTAGCCATGAACATAACCTCTTTCTGTTATTTTATAAGTATGATGCCCGAAAACAAGAAAAACCTAAACCGTTAGTAAAGAAATCGCCACCTCCAAAAGGAGAGGACAAATGCTTTACCATCAGTTTAGGTTTTGCCTGGCCCGGCCAGTAACAATCCATTAAACGATGCATTTAAGGATTATTCAATTGCTTCTATCCTAACACAGCAATTCCGGAATTTCAAATTCTTAATTTATCTGGAGCTCCTGACTATCCGAAAACCAGCAGACATACAGCAATGGCGGCGATGAAGCCGACAATGTCAGAGAACAGGCCGACCTTAAGCGCATAACGGCCGTTACGGATGCCTACTGCGCCGAAATAGACAGTCAGCACATACAAGGTTGTGTCGGTGCTTCCCTGAATGGTGGAGGCAATCATGCCGATCAGGGAGTCCGGACCATGAACGCGTATCAGATCAGTTGTATAGGCCAGCGAGCCGGTGCCGGTCAGCGGACGCAGCAGGCCGAGCGGCAGCACCTCAGGCGGCACACCGAGCCCTTCCAGTGCGGGAGCAATAAAGCCCATCAGGAAATCCAGCGCCCCGGAGGCCCGGAACACGCTGATGGCCACAAGCATGCCGACCAGATGCGGAATAATGGCAATTGCAGTCCCGAAGCCGTCTTTAGCCCCTTCTACAAAGGATTCATATACCGGAACCTTGCGTGTAAAAGCATACAGCGGGATAAAGGTGATCATGACCGGGATCGCCCAGGCAGAGATGATGCTGATTAGGTGTAACAAGCTCGGCTCACCCTTTCATCGAGGTATGCGGGACGGCTGATCCTCCGGCGGTGTGATCCCCGGGCCTTACGGCCGGCGGCTTCGGCGGCCGGCGCAGCAGGGACAGCCTGCGCATCAGCCTGTCCGCGCCAACCGCAGCCAGTGTCGCTACGGCGGTTGCCGCCAGCGTTGTGCCGACAATCCCGGCCGGATCGGCAGAGCCGTAATTGAGCCGGATCGCGATCAGCGTGGCCGGAATAAGCGTAATGCTGGCTGTATTCAGCGCAAGCAAGGTGCACATGGCCGGGGTCGCCGTAGTCTTGTCAGGATTCAGCGTCTGCAGCTCCTGCATCGCCTTGATACCCATTGGTGTTGCCGCATTGCCCAGGCCAAGCAGATTGGCGCTCATGTTGGACAGAATATAGCCGATTGCCGGATGGCCCTTGGGCACATCCGGGAACAGAAAGCCTACCACCGGCCCTAGCAGCCGGGCTATTTTGCGCAGGAGGCCGGCATCCTCGGCCACCCGCATCATTCCCATCCAGAATACAAGTACGCTGATCAGTCCAAAGCTTACGGTAACCCCGTTCTTGGCGCCGTCAAAAACTGCCGCTGTAAAAGCATCCATCCGGCCGTTCACGGCGGCAAATACAAAGCCGATCACAATCATCCCCAGCCAGATTCCATTAATCATTCCGGTCCCTCCCCTGTCCTGCTCTCTCTCATTCCCAGGTGCGCTTACTACCTTCCCATCTGCAGCAGCGCCCGTAAAGCGCTCCCGAGCGCCTGCAGCCAGTTATCTGCCGGATATTCAGCTGTTCCGGCCGGACTGTAGCGCTTCATGTAAAGAGATTTCTCCGGCGGGAGCCGGTCCGGCTCATACACCGGCACACGGCCGATTTCCTTCCCGCCAAGCTGGAGTACAACGGCTCCTCTGAGTCCGAAGTCGCTGGTACGGGCTGTTGTCCCGCCGGCGGCAGCCGGCTCCTCATTTAAGACCAGCTTTGTTGTAATTCTGGCTTCCTCACCCTGGCCGAGCGGGTAAGCGAACTTGCGGGAGGTCAGGAAGCTGTAGCCGCTGATGCCCTCTCCGCGTTCAATCAGGGTTTTAAGCGGATAATGGTTGAAGCCGAAGTTCAGCAGTGCAGCATGATCATTCCAGTCGTTGCCGTCATTCAGCGTAACAGCAACCAGCTGCTGGCCGCCGCGCGTAGCGGAGCTAACGAGACAACGCATCGCTTTTTTGGTATATCCGGTCTTAACCCCGTCCGCACCTTCATACAGGCGCAGCATTTTATTTTTGTTAGCCCACTTGTAGTCCCATTTCTCATACGGATTGTCAGCTGTTTTCTCCTGTGTCTTCACAATTTCCTTAAAAGCGGGATTATGCATGGCGTAAGCGGTCAGCACGGCCATATCATTGGCACTGGAATAATGACCTTCTGCATCCAGACCGTGCGGATTGGCAAAATGGGTGTTCTTCAGCCCCAGCTCCTCCGCCTTGGCATTCATCAGATGGACAAACCCTTGCTCCGATCCCCCCACATGCTCGGCGATTGCCGTGGCCGCATCATTTCCTGAGCGCAGCATCAGGCCGTAGAGCATATCCTCCAGCAGCATCTCCTCGCCCAGCTTCAGGTACAGTGAGGAGCCCTCCTTGGCAAAAGCATTTTTGCCCACCTTCACTTCGGAAGTCAGGTCCCCGTTCTCTATCGCCACGATTGCCGTCATGATTTTGGTCAGGCTGGCGATCAGCATCGGCTCATCCCCCCGGCTGCTGTAGAGGAGCCTTCCCGATTCGACATCAATCAGCGCTGCAGCCCTGGCATGGGTTGAGATAGAGGCATTCTCCGCATGCACGGGATAAGCCGGGGCTATAACAGCCAGCAGCAGGCCCATTATCAGAAGCAGCAAAGGCTTTCCTGTGATCATTTTTAGTGGTTTCATGTTCATCCTCCGGCTTTTCATTCAGTTCTTCTTTCCTTATTCCTTCTGTGTTGTACAAGTGTATGCGGAAGGCTTGACAGGTATGTCCCTCCCGCAAGGCAAAAAAGGACACCGCCCTGTTAAGGCGGTATCCCCGGCTGTCCTACGCTACAGGCCATTAATGGGCTGATGGATTGGAATGCACGCTTTCTGTTTTTACCGTTGTCGTTTTTGTACCCGGAGCGCCGACAATCTCGGCACCTACCGGTGTACCGGATTGGATCATGTTCTGGATTTTGTCGATCAGATTCGGCGCGGCATCAATGATTTTTTCAAACAGATGGGTCTGATTATCCAGCGGCACAATATGTACCCCTTCCCTGCCGACTACCAGAAACGCAATCGGACGAATGGATACCCCTCCCCCGCTGCCTCCTCCGAATGGGAGCATTTTGACTCCGCTCCCGCTTCCGTTGATGCCGGGAGCGTCATCCTCCACCCGGAAGTCACTGCCCCCTGCAGCAAACCCGAAGGCCACTTTACTGATCGGCAGAATTACACTGCCGTCCGGGGTTTCGACCGGATCCCCGACAATCGTATTAACATCCACCATGCCTTTGATATTTTCCATCGCCGTCTGCATCAGACCTTGAATCGGATGGTCGCTCATATTGATATCCTCCTTTGGCTTTTAAAGACTTTTCAGGTCGATCACAGGTGATATCATCCCCAATACGCAGCATTTGTATGTAAGATGTTTCTTAGCATAAGCTCCGTAAGCGGGAATCAGTTTTTATTCTTAAGCAGACGTATCCAGCGCGACAGCCCGCCCTTTACCCGGATAACACGCCACAGCAGCTGGATTCCTGCAAAGAAAACACTGGAAACCGGCAGCTTGCCGGTACAGACAGCCTCTGTAGAAAAGCACAGCTCATCGCGGAACACCGGCACGACAAACATCCGCGGACTGCGCTGCAGCCGGACGTAACGCGAGATCCAGCCGACCATGCCCCATTTCAGCCCGGACAGCGCTCCGGTAGCCGTCGCGGTGTACGCCGCATCACCCAGCGAGAAATCCGTCGACCAGTCGAACCGGGTAATGATGACGTGGGACATCAGGCTTTTTATCCAGCTTTTCAGGTCCATGGTGGCCTGCAGCGCCTCTTTCAGCTTCCTCTTCCAGTCCCGCAGCGTCTCATCGTCAATCTGTTCCACCGAATCAGCATCCTGACGTACAGGCGCAATTCCGCTCTCCTCGAGCTTTATCTTTACTCCGCGGGCAATTCCCTCATAGATCAGCTTGGGCAGCTCATAATGGAATTTAACCAGGCCGAATAAAGCTTTTATATCGAATTCAATGCGGTCATCCTTGCCGATTCTGCATAAACGGAAGTGAAAATGAATGGAGGAAGACAGCACCAGTACAATTACAAGCAGCAGCAGGGCTAAGGGTACAGCAAGCCATAACGTCACGGATTAACCTCCAAGCAGCCTTTTTATAGAACCCTTGGATTAGTATGGCAAAGTTGGCTGGAAAACATTCGGACAGATTCAAATCGCTGCAAAAAGCAGAATCCTGCTCTGCCGGGTCTGCCCGGATATCTGTGTATATGAAAAAAAAACGCTGCTCCAAATGGAGCAACGGCTATTGATTACGCTAAGGATAATGGCTTATTGCCCTACATCATCGAACGACATCTGGCTGTCCAGCTTATTGAACAGAAGCTGGGTTTCCTCCTCCAGATTGTCTGCTGAATCCAGGCTGGACGGCTCCGGCAGCTCCTTCAGGCTGGCAAGCCCGAAGCTGTCCAGAAAGGATTTGGTAGTCCCGTACAGAATAGGGCGTCCCACCGCTTCCGCACGTCCAACCTCGTGAATCAGATCCTTGTTGTTCAGCGTATGAATCGCCCGCTCAGATTTCACACCGCGGATCTCCTCAATCTCAACCCGGGTAATCGGCTGGCGGTATGCCACAATGGCCAGTGTCTCAAGCGCTGCCTGGGACAAAGAGGATCTGGCCGGCGAATAGGCCAGCCGCTCGAAATAGGGTGCATGGTCAGATAATGTAGCCAGCCGGTAGTTACCGGCAATCTGCACTACCTGCAGGCCGCGCTCCTGAGCCACGTAATCATCCTTGAGCTCCTCAAGCGCCCGGCCGGCTAAATCCGGACGCTGTTCGGTAATCTCG
Organism: Paenibacillus sp. FSL R7-0273; assembly: GCF_000758625.1. NCBI lineage: Bacteria > Bacillati > Bacillota > Bacilli > Caryophanales > Paenibacillaceae > Paenibacillus > Paenibacillus sp. FSL R7-0273. The sequence goes on from NZ_CP009283.1 coordinate 4,826,178, forward strand.
GCAATTTGCCGGACAGACAACCCCTCATCCCCGGACAGGAACAGCAGACCCTCAATAATTGATTTCAGCGTTTTGTAGTCCACTGAAGTCCTCTCCTCCTCTCCACTCCATGACAATGTCATCAAATAATTTTTCCTGATAGCAAAAAATCGCCTTCATCTTCATCAGCTCCAGAATGGCCAGGAAGGTGGTAACAATCTCATGCCGGTCCATACTCTCATGCAAAAGCGCAGAGAACCGCAGCCTGCCGCCCATGCCTCTGCGCATCAGCGCCTCCGACACATCACGGATCCGGTCCTTGACCGAGATTTCATCACGGGTAATCCGCTGGTAGGAGGTTCTTCTAGCCGCCTTGCTGAGCGCTTTACGGAAAGCGGCAATCAGGTCAGAGGTGTGCAGCCCTTTAAGCGTATTATCCAGATTCACCGGCACAAACGGACCGAGGTCCTCGGGTTCTTTGGTGAAAATCAGGCTGCGCTCGCTCTCCATATCCATGAGCTGTACGGCAATACTCTTGATTTTGCGGTATTCGATCAGCCGCTCCACCAGCTCGGCCCGCGGATCATAGCCATCGTCCTCGTAGTATTCGAAATCTTCGATCTCAATCACCGGCGGCTTCGGCAGCAGCAGCTTGCTCTTGATCGACAGCAGTGTGGCCGCCATGACAAGAAACTCGCTGGTAATATCCAGCTCAAGCTCCTGCATGCTCTGCAGGTATGCCATATACTGCTCGGTAATCTCGCTGACCGGAATGTCCTGGATGTCGATTTCCGCCTTGTCGATTAAATGCAAGAGCAGATCGAGCGGACCTTCGAACGTCTCCAGCTTGTACAATACAGTCACGAAATTTCCTCCTGCTAAAAAAAGTAAAGTGCAGCGCCGCAAACAGGACGCTACACAAGTAGAAAGATTATTATAGTCCAAGCTTTCTTCTTATACTTATAAATAATCACGAATGCTGCCAATCCGTCAAGAGGGGAGCATGCGTTACTGCCTAAAAAGCTTATTTAAACAGCTTGTTCAGGTTAGCCATTTCAATTGCGGAGGTAGCTGCATCCCAGCCTTTGTTGCCTGCTTTGGTTCCGGAGCGCTCAATTGCCTGCTCGATATTCTCGGTAGTTACCACACCGAAGATCGTCGGAACACCAGTCTTGAGGTTGATGGCCGCTACTCCTTTGGCAACCTCGTTGCAGACATAATCATAATGTGTTGTTGATCCGCGGATAACCGTACCGAGTGCAATTACTGCATCGTACTTGCCGCTTTCGGCCATCTTCTGGCAGATGAGCGGAATTTCGAATACGCCCGGCACCCAGGCCACATCTACCTCATCATCGGCAACCCCATGGCGCTTAAAGGCATCCAGTGCGCCGGACAGCAGCTTGCTTGTAATAAATTCATTAAAACGTCCTACAACAACACCATAACGCAATCCCTCGGAGACTAAATGTCCTTCAAAATAATTCGGCATATTCATTCATCAACCCTTCATTAGTTAGTTGGTAGTTTGTGGCACAGACTAAGCCTTTGAATCCTCATTCTGTTCAATGTTGTCAAAAGACAGCAGATGGCCGAGCTTGGCCTGCTTGGTATGAAGATAACCGGTGTTATCCTTGTTCTCCGGCATCTGGATTGGGACACGCTCTACAACCTCAAGGCCATAGCCCTCGAGTCCCTTGATCTTGCGCGGGTTGTTGGTCAGCAGCTTGATCTGGCGGACGCCGAGGTCCTTCAAAATCTGCGCCCCGATGCCATAGTCCCGCAGGTCCGCCGGGAACCCGAGCTTGAGGTTGGCATCAACTGTATCCAGCCCTTCCTCCTGCAGCTTGTAAGCCCGCAGCTTGTTGATCAGGCCGATGCCTCTGCCCTCCTGGCGCATATAGAGCAGCACGCCCCGGCCGGCGTCTTCGATCTGGCGCAGCGCCGCTTCAAACTGCGGGCCACAATCGCAGCGGTGGGAATGGAACACATCACCGGTGAGACATTCGGAGTGAACGCGCACGAGCACCGGCTCGTCGCCGGAAATATCGCCCTTAACCAGCGCGACATGCTCCTTGTCATCCACTTCATTAGTGTAAGCAATAGTCTGGAAGGTGCCGAAATCGGTCGGCAGATTCACCGATACCTCACGGGTGACCAGCTGCTCCTTCTCGTTGCGGTAATGAATCAGATCCTGAATGCTGATCAGCTTAAGATCATGCTTCTTCGCTATCTCCACAAGATCAGGCAGCCGGGCCATCGTGCCGTCAACCTTGACCACCTCGCAGATGACGCCGGCCGGATAAGAGCCGCACATGCGGGCCAGATCGACAGCAGCCTCGGTGTGGCCGGAGCGGCGCAGCACGCCGCCCTTTTTGGCGATCAGCGGGAACATATGGCCCGGTCTGCGGAAATCGGACGGCTTCGCAGCCGGATCCATTAAGGCCTTGATGGTCTGGGAGCGCTCGCCGGCGGAAATACCGGTAGTCGTGCTGGCATGGTCAACCGAAACGGTAAAGGCTGTGCCGTGGTTATCGGTGTTGTGGGTAACCATCGGCTGAAGATCCAGCTCCTCTGCGCGCTCGGCCGTGATTGGTACACAGACCAGACCGCGTCCTTCGGTAATCATGAAGTTAATAACCTCCGGTGTAGCCCGTTCAGCCAGGGCAACAAAATCCCCTTCGTTCTCACGGTCCTCGTCATCAACCACAATAACCACCTTGCCGCGCATCAGATCATATATGGCATCTTCAATCGGGTCCAGTACACTGTCCTGCTTGTTGTGTTCGCTCATTATTCTGTCCTCCTAATCACTTATACAAATCCGTTTGCCGCCAGAAAATCACGGCTTATGCTTGAGCTGCCCGCTTCGTCCTCACTGCCTGCGCCCTTGTAATGCAGGAGATGATCGACATATTTCCCGAGCACATCGCACTCGATGTTGATGCTGTCTCCCGGCCGCTTATGGGCAAGCACCGTTTCACCGAGTGTATGGGGGATAATGGACACGGTGAAAGCCGAGGATGACGTATTCACCACAGTAAGACTGATGCCGTCAAGGGTAATGGAGCCTTTGGGGATAATGTATTTGAACAAAGCGCTGCGGTCCGGCGTAATCTCGAACACGACGGCATTCTGGTCGCGCTTGACGCTGCGGATCTCACCTGTACCATCTACATGGCCCTGAACGATGTGTCCGCCAAACCGGCCGCCGGCTGCCATCGCCCGCTCCAGATTCATCCGGCTGCCGCTGCGCAGCTCCTTCAGGTTACTGTTGCGGTAGGTCTGCGGCATGACGTCCACGGTAAAAGAATGCTCGCTGATTGAGGTTGCCGTCAGGCAGACACCATTGACGGCCACGCTGTCGCCGATTTTGAGGTCGCTCATAATCAGCGATGCGCCGATATTCAGCACCAGCATCTCGCCGCCGCTGCTGACACCGCGCAGCACGCCGATCTCCTCGATCAATCCGGTGAACATATGATCCCCTCCTAAAAGTATTGTGGCTTCGGAAGCAAATGCTTCGTTTTGTCAGGAATACAACAACTCTGATTAACGCACCGGTGTGCCGCTGATACAGACATTATCCCCGAGCACTTCCACTTCCAATCCCTCAAGGGTGATTGCATCCTTCATCAGCGCTATGCCCGGAAAATCGAAGGTTCCCGGAGCTTCTGCTCCACCGCCGACAATCTTAGGCGCATAAAAGAGCACTACCCGGTCAACCAGTCCGCTCTCCAGCATCGCGCCATTCAGCGTTCCGCCGCCTTCCAGAAGAATCGAGCTGATCTCCAGCTCACCGAGCTTGACCATCGCTTCCTTCAGATCCACCCGCGGCCCGTCTCCGCTCGTTACGACTGTAACACCTGCCGCCGTAAGCGCCGCTCTGCGTTCCGGATCAGCCGCTGCGGTTGTCACAATAATCGTCGGCGCCTGTCCGTCGGTAACCACACTTGCTTCCAGCGGAGTACGCAGGCTCGAATCAATAACAATCCGCACCGGATGAAGTCCGGGAACCTCTAGCCTGGTTGTCAGTGAAGGATTATCGGCAATGACCGTGCCTACGCCTACCATAATCCCCTGATGACGGTGGCGCAGCGTATGTACAATTTCCCGTGCCTGACCATTTGATATCCACTTGCTGTCACCTGTCTTTGTCGCAAGCTTACCGTCCAGCGTGCTTGCACTTTTCAGGGTTACAAAGGGCTCCTTGGTCAAAATGTACTTAATAAACCGTTCATTCAGCCGCAGGGCACGGCTTCGCAGCAGCCCGACTTCAACGTCGATCCCTGCTTCGCGCAGCATTTCGAAGCCCCGGCCCGCCACCTGCGGGTTAGGGTCTTCACAGGCAACAACCACCCGCGCCACCCCTTCGTCAATCAGCCGCTGGCTGCAGGGCGGCGTCTTGCCGTGGTGACTGCACGGCTCAAGCGTGACATAGGCGGTACTGCCTTGCGCTTTGCCTGCCGCCATATTTAATGCATGCACCTCAGCATGGCCGGTTCCGCGCTGCAGATGAGTACCAAGGCCGATCACAGCTCCGTCCTTAACGACTACGCAGCCGACTACCGGGTTAATTCCCGTCTGTCCCTGCGCTCTTTCCGCCATATCCAGCGCAAGCGACATGTAAAACTCGTCATTCATAATATCCATGATCTGCCTCCAATCTCTGCTAAGTTGCCTTCAGTTAAAAAACAGAAAAACCCGTCTCAATCTCCAGGAGGAGTTCAAGACGGGATATACGAGAGTTTGCCGATAATTCTAATAAAATGGTGCGTAAATAAACCTACTCACAAATCTTTGTGAAAGTTCGCACAATATATATTGGAATACACCAGTACGCCTGCCCGTTCAGGGGCAGTACGTTATTCTCTCCTTCTTCCATCCAGACTATACTGTCGGTCCCGGAATTGCACCGGGTCCACCGTCCATATCATAGATACGGCGCGGGTAGCGGACTAAGCACGTCAAGGCTGCAACAGCCATTGAACAGTGACATCACCGCCGGTAGGGAATTACACCCTGCCCTGAAGGATCAAATCAGTATGAAATTAAGTACCGATTATAGCACAGCCAGCAGCACTGACTAAAATAAAGTTAGCACTATACGGTAAAAAAAGCAAGCCCAACGTACCTCGCAGCAGCCGGATACAGTCGGGCAGTTATAGCATAATGTGCGGCCTACGCCTCACCCTGCTTGTTTGCTTTTAACAGATCACGGATTTCAGTCAGCAGAGCGATCTCTGGATCCGGTGCGGGAGTTTCTACAACCTCCACTTTTACCGTCTCCTTGTGCTTAAACCGGTTGGCCAGCTTGACCACCATAAAGATGGAGAACGAGATGATAAAGAAATCCACCACACTTTGTAGGAATACCCCGTATTTTACCTCTGCATCAAGATAAGTAAAAGTAAGCTTTTCCAGATCAACCCCACCGCTCAGCAGGCCTGCAAGAGGCATGATAATGTCAGCAACCAGCGAGGAGACGATTTTGCCGAATGCTGCCCCAATAATTACGGCAACTGCCAGATCAAGCACATTCCCCTTGATGGCAAAGCTTTTAAATTCCTTCCACATTCCATTTCCCTCCGATTATGAATTTTGGTTAGTATAACATGTTATTCTCAGCTCACCATACAAAAAAGCTTTTAATATTACAGCAAAAAGGACTTAATCTATTGCCCATGCAGCTCCCGGTAAGTCTCGCCGATAAACCGGGTATATACGGATGGCGGAAACTGCTGCACCCGCTCGTAGGCAATCTGTGACTGCTGGCGTGCTTCCTCCAGCTTTCCTTGTCTGCCATATATCCTTGCTTTGTACGCATAGGAAGTGAAGACCGCAGCACGGTCAAGAGGATGGTGGACATCATCAGCCAGAGTAACTCTGGACAGCAGCTCCAGTGCTTCCTCATCCCGGCCCAGATAAAATAAAGCCGTTCCCGCTGCCAGGCTCCAGCTTGATACATATCTGTCTCCTTCTGCTTCAAACTGTGCCCCCAGCTGCAGGGTATCCTCGTAACGCCGCTCTGCGTTCAGCTGTCTCATCTTGGCAAGCCTGAGCAGCTGTAAGGACATCGCGTCCTCCGACAGCTCCACATACAGCCGCGATTTATCCAGATAATGCCCCGCTTGCTCCAAATTTCCGGACATCAGGGCTAGGTTCGATAACACGCGGTACAGATGGTCTGTCAAATAATACACACCCTCTTCACGTGACAGCGCTATGGCAGCCAGTGCCGCCGCCTCGCTTCCGCTGTAGTTCCCAAGAGCGGACAGAGTAACGCTTTCTGCATAGTGAAGGTCAATTTCAAACAGTAAATTGCTGCCGACCTTTTTACTCATATACAATTCCCTGACGTCCAGGATCAGCTCCAGACTTTCCTCGTATCTGCTCTGTGTAAACAGGAGCGCGTAGGTCAGATACCGGACTTTGGCACTCTCCACAAATAAGCCAAACCGCTCATAGATTTCTGCGGCCCTCGCTACAGCCTCTTCTCCTCCGTCTGTGCCTGTATAATAGCAGGCTGCGATATAAAACTCCATAAGCCGGGCAGCATCTACGGTCACCGGAAGTTTTCCGTCCAGCATCGGCCTCACACCGCTAACCACCGCGCTATAGTTTTTAAGCTTAAACTGCGCTGCTATGTCACGTACCATACCGGCCAGGTCTATCCCCTGATCATCTTCAAGGAAATAACCAGCGTCTACCCCCAGCCGTTCAGCCAGGATCTGCAGACTGCGCATGGACGGCAGGGCACGGCCGTTCTCTATCTGGCTAAGCATGCTTTTGGTCATTGCTTCTCCGGCCAGTTCGGTCTGCGTAAGCTTTTTGGATTGGCGCAGTGCTTTTATTTTATCTCCGATTGTCTGCTTGGTTGTCATCTTTTACAGCCATCCTTATATCCGTCTTTCTTCCAGTATAGCTTATCTCAGATTAACAATAAAACAAAGTTAAATATAATTAAACTTAATATTGCACAAAACCTGCATTGACACTATAATCTGTTTAATATAACTTAACTTTTTTTCATTTGAGGAGTGCTGTATATGGTAAAAAAACCAGGCTTATGGACTGTTCCAGGCAATCGTAATATGCTGCTTTTCTTCACCGCCAAGCTCGCATCCATTCTCGGCTCAGGCATGTATACCTTTGTGGTGGGCTTGTATATCTTGAAGCTGACCGGCTCGGGAAGCAGCTTCGCAGTTACAATGGTCTGCGGAATGCTGCCCCGGATTGTGCTCGCCCCTTTTGCCGGAGTGATGGCTGACCGCATGAACCGCCGCAAGCTGCTGATTTATTCCGATTTTGCCGCTGTATTGGCGCTGCTGCTGGCCTATCTGGCTGTCTCGCTTAACGGGGTTTCGCTGCTTCCGGTCTATGTGACTCTCGTTATGCTGTCTGTATGCTCCACCTTCTACGGCATCGCCATCTCCTCTTCCCTGCTCCAGCTTGTAGAGCCAGGCTCGCTGCAGCGGGCCGGCTCACTTAATCAAACTGCCGGCTCCATCGGCAATTTGCTCGCTCCTGTACTTGGCGGTATGCTGTACGCTGTTGTTCAGCTAGAGCAGTTCATGCTGCTGAACGCAGCAGGCTTCGCAGTCTCTACCCTCATGAGCCTGGGGCTGCAGTTCAAGCCGTCAGCCAGCTCTGCTGACTCTGCAGACCCCAGCTCTTCCCCTGCTGGCCGGCCGGGCTCCCGCACCGGTCCTGCAATATTCGCAGAGTTCCGCAGCAGCATTGCCGGAGGAATCTCCTACGCATTTAAAAAGCCTGTCATCCGCGCTATTCTCATCATTGTATTCTGGGTCAATTTTTTTGTAGTAGCACTGAATGTTGTGCTGCCCTATACAGCCGTTCAGAATCTCGCCCTTTCCTCCGCCCAGTACGGATCGATTAATGCCATGCTTGCCGCCGGAATGCTGGCAATGTCACTGCTGCTGACCGTCCGCCGGCAGAGCGCCAGCCCTGCCGGCTCCCTGATCCGCGGACTGGTCCTGCTGGGCCTGCTGTTCATTGCCATGCTGCTGCCGCTGATATTTGATTTCGGGCGCACCGCCGCCTTTATCTACCTGCTCGTCCTGCTGTTCATGGTCGGCTGCACAGTCATGAATATCAATATTCCGGTCCAGGTATATCTGCAGCAGACAGTAGAGCCGGAATATCTTGGCAGGGTATTTGCAGTTGTTGAAACAGCTGGAGGGGCCATCGCACCGGCCGGAATGATTCTGTATGGATTACTGGTTGACCGGATCCCGACCTCACTGATTCTGGGCATATCCGGCTTGGCTATAATCACCGTTGCGCTGCTGGGGGCTAAGGGCCTTAAGCAGCATAGTGTTCAGGAAGCCCCGCAGGAGCTGGAGGCAGGGATACAGCTTCATAATTGAGCTCAATCATATCTGTCTGACTAAACAGCAAAGAGCCTGCGGCAATCATCTGCCGCAGGCTCCTGCTCTATAGCTGTACTGCAATAACTTATTAAAATTTAAAATTACGTTTACTGATTACGTCTGTGTCTGAACACCCGGTTCAAGATCACACCTGCAGCAATCAGTCCGGCACCCGCCAGATAGAGCGGCAGGGGACTGCTCTCTCCGGTCTGCGGCAGCCGTCCTCCTCCGGATTCCGTTACGGTTCCTCTTGGGATGGAGTCATCGTTAATGTCAATCTCCGGAGTCCCTCCGTTATCAGGAGCACCGCTGTCCGGATCGACGCCGCCCAGCGGAATCTCATCATCGACCGGAATTTCCACCGGCTCCTCCCCAGGAGTTCCCGGAGGAACCGACGGGCCAGCTGACGCCGGCGGAGTTATGGCCGGACCGGCAGGAATCTCATCATCCTCAATAATTACACCCGGTACTACAGTTCCTGGCGGAGGCGTTTCCGGTGTACCTCCCGGAATTGCCGGTGTGACTGCCGGGGTCGGCAGCGGGGTCGCCGGAGCTGAAGGGGCCGGTGATGGCGTAATGCCAGGGCCCGCTGACTCAGTTGGTACCGGTGATGCCGTCGGCGCCGGTGACTCTGTCATAGCCGGTGTTGGCGCAACAGTTGGTGTCGCCGTTGGCGCAATAGTTGGTGTTGCCGTTGGTGCCACGGTTGGTGTAGCTGTCGGGGCAACCGTCGCCGTAGGCAGCACTGCAGTGTTGTAGACGGTCAGGTTAACACCTGTTACTGAACCAATGGTCACCTGATACTCCTTAGTATCCAGTACATACCCGCTTGGAGCAGCTGTTTCAATCAGGATATAGCTGCCGAGCCAGAGGTTGTTGAACACCGTTTTTCCTGCTGCATCTGTAGTCCGTGTATTAACAAGAATACGTTCAGCGCCGTTCAGCCGGTACAGCTCAAAGGTTGCCCCAGCCAGCACCTTACCGCTATCCTGTGCATCCAGCTTGCTGACAGTCAGTGTCCCGCGCTCGCCGCTGCCGGTTCCTGAGCCGCTGGATACGCCAACGATAATTTCCGAGGTTGTATCCTTTTCAACAAGCACTACATTATTACCGGTAAATTTCGCCGTATTAGTCACTTTATCGCCGGTCTTCGCTGCGATCAGCGACTGATATTCCAGAATATAGGCTCTGTCGATGTCACGGGCAAAGCTCAGTTCGAAGCTCTGTCTGCCATCATTATCAGCCAGTATCTGCAGGGTATAATCCACACCTTTAACTAATTCGGTGCCGCTCTTGGTGATATCCCCGTTCGCAGCAGCAGCTCCAGCGTACAGCCGGAAAGAATCCGGCAGCAGAATCTGGTTATAGCTCGGTGTATCAATGATCTTTGCATCCTTCACATGGGACTGGCTGCGGTTCACCGCAAGGCTCCAGTTGATCTTATCCCCGTTCTGCAGCCCGTTCTTCAGCACATACTCTCCGCCATGCGGGATCGTCACCGAGGCAATCAGATCCTTGGATACCTTTACGGTACCGTCCAGAAGCTTAGCAGTGTTAACTACAGTACTGCCAATCAGCTGTCCTGCAAGGCTGGTCTTGAAGACAATCACATAAGGCTCGTTAATGCTGTCTGCAAATACAACCCGCAATTCATTGCCGCTTCCTACTGAGTAGGAATATGCGTTTTTGCTCAGCTCGGCCCCTCTGGAGTAATCTCCCTTGGCATCAACCTTCAGGCTGTAGACGCTCAGAGAATCCGGAACCAGGCTCTGTCCTGCGGTCAGAACATCTGAAACAATAGGTGAAGCTACTGCTTTCGCCGTATAATTAACCCCTACTGTCCAGGTCAGCTCTTTGCCGGAAGCATCATACACCCCGGTTTTGAAGCCGTTGTTCTTCCACTCGGAACGGGGAATGAATTTCCCGTTAGCACTCGTGGTCTGCGTAACGCCCTCAATATCCTTCCAGTCAATTCTGGCGGTGTTTATGAACTCGTCGGTATTACCCTTCAGCCAGTCATTGCTAAACTGGGTCGTATAGCTGATGGTATATGAACCGGTAATTGCGGTTTTGAATTTCACCTTAAACCCGGCATTCGGCACAACCGGTGTAGCATATTCCAGTGTATACGCCGATTCGCCAAGCACAGTATTGCTGGCATTCCGCACAACGATGGTTTCCGGAAGCAGCTTTTGACCGCCCTGCGGGAAGGTATCTGTGACTACTACCTCCTTCATCGGGTAGTTATCGCCGTTTATCGTAATCTTCCAGTTAGCGGTATGCTCTTTATAATCTGCACCAGAGAAGGTTTTGTAGATAATAATGGGTCTGACCAGCTGGGTGGCCGTATCACTATAGGTGCTGTCAGACACGGTATTCGTAACCGTGTGGTCCTTAAACACCCGGCCTGCCGCCCCGGTTTTGTACTCAATGAGGAATGCGGAGCTTATACCATCCGTGAACTGCAGCTTAAAGCCCTGCTTATTCTCAGCACCGGTTATACCGGTTACGGTAAAGTCCTTATTCTCAGTCAAGGCTGTTCCTTTAATGGCTTTGCCGCTGGAATCCAGCGTCACCGGATACACAACGACTGAACCGGGCACCAGCCGCTGGGAATCGTCAAATAAATCGGTGAGCACCGCGCTTTGCTGCGGGATAGCCTTCAGATTGTAATTGTATTCAATAGCCCAGGTAATGACCTGGATACCCCAATCGTAATGAACGGCCTGCTTCTTCAGGCTGCCGCCGCGCTCGACGGTCACTGTCGCAGAGGCACTGGCCGGGTCACGTCCGTCTCCGGTAAAGGTCGCGGTGTTAGTGTAGCTCGAATCGTCGCTTGTAACACCTGTGGAGTAGACCAGCCGGTACGCGCCGTTAATTACAGGATCGGCAAACCGGACAGTCAGCACACCTCCTGCAACCTCAGCAGTATATTTGCCGGCATCCAGCAATACCCCCTGCTGCACCGTGCCGTCAAGCTGGACATTCAGCTGATATACAGCCACTGTTACAGTACTGTCCAGTGTCAGGCCGGCCGGAATCGGATCGGTAATAACCGCATTCGTTACAGGCTCCAGCCGTTTATTCACATCTACAGTCCAGTCGATCCGGCCGGCATTGAAGCCGCCCGCAACACCGGACTTCCCGATCGTTGAGCCCACCTCCGGCTTGAAGGTTACAACTATGGTCTGTGAGCCGCCGTTAACCGGAAAGACGATCTGCTCGGTCGTACTCCCGCCGATCTTTGTCCGGTCAAACTTGGTATTTACACGCAGGGTTCCGTGCACGTTCCCATGGCTCTCAATGTAGCTGCTAAAAGTCATAGCCACCTCATGAGTGTCCTTGCTGATCGTGAACTGACCCGCCTGCCCGTCATCTGAGACGAGTTCGCCGCTGATATCATTGTACAGCTGGAACTGCTCAGGGAGCTTGAAGGTAAAAGTATCCCCTGCTTTATAGCTGTGTCCGTCCGGAAGCGCCCATGTATAATCTAGGGTGACGGTTGAATTCACGTCATATACGCTGCCCGTAACTGTGCTTCCGTCAGGTCCGTAAACAGCCATGGACACACTGGTAATGATGTCCGCCTCATTTTCGATCGCCGCTGCCTTAGCCTGTGAAATAAACCCGATACCGTAAGCGTATTGCACAAATAGCATAACAACCACAATCGCCAGACTAAACCTTTTTTTCACCATTCCCCGGTAGCCCCCATTTCCTGGTTTTCATTTCAAGCTCCCACCAAGGATTCTGTTCAAGATGACGCCGAACCTGCTTGTAGATGCATACTCCGCCCCAAGGCCAGTTATGTATTCCGGTCGTAATGCGTCCATCTTATGTAAACATACAGAATTCCTTCCTTTTCTGGTCAGCTTGAGCGTTATATACTTATATCACCTAAGTATAGAAGCTTAGAATCAGAATAATGTTTAAAATCGGAATATTTATTTTTGCTAAGCAAGCCTTATTTAAAAAGGAGCGACATTTGTGGACCTGATCACCTTATTCGGACGGAAGCATGAAACGGATTTCATTATGTTCTCGCTGCCGCATTTCCTTGCTCTTGGTGTGACAGCAATACTCTGCCTGCTGCTGTTCTCAGCCAGATTTGCGCTGCGTACCCGCCCTTCACTGCGGAACTCCGTCCGCTGGCTGCTGATCCTGGTGCTGCTGGCTGCAGAAGGAGGGCTGCATGCCTGGTATCTTTCCCACGGCATCTGGACAGCCCGGCATTCACTGCCGCTTGAGCTATGCGGAATTACCCTGCTCTTATCCGTTATCATGCTGCTGACCCGCAGCCGTCTGCTTTATGACTTTCTATATTTTGCCGGGATCGGCGGAGCCGTTATCGCCCTCTTAACCCCAAATCTGGTGTATCCTTTTCCCCATTTCCGTTTTGTGCTGTTCTTTACCGCCCATGCGGCAATTGTGCTGTCATCCCTGTTCATGACCTGGGCCTACGGCTACCGGCCAACCTGGCGCTCGCTGCTGTTCACGATGCTGTGTCTCAACCTGGTTGCTGCTGCCGTGTTCGGCCTGGATAAGCTGCTCGGTGCCAACTATATGTTCCTGGCGCATAAGCCCGGCACCTTCTCCGTACTCGATTATTTCGGACCCTACCCTTACTACCTGCTGGTGGAGGAGGCCTTTGCCTTTCTCATCTTCCTGATGATGTTCCTGATCTTTTTCAAGCTGCCGGAAGCCCTTAGAAGCCGGAGCACCTCCCGGAAAAGAAGTCTATAGGCTTGTACAAAAAAACAGCACCGCGCTGGAAAACCAGTGCGGTGCTGTTTCATCATCCGAAAAGGGCGCAGGCCCATGAAACGGAAATATTAGGCTTCGATAATTTCGACCGAAGTCATTTTGTCGCGGCCCTGGAAGCTGTCAACCAGCTCCATACCCTGTACTACTTTACCGAATACAGTGTGTACTCCGTCAAGGTGAGGCTGTGGTGCGTAGCAGATGTAGAACTGGCTTCCGCCTGTGTTTCTGCCGGCATGCGCCATTGCCAGTGTTCCGCGCTCGTGCTTGTTAGGGTTGATCTCACAGTTGATTGTGTAGCCTGGACCGCCGGTTCCTGATCCGTTAGGGCAGCCGCCCTGTGCCACGAAGCCAGGGATAACGCGGTGGAATACCAGACCGTTATAGAAACCGTCGTTAGCCAGCTTCTCGAAGTTGGCTACAGTGTTAGGAGCATCGTTTTCAAACAGGTCGATCAGCACTACGCCGCCGTTCTCAAGTGTTACCTTTGCTTGCTTTGCCATATGTAAATGACCCCTTCCAAAAGTTCAGATGTAGAATACGTTTATTAGTTTACTATGAAACTCCGCACAAAGCAAAGCAAGCGGGAGGGTTTCCCGCTTGCTCTGCAAATGAACCAGCTTAAAAGAACGCTGAGGGGCTCACAATCCTACTTCGCTACAGCCTGCTTGGCAATACGCTCCGGGACAATATCATTAGCGACAATGTCACCATGGCTCTCGCGGCGTACAACCAGGTCGCTCTGGCCGTTCTGCACAAAGACGACTGCCGGACGGCGGATACGGTTGTAGTTGCTGGCCATCGAATAGTTGTAGGCACCGGTGCAGGCAACTGCGAGCAGATCCCCGCTCTTAACAGCGGGAAGCTCTACATCCCAGATCAGCATATCGCCGCTCTCACAGCATTTGCCGGCGATGGATACTGTTTCTTCATTAGCTTCAGTAGCCCGGTTGGCAAGCAGTGCTTCATACTTGGATTCGTATAATGCCGGACGCGGATTGTCTGTCATACCGCCGTCAACAGCCACATATTTGCGGACTCCCGGAATCTCCTTGTTCGTGCCCACTGTGTACAGCGTAGTACCGGCATCACCGACGATGCTGCGGCCCGGCTCTACCCAGATCTGCGGCAGAGAACTGCCGATGCCGGCGAAATGTGTCTTCACAGCATCTGTAATAGCTGCGACATATTCCGAAACCAGAAGCGGTGTATCACCCTCCACATAACGGATACCAAAGCCGCCGCCGAGATTGACGACAGGGAAATCAACGTTCAGCTCTTCCTTCACCTTGCGGGTAAACTCAGCAATCCGTTCAACAGCCAGCTGGAAGCCCTCTGTTTCAAAAATCTGTGAGCCGATGTGCGAATGCACGCCCAGCAGCTGCAGATTGGCTTTATCTGAAGCCTGCTGTACAGCAGCATAGGCAGAGCCGTTACCGATATCAAAGCCGAACTTGGAATCGGTCTGGCCGGTCGAAGCATAGGCATGGTGTGCATGGGCTTCAACGCCCGGCGTTACGCGCAGCAGCACATTCACGGTTACTTCCTTGCTGGCTGCAATGGCCTGCAAAAGGCCCAGCTCCACGAGATTATCAACTACAAAGCAGCCGATCCCCGCTTCAATCGCCATCTCAATTTCATCCGGGGTCTTGTTGTTGCCGTGGAAATGAATGCGCTCAGCCGGGAATCCGGCTTCAAGTGCCGTGTACAGCTCTCCGTCTGATACCACGTCCAGTGACAGACCTTCTTCGTCAACCAGGCGGCACATCGCCATGATCGAAAACGCTTTGCTTGCATAAGCAACCTGGAAGCCGAGTCCGGAGGCTCTGAAGGCATCCATATACTCGCGGCAGCGCTGGCGGATTAATTGCTCGTCCATTATATATAGCGGGGTACCATATTCCGCCTTGAGATCGGTCACATCACATCCGCCGATTTCCAGATGTCCTGCATCATTAATCCGGCTCGTCCCGTGTAAAAACATTGTCCAGTCCTCCAATTTCCGTGGAACGTCTTAATTCCACCCTGTCTATTGTATGAAATGCTGCCCCGCAGAGTTCCAAAAACAGGCTTCGGGCTGAAACCCGGATCTCACAGGGGCTATTTAGTGTATTCAGTATAACAGACAGAGGGAACGTCATAGAATGGACTAATTTGCAGTTGATTTGTATTTTTTGTACGGCTACTTTTCGTTCCTCTGAACAGGCGGCATTCTTGTATTATCCCGCGTTTTGTTGAATGACGGCCTTGCTTTGGAGCTGAGCACCGGCTGCCGGACCAGAATGGCCCCCATGGCTTTTGCATTAAATGGTATAAACGGCCACAAATATGAGGAGTTATAGGACCGGTGCGTCGTCAGCAGTATGACAAGCAGCGTTGACCCGATCATAAAGCCCTGCACCTGGAAGGCAGCTACGGCGAGCAGCAGTGCAAGCCTGACAATCCGGTTAGCCAGCCCCAGCTCATAGCTCGGAGTCGCAAACATCCCGATGGAGGCCACCGCCATATACAGCACGACCTCGTTGACAAAAAGCCCGGTCTGCACAGCGATGTCACCCACCAGAATAGCCGCGATCAGGCCCATTGCCGAGCCCAGCGGGGTCGGCGTATGCACAGCGGCCATCCGCAGCAGATCGACCCCGAGCTCAACGATCAGAAACTGGGCCAGCAGCGGGATTTTGGCCATTTTTTGCGGACCGATGAACTCCAGCACCGCCGGCTTTAGCTCAGGATGGATAACCATCAGCATCCATAACGGAAGCAGGAACATGGAGGCAAACACCCCTATGAACCGTACCCAGCGCAGATAGGTACCCATGAACGGGGTCTGCCGGTTCTCCTCGGCATGCTGGCACAGATCGAAGAACGTCGTCGGCAGGACAATGACGCTCGGCGAGGTATCTACAAAGACAACAACCCTGCCTTCCAGCAGATGGGAAGCGACTGTATCAGGGCGCTCCGAATAGCGGACCAGCGGATATGGGTTCCAGCCCCTGCCGACGATGGCCTCCTCCAGCTGCTTGTCCGCCAGCGGGATGCCGTCGATGTCAATGCTCTTGATTTTGTCGGTAACGGCCTGCACCTGCGTCTTGTCCACAATATCATCAATATAGGCGACACAGACATCGGTCCGTGTCCGGCGTCCGACCTGATGCATCTCATATTTCAGTCCGGGATCGCGGAGTCTTCTGCGCACCAGCGCCACATTGCTGAGCAGTGTTTCTGTGAACCCGTCACGGGCCCCGCGCACCACCCGCTCAATCGAGGGCTCATCCGGGCCGCGGGCCGGGTAGGCACGGGTATCCATGATGATAACCTGGTCTTCACCCTCAATAAAGAATACGCTCATGCCCGACAGCACCTTATTGATGCTCTCACTCAGCAGCTCGCCTTTTTCCACCTGAATGTGAGGGATGTATTCGGTCATGAAGCTGCTAAGCGCACCGGTGGACACCTCGTCCGGAGTCAGGTACGTCAGCCGTTTCAGTATTTCATCAATAATAGTATCCTTGGCAAAACCGCTGATGCAGAGGAGTGCCGCCTTGCGTCCGCCGAAGGTCATTTCCCTGAACACAATGTCAAAGGAGGACCCGAGCCCCAGCACCTCCGTCAATGTCTTCTTGGTATCCTCCAGAGACTCCGGAATTTTATCATTGCCCTGCCAGTAAATGATCGATTGCTCAAGCGAGTCAGAGCGCTCCGAGTCCCGCTTCTTCTGCAGCGGATCAGTCTGTTTTTCCTGCTTCCCGCCAGCCTGCTTTCCGCTTTTTTTCGCTTTTGCAGACTTTTTGCCGTCCTGCTCTTTATCCTGCCGGCTGCTTGCAGCTTCCGCCTCCTGCCCTCCGCCGTCTTCCTCCTCCTCATCAGGCTCATCACCGAACAATCTGGCGAAGAGCCCCCTTTTTGCTGCTTCCGGCTCACCGGTACCCAGCTCACCGGATATTTCGGCATCCTGGCCGCCAGAGAATCCGCTCTCCTGCCGGCTGGAAACTCCTCCGTCCTGCTGGCCTGAATTTCTGCTCTCCTGCTGGCCCGAATTTCCGCTGTCCTGCTGCGCTGCATTCCCGCTGGCCTGGCTGCCGCTATCCTCCGTCCCGGACGCTTCCTGCTGATCCTCGTCATCGCCAAACAGCGTGGACAGGAAGCCCTTCAAGCCGCCCCCCTTCTCCGGGGTCTCTTCCTCTTCCTCTTCCTCTTCCTGTCCCCCCGTGTCCTCCCGGGCACTGCTGCTGACGGCTCCGGGGCCGTCATTAGACTCTGTGCTTTCATCAGCGTCTGCCTGCTCCTTCTCACCTTCCTGATCCGGTGTACCGGGTCCGTCGGAGGCCTGCAGATCATGGTCCCCATATCCCGTTGCTCCGGCATCTACGCCGATATCGGCCCCGTCTGCCGCTGCATCATTCGTCCGGGCAGCTTCGCCTCCAGCCCCTTCCTGGTACCCGGTACCTGTTCCTGCATCGCTGCCGCTCCCCTGACTTTGGTTATTATTACCGGATCTGCTGTCCGCAGGCCCGTTATTTACCGGCTGATTCGTATCCATTGTATCGTCTCCCTCCGCTCTGTCGGCAGCTGCAGTCACATGACCGCCTTCCGGAACCGTCAGGCCTCCCTCAAGCAGGCTGCCCAGTTCCTCCGGCGGCTCTTTCCTATCCTCCTGTACTTCCGTAGGCGGGGGACCAGAGGCCTCTCCTTTCTCGGCCTTCACCTGGTCTCCGCTGTGAATATACCTCACCAACCCGTAACCCCCTCAAAAGTTCTTCACGCCTCAGACCTGCAGAACCAGGAGCCGCAGTCCGCTTAGCGCTGGTACACAAACCAGTCAAACAATGAGCCCGCCACCTTGCCGCAGACCATGGCCATCAGCAGCCCGAACAAATATTGCGTCATATGCAGCCGTTTGGCGAGGATAGGCAGCACGTTCAATACCTCTGTCAAGGCAGCAGCCAGCATGCCGACAAAAATCCCGTCAAGCAGCCCCACCCCCAGCTCTGCCAGCGGACCGGCTGCTATTTTCCAGTTCCAGAAATCACTGACTGTTCCAAGCAGCGAGCCGCCGACCATCGCGCCCTCATACCAGTGCACTTTATTGTAGGAGGAAGTCAGCTGGGCGAGACGGGGAACCATATCCAGCACGATAAAAAGGGCAATGACCCCCCCGCCGACGGCGATTCCGGCCGCTACCCCCAGCAGCAGATGAAGCCCGAGCGAGAGCGGCGCCGTCATGGGACTTCTCCTTTTTTCCCGGAAGAGCCTTGCCGGTGCTCGAGCTTGCTGTATTCCTCATGCACTACATAATGATCGATATTTTTCTGGTACAGGAACATTTCTACCTCCAGCGGCGTCGGCTCCTCGTTCCATTTCTTTTTGAACAGGTGATTGAAAAAGACGACCATCCCGAACCCGATCCCCAGCGAATACGCCACCTGAAAAACATAAGGATGCTCATCCCGCCGCCCGGTCAGCATCTCGACAATCCGCACATGCACCTCCTGCATGCTGACATCGGCATGAAAATTCATAATCGTCAGCGCCGAGCCGAAGAACAGCAGCAGCCAGACCAGCACAAACAGGGCAATCGACGGCTTGCGCACCTCAAGCGGGCCTTCAATCTGGACAATGGTCCGCCCCTCGCCGATCGGCTGGATATCAGCTCCAGGTACAAGCTCGTGAATGCGCGGGATGATGGTCAGCAGATCAATCAGAATCAGATTCCCGTCGCTTTGCTCCGGCTGGAGCAGCAGAATGGAGTCGAGCTTCTCCCGCAGCTCGGGACCGGCAATCAGATAAGCCACATCCCGCAGCATAACCCCCTTGCCCTTGGGCACTGTAACCCGGTTCTTCAGCTGTATGTAAATTGCGGGTGCCCGCTTATCGTTCATCTTCATGCACCTCCTCAAAGGATGACAGCAGAATAACGGTAGTATGGGAGAAAGGCCTTATTTTTACTCTTAAGCACAAAAAAACCACGCAACTAAAAAAAGGATATCTTCTCAGCTGCAACAGCTGCATGAAGATATCCTTTTGTTACATTAAAGCCCTGGGGTCACTCCCCTCAGGCATATTTACGGTTAAGCGGCCTGCTTCAACTCAGTCTGCGCCTGCCTGCTCTGCTGGCTGGAAACATAGAATAAAGCGGTCCAGATCAGAGCGAACCCGACGACCTGCGCCATAGTTACCAGCTGGTGGTAGACAATCCAGTTAATCAGAATCCCGGTCATCGGAAAGCTGAGCTCTGCGAGTGTGGCAAAAGAGGCTTTGGTTGTATTCAGGCCCTTATAGTACAGCAGCATACTAAGAAGTCCGGGCAGCAGCGCCTGCAGCAGCAGATTAACTGCAACGAGTGAAGTGGCTCCCAGTCCGCCGCTCACCTGCCATGGTGCACCTTCCAGTGTAGTGAGGACGAACAGCAGAGGCAGGGCCAGTATAAAGCGCAGTGAGGTTACCGTCTCATAGCGCATGGAGCCGAGCAGGTACCGGCCCATTACAGTCGATCCGCCCCAGAGTGCGGCAGCGCCCATAGCCATCAGGCTGCCAACGCTGATAAAGTTGTTAACATGGCCGAAGGGAACCGTCCAGCCGAAGGTCAGCAGATAGGTTCCGGCCAGGGCAAGCACAATCAGAAGGCCGAAGTTGCGCGGAAGCCGTTCTTTCAGAATTACGGCAGCCAGGCCGATGGCAAATACCGGCTGCAGCTTCTGCAGCAGCAGAACAGCGTTCAGGTCGCCGCTGGACAAAGCTTTGGTGAACAGGATGGTTGCCAGTGCAGAGCCGCCCCAGGACACGACCAGCAATGCGCCTGCCTGGCGGAGTCCTACATTCTTCAACTCAGCCCGGTGGCGCCAGAGTACAGGCGCAGCTGCGATGAAAAGCACCACATGCTCCAGCAGCACAATCTGTGAGGAAGTTAATGAATCCAGCAAAATGATCCGGAACAGCGGATCGACGCCCCAGAGCGCAGCTCCCAGCACGACCAGCCAGAAGCCGCTGCGGATTGGCGCTCTGCCAATCCCTGATGATGAAGCCGTTGCATTACTCATAATTCATTCTCCTTGTCGATACAAACCCTCGATAAGAGACCAAAAGCCCCCGATCCGCCCAGCAAAGGGCAATTATCGGGGGCATCTCGAATAAAAGGCAACAGGAATACACCTGTGTCCATATTCTTTGATCCTCTCCCATCCGGACTTTACCGTCGGCTCTGGATTGTCACCAGATCAGTCAATTCCGCGTTAACAGCGGAGCTTGAGTCGCGGGCTTAGTTCGCTTTGAACATCACCGCCGGTCAGGAATTTCACCTTACCCCGAGAATCTTGTATTCCGTTATTTTTTTCACAATCTCAGGATAACTCCATTCGCTGATTTCGTCCAGTCTTTTATGAAAATATTTTGCTGTATTTCATACAGAAAGGCATGGCCTGTTCCATTTTTCAAAACAACTGGAAGATATTATGATTTTAATAAGGTATAATGGAATCATCTGTTTTTTTATATACTTTATCATTCAGAAAGAGGGTCCACGTGAAAAGATCTGTCTGGTTAAACCTGCTGTTTTCTATTGCAGCCGTAGTTCCTATCGCCTTACTGGCCTTTATCGGCTATTTTATCGTTGCCCTAATGGGCGGTTTCAGGTTCTATGCACCGCTCTCTGCTGTTGTTGCTGCCGGGCTGTGCGCCTACATCATCGCTGCCATCTTTGACTGGTTTGAGCCGCGCACCCGCGGCATTGCCTTTGCTTCATTCCTGGGACTGTGTCTGCTGGCCACCGGCGGGTATGAGATCAATAAAGCCTATGTGAACAGTCTGGCCGAAGTAAGCGAGCAGGAGGTTTCTCTTGAGCAGTATCAGCCGTTCCATGCTGAATCCAAAGCTGCCGTGCTGGACCAGCCGGCCTCCTATCAGATCACGGACACGGTACTTCCGCGTCTTGACGGGGCTACTGCGCTTTATCCGCTCTACTCCGCCTTTGTGCAGGCTGTATATCCCGAGGATAAATATGATCCGTATGATTTTGAGGGCAGTCCGGTAGTGTGCTCCTCTACCTCATATGCCTATAAGCGGCTGATCTCCGGAGAGACAGACATCATCTTTACCGCCACCCCTTCACTCGCCCAGGAAAAAGAGGCGAAGCTGGCCGGCCGCGAGCTGGTGCTGACACCGATCGGCCGTGAAGCCTTTGTCTTTTTCGTCAAC